>CAZDUD010000082.1:0-16371 GCA_964508485.1 uncultured Hyphomicrobium sp. | reverse complement strand
CGGGCGGGCCTCACCGACCCGGCGGCCAAGGAGGCGGGCGGTCTCTCGGGCCGTCCGCTGTTCCAGCGCTCGACGGTCATGCTGGCGCGCGTCTACCAGGCGACCGGGGGCAAGGTTCCGCTGATCGGCATCGGCGGGATCGATAGCCCCGAGACGGCGCTCGCCAAAATCGAGGCCGGAGCCAGCCTGCTGCAGCTCTACACCGGGCTCGTCTACGAGGGTCCGGGGCTGATCGGACGCATCAAGGACCATCTGGCGCAGGCATGCCGCGACCGCGGGCTCAAATCGATCTCGGCGCTGACGGGGACGCGTGCCGCCGCATGGGCTGCGAAACCGATCTGACTATTCGGCCGGTCGCGGTCGCGGCAGGAGGCGCGGCGGGCCCTCCTCGGGCTCGTCGGCTTCTCCGATATGGCGGCTGAAGAGGCGCCAGATCCCGCCCGAGACGTCGTCCATCAAGGCGAAGACGGCGGGCACGAACAGGAGGCTCAGCACCGTCGACGAGATCAGGCCGCCGATGACGGCAATGGCCATGGGGGCGCGGAACTCGCCACCCGAATCGAGTGCCAAGGCCGAAGGCAGCATGCCGCCCACCATGGCGATGGTGGTCATGATGATGGGACGGGCGCGCTTGCGGCCGGCATCGACGATGGCCTCGGCGCGCGGAACACCCTTGCGCATCTCCTCCACCGCGAAGTCCACCAGCATGATCGCGTTCTTGGTGACGATACCCATCAGCATGAGCACGCCGATGACGACCGGCAAGCTAATGGCGTTGCCGGTCAGGGCCAGGGCCGTGATGGCGCCACCGATGGAAAGCGGCAGCGAGAAAAGAATGGTGATGGGCTGCAGGAAGCTCGCAAACAGCAGCACGAGCACCGCGTAGACCATCATCAGGCCGGCGCCCATGGCCTGCTCGAAGCTTTCGAACACCTCGCCCATGATCTCGGCGGCGCCGAACTGCTTGATCTCGACACCGGGCGGCAGGTCCTTTGCGGCGGGCAAGGCCATCACGGCGTTGACGGCGTCGCCGAGCGGGGTTCCGGTCACGAGGTCCGCGCCGAGCACGATGCGGCGCGTGCGGTCGTAGCGGTCGATGGCGGTCGGGCCTTGGCCGTAGTCGAACGTCGCCACGGCCGAGAGCGGCACGGCCGTATTCGACGTCGTGGCGACCTTGAGCTCCTCCAGGAGCTGGCGGCTCTCGCGGGCACTCGTCTTCATCTGGACGCGGATCGGCACCTGGCGCTCGCCGACGTCGAACTTGGCGAGGTTGGCGCCGATGTCGCCGATGGTGGCGATGCGCACGGCTTCCGAGATGGCTTCCGTCGTGATGCCGAGCTCGGCGGCGACCTCGGAGCGCGGATAGACTCGCAGCTCCGGGCGATCGAGCTCCGCCGTCGAGACGACGTTCTCGAGCGCCGGGATGCGCTTTGCCTGGCTCGTCAGCTCGGCGGCAACCCTGTTGACCGCCTCCCCGTCGCGCCCGGTCACGACGAGCTGCATCTCACGCTGGCCGTCGTCCTGCAGGAAGAAGTAGCGGATGTCGGCGATGTCGGACAGGTTGCGGCCGATCTCCTCCCGGATGCGGCTTTGCGGCAGCACGCGCTGATCGCGTGGCTTCAGCGTAACGATCAGCGTTGCCTTCCGGACCTCCTCGCCGCTGCCGAGCAGCGTGCCGCCAAGCACGAAGACGCTTTCCACATCGGGGCGTGCGGTGATGCGGCGGGTGACCTCGTCGGTTGCCGTCTCCGTGTCGGCGAGCTTGGTGCCGGGGGGCAGCTCGACGCCGAGCAGCATGCGGCCCGAGTCCTCCTGCGGCAGGAAGCCCGACGGCAAGAGATAGAAGCTGCCGACAGAGCCCATGAAGATCAGGAGCCCCATGGCCACGGTGGCGATGCGGTGGCGCACGGACCAGCCGACGAGCCGCGTATAGACCTTCATGAGGCGGCCTTCCTCCGGCACGTGCTCGTGAGGGCGCATGAAGTAGGCGGCGAGCAGCGGCGTGATCAGGCGCGCGACGAGCAGCGAGAAGAAGACGGCGGCGGCCACCACCAGGCCGAACTGCTTGAAGTACTGCCCGGCGATGCCGCCCATGAACGACACCGGCATGAACACGGCGATGATGGTGGTCGTGATGGCGATGACCGCGAGCCCGATCTCGTCGGCGGCCTCCAGGGCCGCGCGATACGGCGTCTTGCCCATCTGAATGTGACGCACGATGTTCTCGATCTCGACAATGGCGTCGTCGACGAGGATGCCCGTCACGATTGTGATCGCGAGCAGGCTCACGAGGTTGAGCGAGAACCCCATCGCCGACATGGCCCAGAAGGCCGGTATGATCGACAGCGGCAGCGCGATGGCGGCGATGACGGTGGCACGCAGGTCGCGCAGGAACAGGAACACGACGATGATGGCCAGCACCGCGCCTTCCAGCAATGTCTTCATCGTCGATTGGTAGACGCCGTAAGTATAGTCGACCGTGTTGTCGATGCGCTGCAGCTCCACGTCCGGGTAGAGCTTCCTGATCTCCTCGATCTTCTTTGCGGCGGCGTCAGCAACGACCGTGTCGCTCTCGCCCTTGGCGCGCGAGATCGAGAAGGCGACGATGCCTTCCCCGTCGAGCTTGGCGAACGTGCGCGGCTCCTCGACCTCATCGGTCACGGTGCCGAGCTGATCGAGGCGGACCTTGCGGCCGCCCGGCAGCGCGACCATCGTCTGCGCCAGCTCCGCCACCGTCTGCTTGCTTGCGAGCGTGCGGATCGCCTGCTCGCGCCCCGCGATCTCGCCGCGTCCGCCAGCGAGGTTGACGTTGGATGCGCGGACTTGGCGGTTGACCTCGCCTGCCGTCACGCCGAAGGCGAGCAGCCGATCAGGATCGAGGTTGACGCGGATCTCGCGCAGGACGCCGCCCATGCGCTTGACCTCGGACACGCCCCGCACGCCCTGCAGAAGACGCACCAGCGTGTCGTCGACGAACCAGGACAGCTCCTCCGGCGTCATGGCCGGCGCGCGCGCCGCGTAGGTCACGACGGGAAGGCCCTCGATCTCGATGCGGGTGACGACCGGCTCCTCGATGGTGCGCGGCAGGTCGGTGCGGATGCGCTGGACGGCATCCTTGACGTCGTTCAAGGCGCGGTCGGGATCGATCTCGAGGCGAAACTCGACCGTGGTGACGGAGGAGCCCTCGGTTACGGCGGAGGTGATGTGCTTCACGCCGTTGACGCCGGCAATGGCGTCCTCGATGCGCTTCGTCACCTGGGTCTCGAGCTCCGACGGCGCGGCGCCCGACTGATAGATGCGCGCCTGGATGACGGGCACGTCGATGTTCGGGAAGCGCGTGACCGGCAGGATCTGGAAGCTCGTCAGGCCCAGCACCAGCAGGACCATGAACAGGACCAGCGAGGGCACCGGATGGCGGATCGACCAGGCCGAAATATTCATTGGGTGGCCCCGTCGGTCGACTTGCTGACGCGCGCGTCGGGAGCGACGGGGCGCACCGCATCGCCGTCGCGCAGGAACGTGCCCGCCTTGGCAACCACAAGATCGCCCGCCGCGATACCGCTCTCGATCGCGATCTGGCCGGCGGTCTCGAGGCCGGTCTTGACGCGGCGTGTCGCAACCTTGCCGTCCACGACGACCTGGACGCTCGCCCCGTCATCGGAATGAAGGACCGCCGAGAGCGGGACGGCGATGGCGCGGCCGCGGCGGGTCTCGATAGTGCCGCGTCCGAAGGAGCCGACCTTCAGCGCTGGATTGTTGCCGAGGAAGATGCGGACGCGTCCCAAGCGCGTCGTCTTGTCGACCTCGGGGGCGACGAGGCGCACGGTGCCCGCGACCTCCACGCCGCCCGGCGCGGTGACGCGGGCCGCCTGACCGGGCTTCACCTTCCAGAGATGGGTCTCGGCAACCTCGGCGTCGAGCTCGATCTCGCCGTCCTGGATGATCCGGAACATGGTGTCGCCGCCCGTCAGCGTGCTCGCGGTCGCAATGCCGCCGATGCGGCCGGCGCGCTTGCTCACGATACCGTCGGCGGGCGCGCGCACCTCGGCGCGGCCGCGCCGCCACATCAGCTCGCTGCGCTGCGCCTCGATCTGCTTCTTTTCGGCTTCAGCCTGGGCAAGAGCGCCCTTTGCGGATTCGAGTTGGGCCTCGGCAGTCTTTTCCGCCGCCGCGCGCTGGTCCAGCACGCTTTCGGACAGATACTTCGATTGCGCGAGCGGGCGCGCGCGCTCGAGCTGCGCTTTCGCTTCGATGAGGCGCGCTTCCGATTCGAGGATCGCACTCTTTGCACGCGCAATGGACGCCGTTGCGCTGGCGAGCGCAGCCTCGTTGGCCGCAAGCTGGGTCTCGATCTGCTCGGTGACGAGAACGGCAAGAAGGTCGCCCTTCTTCACGAGATCGCCCTCCTCGGCCTTGAGCTCGAGCACGCGCAGGCCATCGACCTCCGGCGCCACGAGGATCTCCTCGCGCGGCACGAACGAGCCGGTGACGAGAACCGTCTCGACGAAGTCGGATGGCGCCGCTTCGACGACCGTCACGGCAGGCGCGGGCGGTCCTGCCTTCGCCGTGTTCCTGGCCTCCTCGCGCTTGGCGGCGAACGAGGCGAGATACGGCTCGACGATACCCGACTGATAGGCCGCAACGCCGAGCCCGACGAGACCAGCGACAATGACAAGCAGACGCGTTCTCATGGGGACGCCTCGGTCTTCGACTTGGGCTTTGACTTGGACTTGGGCGCGGCGGCTGCGGGTGGCGCCGCCACCGAGATCGGAGCGCCCGGCTCGACGGGGTTCAAAAGCATGCTCACGACGCGCACGAGAACGGGCAGCACCTTGTGGACATCGAAATCGGGGTCGACGGCGCGGCGCCAGAACAGTCCGTCGCCGATCACGGATACGACCTCGGCGAGGGTGTGCGCATCGTCCTTGGGCGCGATCTTTCCGTCCTGCTCTGCGCGCGCGAAGACTTGCTCGAAGGCCTGGCGGCAGAAGACGTCGACGGAGCGGAACGTCTCGCCGACCGCGGGATTGCGTGTCGCCTCGCCGCCGATCTCGATGCCAAGCACGCGCTTATAGTGCGGCTCCTCGACCGTGTAGTGCTCGCCGAGCTTGGCGAGGGCTGCGAGCAGATCCGGCGCCTTGGAGAGTTCCGCCAGCTCGGAGGCGAGCTTGGCGCGATCGCGATCGACGATGCCGGCGATCAGGTCCTCCTTGGAGGCGAAATAGACGTAGAGCGCGCCGGGGCTGATCCCCGCCTCCTTGCAGATGTCCTGCATGGTGCAGCGGTGGAAGCCCGCGCGCGCAAAGCAGATCTCCGCCGAGTCGAGGATGCGCTCGCGGCGGGCCTGCTGCGTTTCGGGTTTGAGTTTCGGCATCGTGTTTTTCCAGGCGGGTGCAACGGTGCGCAATCCGGCGGGGACGCGCTGTTACCCGAGAAACAAAACGAACATTCGTTCTTTTTGTGGAGGAGGATTATGGCCCCGTCAAGGCATGCGGATTCGGAGGGCCGGGTGCTGCGGGGCCGCGCCTAAATTTAATATGTCTTTCGTTTTCAATAAGTTGTGCGCGCCCTGGCGGCCGATCCGCCTTAAAACTGGGTCAGCCAGTTGAGGGTGACGTAGGGGGCGATTTCGGTGTCGCCGTTGGTCGAGAAGCTGTCGCCCAGGACGCCGGCCGAGACCGAAACCTCGCCCTGGCCCCATTCGTAGCGCGCGAAGGCGCCGGCGCGGGCGTAGTCCAGGAGCTCGGTGCCATCGATCGGATCTCCGGACAGCGACCGGCATCCGGAGCCGCTCAGCGCATCCATGCGGCACGCGCCCTGCGAGTCCATGTTGAGGCCGCCTTCCAGACCCAGCGATAGCTTGGGCCACACGCGATAACCGAGGCGGCCGCGGGCGGCGCGTGTGTTGTGCGCCGAGGACCACGACAGATCGAGCTGGCCCCAGGCGCTTGCGCCGATGTTGAGCCACAGCTCGATCACGCCCTTGACGCCCACCTCCTCGCCGATGGCGACGGTTTCGGGATCGAGCGGTGAGATGTCGTGGCTGATGATGGACGCGCCGACGAACCCCTTGGCCGTCAGATCCCCGAACCGCTTCAGGTAGCCGACGAGCAGATCGGCGTAATAGGTCTGCGCGTGGAAGCGGGCCGGGCCGCTGGCGTCATTGCCATCGTACTCGTATTCGCCGTAGCCGCCCGCGGAGCGGAAGCGCCAGCCGTCGTCGTGCATGCCGCCCCAGGGCGCGATGGTCACGCCGGAGTAAACGAGCCAGACGTTTTTCGAGATGTCCGCGCCGGCCCATACCTGCCGGCCGCTCGGTTGCGTTTCGGGACCCGCGGACGCCGGAAGGGACCAGACCGTTATCGTCACAAGGGCCGCAACCAGGGCGTGCCCAGCGCCGCTGCGCCGGCTGCCGCCGCTCCCCGATAAGCCCCACCCCACCGTCATAACGCACGCCCACACTGCACGCTGTGGATGCACTCAGGCAAAGCGTTAACCGTTATCTTGTCAACGATGGCGTATGTAGGAGCTGATAGGGGATTATATACTTTACAAAAGTTACGGCAGATGTGCGAGGAAAATCAATCAGGTAGCCCAGCCGCCGAGATCACGCCGGAGATGATAGAGGCCGGCTTCAAGGTCCTTTGTAGTTCCGGCTTAGCGGATGACTATCTGGAGGCGGATAGGCTGGTGGTTGCTGACATATTTCGCGCCATGATTGCCGAATGCCCGGCGGCAGGTGGTTGCCGAACTCCGCTGACTCGAAAACGTTGAGCAAGCGCGTGTAGTAATCGCACTGATGCGTGAAGTCCTCGAGGCGGCCGGCATCCCAAGCTTGCGGAAGCGTGGTCATTATCTCGTAGAGGTTTGGAGGCACGAGTTTCGCAGTTGGGGGGCCCCCTCCAATCTCGACTACAGTCGTCCAGTGCACGATCTGGTTTCGCTTCTCGTCTATGAGTTTCAAATCTCTGAATAATGGGTTCCAGAAGGAGCTATTGTAGCGATCGCCAAGCCGCTTTCGGAGTAGCTTTTCGACGATTACTAGCCTGCTGCGAGCGCTCGTAATCTTGAAGAACACGATGCCGGCGTACTCAGGCTCGGCCCCGACGCCGTGGCCGAAGAGCCTGCACATGGATTGCTCTAGAGCACTGTACTGCTCGATGGCTTTTGATCTCGCGACGTGTAGATTCGTGGACGCTTGCTGCTGCTGCTCTGGCGTGGACATAGGATGCCCCAAAAAAAGAACGACAAGGACAGTCAGGACGCCCTTGAGCGCATGAACAAGGCTCTCAAGGCAGCCCTTGAGACGCCGCCAACCAAGCACAAGGATGAACCCAAGCGCAGCAAGGCGCCGCGCAAGGGGAAGTAGCATCTTGGTAAGAGAATCGATCTAGATAAACAAACAGGGAGATGGCGCGGACCATCCCCCTGCTGTCTAAGGCCTAAGACCGTCCTGGTACGACGGTATGAAGAGACCTCTGAAGGTCCGGCTTCTAACGAAGCCATTTCAGTCGAAGGCTATGGCGGCTCCATATCGCCCCTCCATCGCTTTGAGTGAAGTCGCCGCACGGACCACCCGTGCGGTTTTTCGTTCGACGACACTCTCTGCGACGTTGGGTGGCCGCTGCCCCAAGGCTACATCGATTCTAGTCAAGAAGAAGATTTGAATTTTCCACGCTTGCGCCTCTTCGGCGTGGCAGCGCGGATCTTCATCAGCTTGCGCGTCAGCTTCTTAAAATCTGGTCCCGTTAGTCCGCCGATAGGTAAGACGCTTGCGCTCGCCGCCGAGGATCGCGCGGCGGGTGCGCTCGGTATCGTCAATGCCCAGCTTGACGCGGTTTGAGTACCGGAAATCGAACTCGGCCAAGTAGCGGTGAAGGTGCTTCTCGCTGCAATGCTGATAGACGCCGCGCATACCGCGCTTGAACAGCGAGAAGTAGCCTTCGACTGAATTTGTATGCGCTTCGCCGCGAGCCCATTCCTCGGCGGCATGGTTGACGGACTCGTGCGTGCGACCCTGTTGGGCCAAGGGTTTGTAATGGCTGGCTTGGTCGGTCATGACGGTCGCCTCGCGGGCGATGTGGTACTTCACGATAGGGATGATCGAAACGGCGTCGGCGCGGTCCAAGTGGAAGCTGCGCGCTTCACCGCTGCGCTCGACCAGCGTCAGCACAGTGCGCATATGCCAAGGGCCAGACCTCTTGGGGAACTGGGTCTTTCCGATGTAGGTCTCGTCGGCCTCCACGGGCTGGCCTTCGCCGCCCATAGGAGGGGCTAGGCCGCCCTTACGCATGGCCTCGCGGATACGGTGGGCCATGAACCAAGCCGTCTTGTACGAGACGCTAAGGGTACGGTGTAGCTGGTGCGCCGAGTAGCCCTTCTTGGACGCGCACATGAGGTAGAACGCGGCCAGCCACTTGTTGAGCGGCACATGGCTTTTCTCGAGCACGGTCCCGACTTGGACGGTGAACTGCTCTTTGCAGAAGTTGCAGTAGTAGAGGCCGGCGCGAGCGGGACGATGCTTGCCGCCTTTGTAAGCCTCTTTGGTTTTCTTGCCCGTGCTTTCGACGCGGGAGATTGCCTCGTGCTTGCTCTTGCAATGTGGGCACACGGGGCCATTGGGCCAGCGCAGAGCCTCTAGGTGCTCGCGGGCCTTATCGGCATCGGTGAAAATCGGATTGGTGAGGTCGGTCATGATGGCTTCTCAGGAAAAGATCGGCGTGGCCCTTTGGGACATGTTCGACGTAGACGTTACGTGTCTCTTTTCGCCACCGCCCCACGAAGCTTGTCCAGAAACGTGTCCAGCACCTCTAGCGCCACGACTGACGAAATTTCCGTCTCAAGCTCTTTCGGGAGGGTTGCGGCCTTCTTCTCAACCTGCCCGCGGAAACGTTTTCCGAAAGCGTCAACCCACTTCAGTGGTTCAGGCTCCTTCGATGCGCGATCTATCATCAGCGCGAGGCACAACTGCTCCAGCATCGCCACTTTGGCGGTCAGGATATGTCGTAGTTGGTCCATGGCTTCGCCTCCTAGTTCGTACACTGTACGCTAGAAGGTGGCTTTTGTAAAGTACATAATCGCCAGCTGATAATTCCTATCTATGGTTGTTGCGTGCTGTGGATATCAATTTTGGATTGGCCATTTACGGGATCGCAGTGGCCCTCCGGCGGGCGGGCGCTTAGCTTGCGGCGCATCTCTCATCGATGAGACGCTACGAATGAGCAGCAAAACACCGCCGTCGACCAAGGAAGAGCGCCTCGCCAAGGCGCTGCGCGAGAACCTGGCGCGGCGCAAGGCGCTGGTCCGCGCCAAGCGGGCGCGTGCCAGCGAGACCGAGGCGCTTTCTGGGCCGCGCGCTGCCGACGACCCTCAGCGCGACGAGAACTTAAAATTGCGCTCGGGACCCGGAAGCGATTAAGGATTTCGATCACGCAATTCGCGGCGAGGGATTCGCGACAGCTCGAGGCTCGCCTGCCCGCACCCATTCGGCAAAGGCTTTGACACTCCATGGATCGCATCAAGATCATCGGCGGCGAGCCGCTCAACGGCTCGATCCCGATCTCCGGCGCGAAGAACGCCGCGCTTCCGCTCATGATCGCGTCGCTGCTGACGGAAGACCGGCTCACGCTCAAGAACGTGCCGAACCTCGCCGACGTGAACCTGCTCGCGCGCATCCTGCGCAACCATGGCGTGGATCTGGCCGTGGACGGGAAACGCTCGGGCGGTGCGATTCATCTCGGCGAGACCTTCCATCTCACGGCGCGCGACATCTCGGACACGACGGCGCCTTATGAGCTCGTCTCGCGCATGCGGGCGAGCTTCTGGGTGCTGGGGCCGCTGCTCGCACGCATGGGGCAGGCGAAAGTCTCGCTGCCCGGCGGATGCGCCATCGGCACGCGCCCGGTCGACCTGCACCTCGCGGCGCTGCGCGATCTCGGCGCGGAGATCGAGATCGACGGCGGCTATGTGATCGCGCGCGCGCCCAAAGGGCTTACCGGCGGGCACATCGTCTTCCCGAAGGTCTCCGTGGGCGCGACCCACAATGCGCTTCTGGCCGCGACGCTTGCGAAGGGCGAAACCGTGATCGAAAACGCGGCGCGCGAGCCCGAGGTCGGCGACGTCGCGTCGTGCCTCGTCAAGATGGGGGCCGAGATCGAGGGCATCGGCACGTCGACCTTGCGCATCCAGGGCAAGACGCGCCTCGAAGGCGCCGTGCATACGGTGCTGCCCGATCGCATCGAAACGGGGACGTTCGCGTTCGCGGTTGCCGCGACAGGCGGCGACGTGGTGCTCGAGGGAACGCGGCGCGACCTGCTCAAGACAGCGTTCGAAACGCTTGCCCAGACCGGCGCGACCGTCACGGATACGAACAACGGCGTGCGCATCACGCGCAACGGAAACGGGCTCGAGCCGGTGGATGTGGAAACGCAGCCGTTCCCCGGGTTCCCGACGGATCTGCAGGCGCAGCTCATGGCGCTCATGACGCGCGCGCACGGCACCAGCGTCATCCGCGAGACGATCTTCGAGAACCGCTTCATGCACGTGCAGGAGCTGGCGCGTCTTGGCGCCGACATCAAGCTGCATGGCGACACGGCGACGATCAAAGGCGTGAAAAGCCTGCGCGGCGCGCCTGTCATGGCGACCGACCTGCGCGCCTCTGTCTCGCTCGTCATCGCCGGCCTCATGGCCGAGGGCGAGACGATGATCAACCGCGTCTATCACCTCGACCGCGGCTTCGAGCGGCTCGAGGAGAAGCTCTCCCGCTGCGGTGCCAGGATCGAGCGGCTGACGGCGGGCTGATCTCAGAGGCTCTTGTTCATGCGGCGGATGCGGGTCGCGAGCTGGCGCATCACGTAGAGCGAGAACGCCGGGTTGTGACGCACGAGCTCGAGAAACGTGTCGCGGTCGATCAGCGCCACCTCAGTCGCCTCGGCGGCGAGCGCCGCGGCCGAGCGGGGCGAGTTATCGATCAGGGCCAGCTCTCCGAAGATGCCGTGCAAGCCGACGTTCTCCAGCACCGTGCCGTAGGTCACGATCGATACCTTGCCCTCGACCACGAGATACATGTAGTCGCCGGGATCCTCCTCGAGGAAGATCTTCTCCCCCGCCGAAAACCGCTTCAGGGGGATCTTGAACCGTTCCAGGAAATCGAAATCGAACGGGGTACCCAACATGGTCCAGCCTCGGTCCGGCCACCTCTGGAAAAGCCGAACTATAGCGCGGGACGCGGCGCCCTGTCGCGGCCTGCCGTGCCGCCCCTCGCGTCAGCGTAAACATCGGGTGGGGATTGCCGCTCTGCCCGCCTCCGGTCATATTTCCGGGCAATTGAGGTGGATCAACACCTTGCCCTGTCGGGCAGGCGACAGGGTGAACACGCACCTGCCAAGATCGGGGAGATCATCATGAAAAAGCTTGCCGTAACCCTCGCTGCCCTTGCGGCGCTCGCCGTGGCTCAGCCTGCCCTCGCGCAGACCAAGGTGAAGGCCGGGACGCTGACCTGCACGGGCGGCGCCGGCGTGGGTCTCGTGCTCGGCTCGAAGAAGACCTACGACTGCACCTACGTGTCCCTGTCCAACAGGTCGGAGCACTATACCGCCTCCATTACCAAGATCGGCCTCGATGTCGGCGTCACCAACGAAAGCACGCTGATCTGGACCGTTCTCGCGCCGTCCGATGTCATCAAGGGCGGACTGAGGGGTAACTATGCGGGCGCGACCGCGGATGTCGCGATCGGTGTCGGCGGCGGCGCCAAGGTGCTTCTCGGCGGCTCCGAAGACACGATCGCGCTGCAGCCCGTGAGCATCCAGGGCCAGACGGGTCTCAACCTCGCCGTCGGTGTCGCCGAGCTTTCCATCCGCTAGCTTTCGTGCGGACCTATGATCATGCTTCGGACTGGTAAGGTCTGAAGCGTGGATCATAATCCAAGCAGCGACGACACACTGGAACGGGACGCGCTCATGTCGGATCTCAAGCTCATCGCGCTCGATGCCGAGGATCTTGCGACCATCGCGGCGCATCTGCAGGACGCCGTGTTGCGCATCGAAGACATGGCCTACCTCAAGACCGACCAGCGCTTCGCCTTCGTCGTCAATCGTTTCGACTGGAGCCACGCCGCCAAGGCGGCGGACGCGACGGAGCGCTTCGTGCGCAAGCGGTCGGGCGTGCGGTTCGAGCATGTTACGGGCGCGCAGGTGCAGGGCCTCGATCTTACGAAGAAGGATCAGGTGCTGTCGCTCCTGACGCTGACCTTCGCGGCCCACGAGGAGCCCCACGGCACGATTACGCTGACCTTTTCCGGCGGGGGCGCGGTGCGGCTCCAGGTCGAGTGCATCGAAGCCGCGCTTTCGGACCTCGGCGCCGCGTGGGCTACCTCGCACAAGCCCGAGCACGCGGGCGACTAGAGACCGGCTTTCCCACAGCCGGCGGAACATCCTGACGCAGGTGTGCTTTCTGTGACGCATGTGCGGCTTTCGCACCGGGCGCCCCTCGCCTATAAGGGCCCATTCGTAGAGAGGCCCTCTCCGGCAGGGCCTGCCACCGGAGCACTCAATGCCTCAGCGGCTTTCGACATCGGAACCCGGCTTCGCGTCTCAGTTCGACGCCTTTCTCGCCACCAAGCGGGAGGCGTCGGAGGATGTGGACCAGGCCGTGCGCGCCATCATCGCGGATGTGCGGGCGCGCGGCGACCGGGCGCTGATCGACCTCTCCAAGAAGTTCGATTCCGTCGACCTCGGCGCAATCGGGATCCGCGTCGCGGAGCACGAGATCGACGATGCCGTGCGCGCGTGCAGCCCGGAGACGCTCGAGGCGCTCACCTTCGCGTGTGACCGGATTGCGGACCATCACGCACGGCATCTGCCCGCGAGCGAGACCTATCAGGACAGCGCCGGCGTCACGCTCGGGCACCGGTGGACGGCGGTGGAGTCGGCCGGGCTCTACGTTCCGGGCGGTCTTGCGTCGTATCCAAGCTCGGTGCTCATGAATGCGGTGCCGGCCAAAGTCGCGGGCGTCGAGCGGCTCGTGATCGCCGTGCCGACCCCGAAGGGTCAGCTCAATCCCCTCGTGCTCGCGGCTGCCAAGCTCGCGGGCGTGTCGGAGATCTATCGCGTGGGCGGCGCGCAAGGTGTCGCTGCGCTCGCCTATGGCACGGAGACGATCAAGCCGGTGGCGAAGATCGTCGGGCCGGGCAACGCCTATGTGGCGGCGGCCAAGCGGCAGGTATTCGGCACGGTCGGCATCGACAGCATCGCCGGGCCGTCGGAAGTGCTCGTCATCGCCGACAAGCACAACAATCCGGACTGGATCGCCGCCGACCTCCTGGCGCAGGCCGAGCACGATACGGCCGCCCAGTCCATCCTGCTCACCGACGACGCCGCCTTCGCCGATGCCGTCGCCTCGGCGGTTCTGCGGCAGGTGCAGCAGTTGCCCAAGGCCGACATCGCGGGCGCGAGCTGGCGCGACTTCGGCGCCATCATCCTCGTCTCGTCGCTCGACGAGGAGGCGCCGCCGCTCGCCGATCGCATCGCGGCCGAGCATCTCGAGATCGCAACCCGCGATCCCGATGCGCTCGCGGCGAAGATCCGCAACGCGGGCGCGCTGTTCCTCGGCGCGTACACGCCCGAGGTGATCGGCGACTACGTGGCCGGACCCAACCACGTGCTGCCGACTGCGCGCAGCGCGCGGTTCTCCTCGGGGCTCGGCGTGCTCGACTTCATGAAGCGCACGTCCATTCTCAAGCTCGACGCGGCGTCCCTCGACAAGCTCGCGCCGGCCGCCATGACGCTGGCGCGTGCGGAGGGGCTCGAAGCACACAGACGGTCGGTCGAAATCCGGCTTTCCGAGAAAGGGGCATCGGCATGACCGACACCGACACTTCCAGCGAGACGGTGGAAGCCAAGAACCGGCTTAGCGAGATCGTCCTGGATCCCGCCTCGATCGCGCGCGGAAATGCCAACATCGAGCACGAGCGGGAGGTGGCGATCTACGACCTTCTCGACGGCAACTCGTTCGAGCTCGAAGGCCGCGACGACGGCCCCTACCGTCTCACGATCGGGCTCGTCGAGGATCGCCTGGCGCTCACCGTTTTCAGCGAGGCGTCGCAATCGGACGAGCCGGTCATTGCGCACTATCTGTCACTCACACCCTTCAAGCGCATCATGAAAGACTACTTCCTGGTGCTCGACAGCTACTATCAGGCGATCCGCTCGGCCCAGCCCTCGCGTATCCAGGCGATCGACGTCGGTAGGCGCGGCCTGCACGACGAGGGCAGCCGCGTGCTCATCGAGCGGCTAGAAGGCAAGATCAAAATCGACCTCGACACGGCACGGCGTCTCTTCACGCTCATCTCGGCCTTGCATTGGAAGGGGTAGCCTCGTGTCACGCGAGGGCGACGGGCCTCAGGCGGTGTTGTTCGCGTGTGCCTTGAATGCCGTGCGCAGCCCCATGGCAGCGGCGATCCTGCGCCATCTCATGGGTGACCGCGTCCGCGTCACCTCGGCCGGCGTGCGCGCCGGGATCACGGACCCTTACGCGGTCGCGGTGATGGACGAGATCGGTATCGACATTTCCGACCACGAGCCTACGACCCTCAAAGAGCACGAGGCCGAGCCGTTCGATCTCATCATCACGCTGTCGCCGGAGGCGCATCACCACGGGGTCGAGATGACGCGAGTGACGCCGGCCGAGATCGAGTACTGGCCTACGCCCGATGCCACCGTTCTGCTCGAGAGTGCCGACCGCGACCATTTGCTCGCCGCCTACCGCGACGTGCGCGACTCGCTGTTTCAACGCATCAAGGCGCGCTTCCTGCCGTCCGGCGGCGGCCCCAGCGTGTGAGCCTCATGCACCGTTCTTGGGCGCGCGGGGCGCGCCCAGGAACCAGGTGCTCTGCGACCCCAGTCCCTTGATCTCGATTGCGCCGCGCGGCTCCACCTCGAAGTGCTCCGCCAGCCTCGCATGGGACTCCGGGCAAATATGGATCCTGCCCGGCATGGAGGCGTTCTCGAGACGCGCGGCGAGGTTCACCGCGTCGCCCCAGATGTCGTAGCTGAATTTCTGCCGGCCGATGACGCCGGCCATAACCGGCCCTGTCGCCAACCCCATGCGCATGGTGATGTCGTGGCCCGTCTCGGCGCGTACATCCTCGATCGCCTGTTGCATGGCAAGCGCCATATGCGCGAGGCGGTGCGCAAAATCCGGCGACGGCTCGGGGATGCCGGACGCAACCATGTAGGCGTCGCCGATGGTCTTGATCTTCTCGACACCATGACGCTCCGCGAGGTCATCGAACACCGTCACGAGCCTGTTCAACAGCGACACGGTCTCGCTCGCGCCCAGACGCCTTGCGAGCGCGACGAAGCCCGAGATATCCGCAAACAGGATCGAGGCCTCGGAGAAGGTGTCGGCGACATGCTCGGCTGGCTTCGCCTTGAGTCGCTCGACGATCGTATCGGGCAGGATGTTGCGGAGCAGCGCTTCGGTCTCGGCCTTGGCGTTCTCCGCGAGACGGAATGCATAGAAGACGGCCGCGGAGATGATGCCGAATGTGGTGATGGCTGCCTGTGTGTAGAGCGTATCGAGCACGTCCTGCGGCGCCGGGATCGCGGCTGCGGACTGCGGGAACAGGAACCAGCTCGCGAGATGCAGGCAAAGCGCGATGGTGATGGCCGGAATGATGAGCCACAGCCGGGCGAGGCCGAGGACCACGAAGGCGCCCGCCGAGAAGGCGATGTACTGGATGTGCAGACCCGACTCGCGGCCGAGGTAATAGACGAAGGCGATGAGGGCTGCGTACTCAGTGACGAGAATGAGGAGCGCGGCCGCCGCCGATCCGAAGCGGTGCATGAACGGGACGGCGGCGACGATGACGACAATTGCGAAGTTGATATAGACGATCGGCCAATAGCGGCCGAAATCGAGGAACGCCTGCTGCAGACCGTAGATCAGCGTCGTGACGACGATCAGGTAGGCGATCATGTTGAGGATCATGAGCCGGCGCTTGGTATCCGGCGGATAGCCCTGCGTGCCGGCCTCGACCATACGGCCGAGCCACGCGCCGACCGCCGCCAGGCGCTTCGAACGCCCCAGCTTCTCGATGGCCCTCGCGACAATCATCGCGGGATCAGCCCCAGGCTCCTCCGGCCGTGGCACAGTTGGCACTCCCCAAAAAACGGTTGCTCGCGACCGAGCACCTTAGATCATTCGTCGTCTGATGTGGAAATGGCGATGCGGGTGGCTGTTTAAGCACACTTCCCCATCGGCGCTGTCATCGGGGGAACATAGCCAGATGGCCTCACGCGCCGGCGGTCGCTTCCAGCTCGTCGATGTCGCACGTGAAACGGCTGTCCTTGCGCTCGATGGCGCCGCTGTCCT
>CAZDUD010000081.1:0-16377 GCA_964508485.1 uncultured Hyphomicrobium sp. | reverse complement strand
GGCCATGGGCGCGCTCGATCATGCCCTTCAAATAGTGCCGCGAGAGGCGCACGCCGCTCATGATGTTGACGTCGAACAGGCGCTGCCAGTCCTCGTCGGTCTCCTCGAAGAAGCCGACCGCTTCGTAGATGCCGAGGTTGTTCACCAGGATGTCCACGGATGGCAGTGCCTTGATCGTGGCTGCGCACCCTTCCGCCGTGCCGTTGTCGGCCGCGAGCGGAACGAGATCGGCTTTCGGGAGGCCCGCGCGGATGTCGGCAATGGCCTTGTCGACGCTCGCCTGCGTGCGTCCGTTGACGACAACGCGGGCGCCATCGGTCGCGAGCGCGCGGGCGATTTCGAGGCCGATGCCGCCGGACGACGCCGTGACGAGCGCTGTCTTGTTCGCGAGATTGAGGTCCATGCGTCAGTCCCCGTTGTTGGAGTTCACGTGCTTCGTGCCGCTACGGCGCGCGCCGCGCGCCGGATCAGCGTCAGGACGCCGCGGGGGCGCCCACCTTTTTCCTTGCTGCGGGCGCCCTGATCTCGCTCTCGGCACGGGCGAATTCGTCTCGCAAGACCGCAGCCAGCTCGGATGCCATATCGTTCTGCGTGTTGCGCGGGAGGTAGAGGTTGACGTGACAGGCCGGCAGCTTCGGAAGACCTGACGCATCATCCAAGATCTCGAGGCTTTTCGGCGCGGCGCACGAGAGCATCGGCGCAACTGCAAGGTCGGCTTCAAGCGTCGCGATCATGGGCTCGAGGCTGTTGCTCTCGCTTACAGGCCGCCACTGCCGATGCCATTTGGCCAGCGCGGCCAACGCATAGGGGCGAAAGGCGCAGGTCTCGGCGCCGAGCGAGACCGGCAGCGGCTCGCGCAGGTATGCGTCACCCCCTGCAGCGCCAACCCATACGAGACGGTCCACGAGAAGGCTTTCGGCGCGGGCAGGACGCCCGGCCTCAGTGGTCAGCGTGAGGTCGAGCTCGCCGCGGCTCTGCGCCTCGAGCAGAAGGCGCGAGGTGCTCGTCATCAGCGAGACGCGCACGTTCGGGAAGCGCTTGTCGAAACGGCGCAGAACCTTCGGCAGGAAGCGGGCGACGAGGTCGTACGGAACGCCGAGGCGCACCTCGCCGTCGAACGACGGCGCCGCCATGGCGCGCCAGGTCTCGTCGTTGAGCGCGATCAGCCGCTGGGCGTAGGTGAGCAGCCTCTCACCGTCCGGGCTCAGCACCATCTTGCGCTGTGCGCGCACGAACATCGGCTTGCCGATGAGCTCCTCGAGCCGCTTGATCTGCTGGCTCACGGCGGCCTGGGTCAGGCTCAGCGTGCCGGCGGCCTCTGTCACCGAGCCGGTTTCGACGACCGCAGTGAACGCCCTCAAAAGCCCAATGTCGATGTTGCGAACCATGGCTATCACCATAACGGAGCGTTATGCCGACGATGCAATACATTTGTTTCACTAATGCGATGATGTGCCCTAAGAAGCGCCTCCACGCAAGATCCGGAGTGCCGCCATGGACCACGCATCGCATCTTCTGCCGCGCATCACCTACACTGGTAATGTCGGCTTTGCGGCCCAGGGCAAGCTTGCGAATGCCGTCCTGTGGGTGGAGCGGGCGTTCCGTACGGCGCGGGAGCGCCGGCAGCTCATGGCCCTCAACGAACGGGGCTTGAAGGACATCGGGCTCAGCCGGGCGGATGCGCACCGCGAGTGGAGGCGCCCGTTCTGGGACCTGCCGCCGGAGCGGTGAGAGGCCGCGACATCTCGGTGGGCCATCGCGCTCACCATGACGGCGGCATTGGGTAGTCTGATGCGGCCGCTTGTCGACAACCCGTCGAAGATGCGTGCGTTCAACATGGCGATGGCTCTGCTGCTGGTCGTCAGTGCCCTGCCGGTCGGCTACGATTTGCTTCAGAGCAGCCGGGGAGCGCAATGACAGAGCCGCAGCTCGACTTCTGGTTCGACTTCGGGTCGACCTATTCCTATCCCGCCTCGCAGCGCATTCAGGCTTTGGCCAACGCAGCGCAGGTCAAGGTGCGTTTTCGCCCTTTCATGCTCGGCGCCATATTCAAAGAGCAGGGCTGGACCACGTCGCCGTTCAATATCTACCCTGCTAAAGGGCGCTACATGTGGCGGGATCTGGAACGCATCTGCTCGGACATGGGGCTGCCGCTTGTGCGGCCGGATCCGTTTCCGCAGAACAGCCTTCTCGCCGCTCGCGTTGCGGTCGCGGTGGCCGGCGAGCCGTGGGCCGGCGACTATTGCACCCAGGTGTTTCGCGAGGCGTTCGGCCACGGCCGTCCCATCGCCGATCCGGCTGTCATTCAATCGGTGATCGGTCGCTTCGGCCGTGATTCGCAGCAGTTGCTCGAGCGCGCCCAGAGCCCCGAGATCAAGGACAAGCTGCGCGCCGAGACGGATCTTGCGCGGCAGCTCGGCCTATTCGGAGCACCGACCTTCGTCATGGCCGATGGGGAATTATTCTGGGGGAACGACCGCCTGGAAGCCGCGCTCGATTGGGCTCGGAAAGCCTAGCGCCTGCCAGGTTTTCCCGATTTCTACTGTGCCTGCCTGTTGGGCATTCGCTTCCTTCCGGAGACGAATCGCGTCACATAGGCCGTCATTGCGTCTCGTGCGCGAGAGACGGGCGCGTTTCTTTGCGCGTTCGAAAAATCAAAGGAATAAGTGCGGCTTACTCTCGTTTCCGTCGTCTGATTGCGCGTCCCAGGATGCGGCGTACATGCTTTTGATCGCGCCTCCTGCGCGGTTGATATCGGCCTTATGTTCTATTTTGTCATATGCAAAATTAGGTACATAAGTTGTAGCATTTGATTTCGACCACTGTTCCTTTCATCCGGCGAAGTGCCCCTCATGATCTCGCTACGAGACTTGACCGCAGTCCAACGCGCCGCGCTGGCGTTTGGAGGCGCTTCCGTCATTGCGGCGATCGCGGTTCTGATCGCGGCTTCAGATCTCGACCTCACAGCTATCCGGACGTTGCGCTCCGTTCATGTCGGCGGTGACGGGAACGTCTTCGAGACGCGATATAATCCCGCAGCGCTCCTGGGGTTTGGACTGGTTGGACTGACGATGTTCGGCGTCATCGGCCTGACCTTCACCGCGCTTGCGAAGCTTCTTTCCAATGTCATGTCAGGAGCGAACGGGGCCGGCGGGGCAAGCGAAGCGGTCGCAAAGGCCGGACAAAAGCTCGAACGGGAGCTCGCCAAGGTTCTCGAGAGCATCCGCGCCCACATCACGACCAACGAAAGCTACGCCAAGTCGCTGGCGAGCGCGCAGGCCCGCCTTGCCGGTCTGACGGAATCGGAACAAGTGCGCGTGATCGTCAGCCTCCTGGTCGCGGAAAACGAGCGTATGCGCCACGACAGCGACGGACTCCAGAAGCGGCTCGAGGATTCCTACAAGCAGATCCAATCGCTTCGCTCAAGCCTCAGCCAGGCGCAGGAGTCGGTGCTCAAGGATCCGCTGACCGGAACGGGAAACCGCCGCCAGTTCGATATCACGATGGTAAAGGCGATCAGCGACTGCGAGCAAAATGGGGCGGCTCTGTCGCTTATCATGTGCGACATCGACCACTTCAAACGCGTCAACGATGCGTTCGGACATCAGGTCGGCGACGAACTCATCAAAATGTTCGCCCGGGTCATCGAAGGAAGCACCCGCGAGACGGATACCGTCATCCGCTACGGTGGCGAGGAGTTCGCGATCATCCTGCCCATGACGGACCAGGACGCCGCACGCTCGATCGCGGAACGAATCCGCCGTCAATTCGAAAGCAAGCGGCTCACGATCCGCGAAACCAATCAGAAGATCGGCCAGCTCACCGCGTCGTTCGGGGTCGCCCAGTACCGTTCGGGCGACGAGGTGGAATCGCTTGTGCAGCGGGCGGATGCCAAGCTCTATGATGCAAAGTCCTCAGGCCGCAACCGCGTCGCGGCGTTCGGCCAGAGCGACTGAGGGCAGCGCAGAGTCCGCTCAGACGGTAGCGGTCGTTGCCGACTTGAGCTTGCCGACTTCCCCCGCAGTGTAAGGCCCTGTTTCCCCGGTCACGCATGCGTAGTGCTCGATCGGAAGCGGCTTGCCGATCAGATAGCCTTGCACCTCATTGCAGCCTTGCATGCGCAGGAGCTCGAGCTGCGCGACCGTCTCGACACCCTCGGCGATCACCCGCCGGCCGATGGCTCTGCCAAGGCTCATGATGGAATTGACGATCGCCGCCGCGTCTTTGTTGCTCACCATGTCGCCGATGAAGCTACGGTCGATCTTGATGCGGTCGAACGGGAACGACCGCAGCGTGCCGAGCGACGAATAGCCGGTTCCGAAGTCGTCCATGGCGACGCTCACACCTAGGGTCTTGAGCTTGTTGAGCGTCTGCAGCGCCGTATCGGCGTCATAGATGAACAGGCTTTCGGTTACCTCGATCTCGAGCCGCGAGGCGTCGACGCCGGTTTCCTCGAGCGCGCGCTCGACGACCTGCGCGAAATCGGCGTGCACGATCTGAGCCGGCGACACGTTGACGGCAACACGCAAATGGCTCGGCCACTTGGAGGCCTGCGCGAGCGCCTGGCACAGCACAAACGCGCCGATGTCCTCGATGGCGCCACACGCCTCGGCCGCCGGAATGAATTTCGTGGGCGGGACAAAGCCGTGAATGGGATGGTTCCACCGGAGCAGCGCCTCGAAGCCTTTGATGGCGCCCGTATGGGCGTCGGCCTGGGGCTGAAACACCAGCGAGAGCTGGCCGGCGACGGCTGCAACGGAAACGTCGCGCTCGAAGGCGCGGCGGGCGCGTCGCTCGGCATCGAGCTTTGCCGTGTAGAATGCGTAGCCGGCCCGCCCCGAGCCCTTGACCTGGCTCAACGCGGTATCGGCGTGGCCCATCAACGCGTCGAGGTCCTCGCCGTCGTGAGGAAACCGCGCGATGCCGACGGAAGCCCCGACCTTAAGCTCGACGGCGGTGTCGAAGCTGTAGCGTTCCGAGACTGCCGTGCTGAGACTGGCGGCCATAGCTTCAAATTCAGCCCCGCCGTGCTCTTCGACTTTCGCGATCAGAAACTCGTCCGCGCCCAGGCGCGCTGTCAGATCGGCACTCGCGCAGGCCTTGCGAATCCGGTCCGCTACTGCGCAGAGCAGCTGATCTCCGACCTTGTGACCTCGTACGGCGTTGATGGATCGGAACCCGTTGAGATCGACGTAGAAGACGGCGACCTCTTTGCCGGCAGTGCCAGCACGATCGAGAATCTTCGGAAACTCCTCGGCCAGCAGGGCGCGGTTGCCGAGACCGGTCAGCGGATCCGTGAACGCGAGGCGCCTGATCCGCCGTTGCGTGTCCCAGTGCTCGATGGCGATCGCGCACAGGTGCGCACAGAGGGCGACAATGCGCTTCTCGAGCCTGCTCGCGGGGCGTGCGCGGCGGAAATAGAACGCAAATGTCCCGACGACGCGGTTGTCGTGGGACTTGATTGGGCTCGACCAACAGGCCTTGACGCCGAGGGGAAGAGCGAGATCCTTGAAATCGACCCAGCGAGGGTCGGTCTTGATGTTGACGACCTCAACCGGCTCACCGAAGAACGCGGCGCTGCCGCACGATCCGACCATGGGACCGATCTCAACGCCATCAATGGCCTCGGAATACCAGTCGGGCAGCGACGGCGCCGCGAGCGGGCGCAACCGCCCCTCAGCGTCTACGCGGATAACAGAGCAGATCGCATTGGGGGCCACGTCCTCCGCGCGACGGCAGAGAAGCTCCATGACGTCCGACAGCGGCTCTCCCGAGGCCACCGCGACGAGGATCTCGTGCTGAATGTCTTTAAGCCGGTCCTCAACGTTCCGGCTACGTGCTCTGCTCCCGCTCACCGTATCCCCTCTTACTGCCGACAGATCGAGGCTCTCGGATCGCTCCCTCGGCCGCAATCCTGCGACTTTCCGGAAACGCTATGTATTTATCCCACAGCAAGGGTTGCCGAAATTATAATTAGTTCGGACAAACAGTAGGCAGAACGGCGCGGCTTACATTCTTTTTAAAGACCCGGCACCGGCGCATGCAATTCAGCTTCCAGCCGCATTGCTCCGCGGGTCCGCTGTTAACGTCTTGTTCATCACGAAAATGCGAGACAGGGTTTGGAGCGGCAACTCGCAGCCGGTCCTACCGTCCTTCCTGTTGTTGCGTGGGGGCATATTCGATGACGCAGTTTTTGCGACTGGCTGCCGCCAGCCCTGTCCGCGGTCTGCGAATGATCATGGGCCCGCTATTCGCGAGCGGGGACACCTCAGAGCCGCCTACGACCACTCATGCTCTCGATGTCGCCGAGCCGTGGGCTGCGCGCGATAGCGGCACAGCGCTCGATCGCGTGGAGCTCTAGTTTTCTGCGACTTGCGGACTGATGGTGCGGCCCGGCAGGACGCCGGGCCAGCCTTGCCTCTCTGCTCAGATGCAACCCAGTCCCGGATAGCCGCAGACGTAGAGGTCCATCGCGCGGTTGACGCAGCAGGCCTGATCCATTCCGCAGCGCCAGGTCTTGAGTTTTCCGGCGTTGGTCTTGGCCTTGCAGACCTTGTGCCCCTTGGCCGCGACTGCCGCGGACTGCTCCGGCGCTCGCAGGGCGTCGAACGCCAGCGTGCCGGCCAATGCCAGAACGGCAGCAAGACCGATTGAAATAACTGCGCGTTTCATGATTGCACTCCCTTTTGTTGCGTGCGCAACGTCAGAATGCTCTGAAAAGGCGGCTCATTCCAGCACGGGATCGCTCAATTGCTTCACGCGCCTCGTCAGGCGCGGACTTTACGCAACAAGGGGCGCCCCGCGGATCGCGGGGGCGCCCCTTTGCGACAGCGTCTCGCTGACGTCTCCTAGTTGCGGCCCTTGTCGACCAGTTTGTTCTTCGCGATCCAGGGCATCATGGCGCGCAGCTTGTTGCCGACCTCCTCGATCTGGTGGGAGTCGTTCAAGCGGCGGATGCCTTTGAAGCGGGCGGCGCCGGCCTTGTACTCCTGCATCCAGTCGGAGGTGAACTTGCCGGTCTGAATGTCGGACAGGACGCGCTTCATCTCGGCCTTCGTCTCGGGCGTGATGATACGCGGGCCGGTGACGTACTCGCCCCATTCGGCGGTGTTGGAGATCGAGTAGTTCATGTTGGCGATGCCGCCCTCGTAGATGAGGTCGACGATCAGCTTCACCTCGTGCAGGCACTCGAAGTAGGCCATCTCAGGGGCGTAGCCCGCTTCGACCAGCGTCTCGAAGCCGGCGCGAATGAGCTCAACGAGGCCGCCGCAGAGAACGGCCTGCTCGCCGAAGAGATCGGTCTCGCATTCCTCCTTGAAGGTCGTCTCGATGACGCCCGACCGGCCGCCGCCGACGCCGGACGCATAAGAGAGCGCGATATCATGCGCGTTGCCAGAGGCGTCCTGATGGATCGCGATCAGGCAGGGCACGCCGCCGCCCTTCTGGTATTCGCCGCGAACCGTGTGGCCGGGGCCTTTGGGCGCGATCATAATAACGTCGATGGTCGACTTGGGCTCGATCAGGTTGAAGTGGATGTTGAGGCCGTGCGCGAACGCCACCGCCGCGCCGTCGCGGATGTTGGGGGCGATCTCGTTGCGGTAAATGTCGGCCTGCAGCTCGTCGGGCGTGGCCATCATCATGAGATCGGCCCACGAGGCCGCCTCGGCCACCGACAGCACGTGCAGCCCGTCAGCCTCTACCTTCTTGGCGGTCGCAGAGCCCGGCTTCAGCGCGATGCGGATATCCTTGACGCCGGAATCCTTGAGGTTCAGCGCATGCGCACGTCCCTGGCTGCCATAGCCGACGATGGCGACCCTCTTGGACTTGATCAGATTGATATCGGCATCACGATCGTAATAGACGCGCATCGGTCTCTCTTGAGGTTTGCGATTTTAACGGTGGGCGAATAATGCGGGGCGGGCGCCCCGAATTGGACTGGAAGCGCCTGCTCCCAAAAAGTGGGCGGACGTTACACTGCCGCTTGGCGCCGGTTCAACGGGCAATAAGGCGGTAACGGCCGAAATTCGGCTGTCCTGCGCTGCTCCAAAGGTCTGCGCGGCGGTTAACCGAACCGAAAGGCGTGCCCTGCAAGAATGGGCCGTTTTCGTGTTTTCGGAAGCGTTCCGCCCATGCGCCGTCTCTCGTCCGCAGGTCTTCTCAGCCTTATTTTTGTCGCCTCCGCTGTCAGCGGGTGCGGCAATGCTGGCACCTCGTCCAACAGCGAGAAGTCGTCCGGCACGCGGGGCGTGATCGCGAGCGCCTCCGACTGCGCGTCGTTCGGCGATGAGGCCGTCAAAGCGTGCAGCGCGGCGATCGAGCGTGCCGTCAATGCCCACGAGGCCTCCTCGACGCTTTACCGGAACATCCAGGCGTGCGAGAGCGCCGTTGGCGTCAACCAGTGCGAGCGTGCCGCCTCCGGCAAGTACCGGCCGCGGCTTTCCGCCTTCGTGGTGACAATCGGATCTCAGGCGACCACGGCCGAACCTCTCTATCCGGTCAAGGGCGGCGGCGTCGGATTCCAGACGGCCGGCGCCAGCAAGCTGCTTGCCAGCGACCAGAGCGTGCCGTTCTCTCGTCTCGCGCTTTCGGTTGCCGAGACCCAGGCCTCCGGCAAAAAGCGCGGCGCGAAGGCGTCGGCGCCGTTCTAAGGTCGTTCCCGTCATCACATCGCAGCCGCGCCGCGCCCGATGGCGGCAATGCCGGTGCGCGAGACCTCGACGAGTCCCAGCTCCGTCATGAGATTGATGAAGGTCTCGATCTTGCCGGGCTTCCCGGTGACCTCGAACACGAAATGCTCGATCGAGGTATCGACGACCTGAGCGCGGAAAATCTCCGCCATGCGCAAGGCCTCGATGCGCTTCTCGCCCTTGCCCGCGACCTTGACGAGCGCCAGCTCGCGCTCGAGCGAGACGCCCTCGTAGGTCAGGTCGCGCACGCGATGGATCGGCACCAGGCGCTCAAGCTGATGCTTGATCTGCTCGAGCACGGCGGGCGTGCCGCGCGTGATGATGGTGATGCGCGAGAGGTGCTTCTCGTGCTCGGTTTCCGTCACCGTCAAGCTGTCGATGTTGTAGCCACGGCCGGAGAATAGTCCGATGACACGCGCCAGAACACCCGGCTCGTTGTCGACCAGCACCGACAGCGTGCGCGTCTCGACCTCCTGGCGCAGTGCGGGGCCCGCATAGTGGGTCTGAGGATTGGGATTGATCATCGGCTACTTCTTCTCTTTCGCTTTCTTATCCTCGATCGCCCGTACCGCCTCTGGGAAGACGATGGCGAGGAAAACGGGGAGCCCGTGCTCGTCAACCAGCTTCTTCACGTTGTCGGCGTAGTCCTGCGACTTCTTGTATTGACCGAAGGCCATAGAGATGCGCTGGCCCATGCTCTCGGCGAGCATCTGCGGCGACGGCACGCCGAGCTTCTGCAGCGTCTCGGGCGGCATGCGGGAATAGACTTGAATGAGCGTGCGCGTCTCGAGGTAGTCCTGCGCGATGCAGGCCTCAAAGCCTTCGCCGTAGGTGGAAGCCAGGCTGTGAGTCCTGTAGCAATTATCGATCAGCTCGTAGGCCGCCTTTGCCCCTCTGGCCCGGTGCAGGCGGCCAATCCGCTCGGCAGCGCCGCGGATGTTCGCGACCTGGTCCCAGGCTGCCACCTCGGCCGTCTCCGCCTCTTTGGCATCGGGTGCTGCCTGCTCGGTAGCGAATGCGCTCCACGCGCCGGAGGCAGCGAGCACACCGGCGATCGTGACAGCAGCAATGCGGGGGCGGGCGGACAGCTTCACACGAGCACCTTTCCTTCCTTGCCGATGGCCTTCGAGACATCCTCGTCGGAGACGTTCTCGCCGAGCAGCATCTCGTTATGGGCCTTGCCGGAGGGGATCATGGGGAAGCAGTTGGCCAGCTTTGCGACGCGGCAATCGAAGATGACCGGTCCCTTATGGTTGATCATCTCGCGGATGGCGTCGTCGAGGTCGGCCGGGTTATCGCAGCGCATGCCGGTCCAGCCATAGGCTTCGGCGAGCTTCACGAAGTCGGGCAGTGCCTCCGTGTAGCTGTGCGACAGGCGATTGCCGTGCAGCAGTTGCTGCCACTGGCGCACCATGCCCATGTACTCGTTGTTCAGGATGAACACCTTGACCGGAAGGTCGTACTGCACGGCGGTCGAGCACTCCTGGATGTTCATCAGGATCGAGGCATCGCCCGCCACGTCGACGACGAGCGACTTCGGATGGGCGAGCTGCACGCCGATGGCGGCCGGAAGGCCATAGCCCATCGTGCCGAGGCCGCCGGACGTCATCCAGCGGTTCGGCTCCTCGAAATGGATGAACTGTGCGGCCCACATCTGATGCTGGCCGACCTCGGTCGTGATGTAGGTGTCGCGGTCCTTGGTCAGCTCGTAGAGCCGCTGACAGGCATATTGCGGCATGATCACGTCGGTCGAACTCTTGTAGGCGAGCGACTTCCTCGCGCGCCAGCCGTCGATCTCCTTCCACCACGACTTCAATGCCGCCTTGTCGAGCTGCGGGGCCTTGGCCTTCCAGACGCGCAGCATCTCCTCGAGCACGTAGGCGCAGTCGCCGATGATCGGCAGATCGACCTGGATGTTCTTGTTGATGGACGACGGGTCGATGTCGACATGGATCTTGCGCGAGCCCGGCGAGAAGGCGTCGATGCGGCCCGTGATGCGGTCGTCGAAGCGCGCACCGATGTTGATCATGACATCGCAGTCATGCATGGCGAGGTTCGCTTCGTAGGTGCCGTGCATGCCGAGCATGCCGAGCCACTGCTTGTCGGAGGCCGGATAGGCGCCGAGGCCCATCAGCGTCGACGTGATCGGGAAGCCCGAGAGGCGCACCAACTCGCGCAGGAGCTGGCTTGCTTTCGGACCGGAATTGATCACGCCGCCGCCCGTGTAGAACACGGGGCGCTTTGCCGAAGCCATGAGCTCCACTGCCTCGCGCACGAGCGCAGGCTCGGGCTTCACGCGCGGCTTGTAGGTCTTGTGCGCGATGTTCGACGGGCCGACGTAGTTGCCGGACGCGAACTGAATGTCTTTCGGAATGTCGATGACGACGGGACCAGGACGGCCGGCTTTGGCGATGTAGAACGCCTCATGCAGAACGCGCGCGAGGTCGTTCACGTTCTTCACGAGCCAATTGTGCTTGGTGCACGGGCGCGTGATGCCGACCGTGTCGCATTCCTGGAAGGCGTCGTTGCCGATCAAGTGCGTCGGCACCTGGCCGGTGATGCAGACGAGCGGGATGCTGTCCATCAGCGCATCGGTGAGGCCGGTGACGGCGTTGGTGGCGCCGGGGCCCGACGTCACGAGCGCAACGCCGACCTTGCCCGTCGAGCGCGCGTAACCCTCGGCGGCATGCAGCGCCCCACCCTCCTGGCGGACCAGGACGTGCTGGATCTTGTCCTGCTGAAACAGCTCGTCGTAGATCGGCAGCACGGCGCCGCCCGGATAGCCGAAAATGTGCTCGACGCCCTGGTCCTGCAGCGCCTTGATCACCATCTCGGCGCCCGTCATCGTCCGTGCCATGAAACTCTCCACCTGCCCCTGCAATGGGACGGCCGCCCTGCGCTGTCCGCGCCGGCGATCCTGTCCTCGCGTGTTTTGGAGCCGGCACCCTAAGGGGGGTAGGATGGAGGGTCAAGATTTAGTTTTAATAAAATCAATGGTTCTTGCCACTAAACTTTCCGTTTCTTGCGTATTTATCCATTTCCACGACATCATATTGCGCCTCAGCCATGTGAGCTGCCGTTTGGCGTACTGGCGCGTCTCGGCCTTCGCCATGTCGGACGCCTCCGCCGTGGTCCATCGACCATCGATCAAACCCGCCAACGGCTTGACGCCGAGCGCCCGCATGACCGGCAGATCGGGATCGAGCCCGAGCCCAAGAAGCGCTCGCACCTCGTCGACTGCGCCTGCGGCCATCATGGCGTCGAAGCGCGCATCGCAGCGCTGCCGCAGATCCTCGCGCTCGCGCGACACGACGAACGCGCGGCCGTCCTCGACCTCGAGCGCGGGCTCACCGGGCCTTTCCTGCCAGCGGGCGAGCGAGAGCCCCGTCGCCTCGTGCACCTCGAGTGCACGCACGATACGTTGCGGATCGGAGGGGCGTAGACGCGCCGCCATTTCCGGATCGCGCTCGGTGAGGATCGCGTGCAGCGCGGGGGCGCCTTCCTCGCTCGCGCGGCTGCGCCAGCGGCTGCGGATCTCCTCGGGGATGGGCGGAATGGGCGACAGCCCGTCGGTCAGCGCCTTGAAGTAGAGCCCCGTCCCACCGACGACGACGGGCACGCTGCCGGACGCCTGCGCCGCCTGGATCGCCTCGCGCGCCTCGATGGCGTAGCGCGCCGCGGAATACGCCTCCCTCCCCGGCACATGCCCGTAGAGGCGGTGGGGGACGCGCCGCTCCTCCCCGGCGCTCGGCCGTGCCGTCAGCACCCGCAGCTCGCGATAAACCTGCATGGCATCGGCATTTATCACCGTGCCGCCGAGGCGCTCGGCGAGGGCGAGCGCGAGTGCGGACTTGCCCGAGGCCGTCGGGCCTGCGATGAGGATGGGGGCGAGCTTCGTCATGCTCGTCTTCTATCCGAGCCATCCCCTTCGCGCATCGTCCTCTCGCAATATGGTTGTTTCAGCATCTTCCACTGCCGCTCTCGTTCTCACGGCCGCTCCCGGATCGGGCGCGCTGAGCGAGGATGCCGTCCGCGGCGTTGCGGACATGCTCGGCCCTTCGGCGGTCGCGTCCTCCTGGCTGTCATCGGGCGACGCCTGGCAGGCGCTTCTCGCTCTCGCGGCCCCGGACGAGACTGCCAAGGTCGTGCAGGCGGTTCAGCCTGCCCTCGCGGCGCTTCCGGTCGATGTCAACGTGGTGTGGGGAGACGAGGGCGCGCGGCGCAAGCGGCTTCTCTGCGCGGACATGGAAAGCACGATCATCGAGCAGGAGCTGATCGACGAGATTGCCGACCTTGCCGGATGCCGCGCCGACATCTCCGCGATCACGGCCGCTGCCATGCGCGGCGAGATCGGCTTCGAGGAGTCGCTTCGTCAGCGTGTGGCCCTGTTCAATGGACTCGAGGCCCACAGGTTCGAAGAGATTCTCGAGCGCGCGACCTTCATGCCCGGCGCCAGGACACTGATCGCGACGATGCGGGTGAACGGCGCGTGGACCGCGCTCGTGTCCGGCGGCTTCACGATCTTCGCCGAGCGGATCGCCGCGCAGCTCGGCTTCCATGCCGTCATTGCCAATGCGCTCGAGATCGAAAGCGGCCAACTCCTGGGTCTCGTTCGCGAACCAATCGTCGGGCCGAAGGAGAAGGCCGAAGCGTTGACGCGTCTCATGCTTGAGGGCGGGCTGATCGCCTCCGAGACACTCGCGGTCGGCGACGGGGCAAACGACGTCGCGATGCTGTCCGGCGCGGGGCTCGGGGTTGCTTTTCGCGCCAAGCCAATCCTCGCCGATCATGCCCGCACCATCCCCAACGGCGCCGTGATCCAGCACGGCGACCTTACGGCGCTGCTTTACCTGCAGGGGTATGCGCGGGACAGCTTCAAAAACTGAGTTTGAAACCCGGGTCAGGGCTCTCCGTACATCTGACACGCACGCTCACTGGTGCGCACAGAAAAAGGAGATGATCATGAGCAAGACCATTCTCGCCGCTGCACTTCTGATCGCATCGGTGTCAGCCTCACATGCCTACACACCGTCGCCTATCGACCTGACCAGCCTCTCCGGCAAGGCGATGGCCGACCATCCTGGCGTCAGCGGAAGGTCCAGCGGCACGCACTTCACCGCGAAGCCGGAGGAGTCGAGCCTTTCGGGGCACGAGATGCGTAACCATCCGGGTAATCGCGGCGGCCGCACCGCCGCTCCGACGGCAAAGCCTCAAGAGGACAGCCTCTCCGGCAGGGCGATGCACGATCATCCGGGCAACAGCTAAGATCGTCCGCCACTTTCACTCCCCTGCGCGCTGCTTGGGCAGTCGCAGGGGATCGCTTTGCTCATGGGTGCGCATTCGCATGCGTCGGATGCACCGGCTTTCCGCTGTCGAGGAACGCGCCAACGAATGCCTCCAACTCCGACCAGTCGGTGCACTCGTAGTCCACGTTGAGGTCGTGCGCGATGCCCTTCTGCGCGATGATGAACTTCATCACCTGGCGCTCGAAGTAATCATACGACGACAGGCGTACGGCACCGGCCAGCAGCAAAGATGCGCCCGGCTTCCAGCCCGTCGTCTCGACAAAGCGGTCGACGTAGCTCTGCGCCTCGGCCTGGCCATCCGCCATTGCGGCCGACAGACTGACGGAAATGAATGCCGACTTCTTGCCGTTCAGGATGTTCGCCTGGGCCGTGACGAAGTTGGTTGCGCTCTCCTGATGAAACCCCTGGTGCACGGACGCGGCGACGATGACCGCATCGTAAGCGGAAACGGACGGTGGTTTCTGCTCCGATCCCATGTCGTAGGTGGTCGCGCTGTGACCCGCGGCGTCGACCTCGGCGGCAACCCGCTCCGCGACTTTCTTTGTCTGACCTTCGGTCGACGAATAGAGAACCAGGACGTTCATAGTCGTGCCTCCTGCCGCTCACATGCATAGCGATACGGCTGCGAAACAAGCTGAACGTTGACGTGGATCAATCGGCGGCGCCGTGCGCGGGCGGTCAGGCTTTGCCGATCGCGCGGCGCAGAGCAAGGCGGAGACGGAGCGTCTGCTCGCGTAAGCGCTGCTTCACCCTCGCCCAGGCCGGCCCTATGCGCGCGCGGAGCGAAGTCCAAAGGGCCTGCAGTCTCGGGCGGGTGCGCGCCCACGCCTGCTTCACCTCGAGGCGCACGCGGTTTTTGACCATGCGGCCGTAGCGCCAAGCCCAGGACGCGCGAATGCGGGCGAAGAGCGCCTCCTTCCAGGGCATGACAATGTTGTAGATCGCCGCGAACCATCCGATCTGCATGAGCGCAGGCTTGGTGAGCAGAAAGATGCGTGCGATGAGCGCGGTCGAGGCGATCTTAGAGCCGATGAACAGCAGGCTCGCCGCAAAGAGCTGCCCTTGTGCAATGAGGTAGAGCGCCAGGAACTTGAGCGGGAACAGGATCGACGTGGGGAGCGCCAAGGCCGCCAATGCGCCATAGGGCGGGAGGCCCGCGATCATCAGCTCGAGGCGTGCGAAGATCCTGAAACGCGCTAGCGACGCCAGCGCATCGACCAGCGGCCGCCATCCCCATTCCTCGAACAGCAGGATGAGTGCGGCCAGCACCTGAAGCGCGAAGCTCAGCGGCGGGCGGATCAGATGCCAGAGGGCCCGGAGGCCGGCGAGAGACCGCACCGTGGCCCGCCGCAGCAGGGCACCTATTCGCTGCGTTCGCGCATTGCTGCCGTCGTGCGACTGCTGCGACATCCCATGTCCCGTCACCTGTCAGACAGGCCAGCCTACAGCGCGGGACTTAACCGGTCATGCACGACATCGAGGCGCGCGGGGCCATTTCCCCGCGGCGCTCCTCGACGGCCGCGACGCTTTGTCATTCTATCCTTTTTTAGTCACGTTTGACAACGTGACGATATTCTGTACTTTTTTAGTAAAGTTTAAACTCCAGGGGGAAACATGACGCTACGTTCCGGCTTTGCTGCCGCTCTTCTGCTCACTGTCTCATTCGGAGGCGCCGCTTCGGCGGAAGAGCATGTGGTCAAGATGATGAACGCGAACGGCAAGGGCAAATTCATGCTGTTCGAACCCGAGTTCATCAAGGCCAACATCGGCGACACCGTGAAGTTCGTGCCGACGAACAAAGGCCACAACGCCGAGATGATCTCCGACCTCTGGCCGGAGGGCGCGGCGGAGTTCAAGGGCAAGCTCAATGAAGAGGTCGTTCTGACGGTCGACAAGCCCGGTATCTACGGCATCAAGTGCCTGCCGCACTATCCGATGGGCATGATCGCGTTCGTGGTCGCGGGTGACGATCTCCCCAACAAGGGACAGCTCGATACGTACAAGCCCGCGGGCACGGCGGAGAAGCGCTACAACGCCCTCAAGGAGCAGATCGGCAAGTAAGGCAATACCGCTGCGCTCTCGCGCAATCTTACGATCATGGTCTAGAAGGCCGGCGGCTCGTCAGCGGCTGCCCGGGACGCAACCTCGGGCAGCCGCTGTTGTACAGGATCGGGCGACGCGCCGGAGCCCGCCTCCAGCGCCGCTGCCAGCTCCTCGCGGGCCTTCTCGGCCTGACGCTGACGGTTCCATAGACTCGCGTAGAGCCCGCCTTTCGCGATCAGCTCCGCGTGCGTGCCCTGCTCGACCAGGCGCCCCTTGTCGAGCACGATGATGCTGTCGGCGTGCACGATGGTCGAAAGCCGGTGCGCGATGACAAGCGTCGT
>CAZDUD010000080.1:0-16618 GCA_964508485.1 uncultured Hyphomicrobium sp. | reverse complement strand
TCGACGGTGAAGCCGCCCTTGACCTGGTTGAAGATGACGCCGGCCACCTCCTCGCCCTTCTCGGAGAGCTGCTCGAGACGGGTCCAGCTCTCCTCGCGGCGCGCCTTGTCGCGCGAGAGGACCGCTTCGCCGAGCGCGTTCTCGATGCGCTCGAGGTAAACCTCGACCGTGTCGCCGACCTTGATGTCGCCCGGCTTGCCGCCGAGGCCGAACTCCTTGAGCGGTACGCGGCCTTCCATCTTGAGGCCGACGTCGATGACGGCGAGGTCCTTCTCGATGCCGACCACGCGGCCCTTGACGACGCTGCCCTCGAAGACATCGTCCTTGGCAAGGCTCTCGGTGAGCATCGCGGCGAACTCATCGCGCGACGGGGTGTACTCTTTGCTGATCTCAGCGGTCATTCGAACTCCTGGTAGTGCGTTGGAATGGAGGGAAGCCCGCGCGGCCGCTCATGGAGGGCCGCACGGACGCGAATGGTGGAAAATACGCCGCGAGCCCGGCCGGCATGTGCAATCGCACCCGCTCGGACGGTCCTCAATCGGCACGTTCGTGTGGATCTTGTCTCGGCGCCGCCGTGATGGGCTCCTGCCCGCCACTTGAAATTGAGCCCTGTTTCAGGAGCCCGGGTGGCCGATCTTCCTCTTGATCAATCCGACGGCGGCGTCGAATGCGGCTTCTATACTCAAGTTGCTGGTGTCAAGCAACATGGCATCGGCGGCAACCGCCATGGGGGCATTGGCCCTGCCGGAATCGCGCTGATCCCGGATCAGGATATCCTGCAACACGGCCTCGTAGGAAATCCCCGCACCCCGCGCCTCGAACTCGGCAAAACGGCGTTTGGCGCGCACTTCCGGGGTCGCGGTGACGAAAATCTTAACGTCCGCCGCGGGACAGACGACGGTGCCGATATCCCGGCCATCCAGCACCGCGCCGGGCAGCCGGCGGGCGAAATCGCGCTGATAGGCAAGGAGCGCGGCCCGGACCTCCGGGATGCGGGCCACGATTGACGCCGCGTCCCCAGCAGCGGTCCCGCGCAGATCGGGATCTTCGAGCTCCTTGGGATCGAGCCCCCGGGCCGTCGCCACGGCCGCCCAGACGTCGTCGAGCCGGAAGCCGCGCTTTGCGACGTCGCGTGCCACCGCCCGGTAGAGGAGGCCCGTGTCGAGGCAGTGAAAGCCCAGGTGCTCCGCTAGCCGCTTGGCGAGCGTTCCCTTGCCGGAGGCCGCCGGACCGTCGATGGCAATGATCATGCGGCCCCCTCGCGGAACCGCGCCCCGAGCTGCTCCATGAGCGACCGGAACTCCGGGAAGCTGGTCGCGATCATGGCCGTGTCGTCGACGGTCACCGGCTGCGCGCTGGCAAGTCCCATGACGAGGAAGCTCATCGCCATGCGGTGGTCGAGATGCGTCGCAACGAGCCCGCCGCCGGGCACGTGCCCGGCGCCATGCACGATCAGCGTATCGCCGTCGACCTCGGCCTTGACGCCGTTCGCGGCAAGGCCCGCCGCCGTGGCCGCCAGCCGGTCGCTTTCCTTGACCTTGAGCTCGGCGAGGCCGTCCATGCGCGTCATACCGTGTGCGAAGGCCGCCACGACAGCCAGCATCGGATACTCGTCGATCATCGACGGCGCCCGCTCGGCCGGAACGTGAACGCCCTTGAGCGCGGAGAAACGCGCCCGGATATCGGCAATCGGCTCGCCGCCTTCCTCGCGTTCGTTCTCGAACGTGACGTCGCCGCCCATCTCCTGGAGCGTCGTATAGAGGCCGGTGCGTGTCGGATTGACGAGCACGCCTTTGACGGTGACATCCGAGCCCGGAACGATCAGCGCGGCCGCGACGAGGAACGCTGCCGAGGACGGATCGCCGGGCACCGTCACGTCGCGGCCTTCGAGCTCCGCTTCCCCCCGGATCGTGATGCGTGTGGCACCACCTTCGGAAACGGTCCCCACCTCCGCCCCGAAATGACGCAACATGCGCTCCGTGTGGTCGCGCGTCGCCTCGCGCTCGATGACCGTCGTCTCGCCCGCCGTGCCGAGCCCTGCAAGCAGGATCGCGCTCTTGAGCTGCGCCGAAGGCACCGGCAGCTCGTAGGCGATGGGGGTCAGCCGTGACGTGCCGCGGATGGTGAGCGGCAGCCGGTCCGCGTCGCCCTCGACCTCGAGGCCCATGCGCTTGAGCGGTCCGAGCACGCGCCCCATGGGCCGCTTCGAGAGCGAGGCATCGCCTGTCATGCTGACGGAAATGTCGTGCGGCGCGATAACGCCCATCATGAGCCGCGTGCCGGTGCCTGAGTTTCCGAAGTCGAGCGGGCCTGCGGGCTGCGCGAGCCCGCCAGTCCCGCGCCCCAGCACCTCCCAGGTGTCGCCCGTCTTGCGGGCCGGTGCCCCGAGCGCCGTAACCGCCCGCGCCGTGTTGATGACGTCCTCGGCTTCGAGCAGCCCCCGGATCAGGGTGCGCCCGGTCGCCAGAGCGCCCAGCATAAGGGCCCGGTGGGAGATCGACTTGTCGCCCGGCACCCGGAGTTGCCCGCTGAGCGGTCCGGCGGATTGGGCGGCGAGGGGGACGGAATGGCTGTCGGTCACGGCGCTGCTGGATCTGGGGACGAGCGGCGGCAAAAAAGTGCCAGGGCCGCGATTTCAGGGAAAAGCCCGTGCATAGAGCCGCTCGGCATGGGAGCTGTCAACGCTCGCATCCCCGGTTTCTGCGCACCCTTGCGGATTTCGTTTTGACAGCCGACATGTGCTGTGGCAGACCCCCGCTATCCCAATTTGACTGTGAGCAAAAGCCATGGCGACGAAGCAAGCGCGCGGGACCAAGCGCACCTGCCAGAGCAGCGAATGCGGCGCGCGGTTCTACGACCTCAATCGCATTCCCGTTACATGCCCGATCTGCGGCTCGATCTATGAATTGGCCTCGTCTCCGCTCGCAGTGGCGGCGGCGACCGAGGAAAAGGCGAGCCGCCGCAGCCGCAAGGTGGACTATGCGGAGAAGTCGCCCGTCGATGCGACGGCCGATGCCGAGACCGAGGACGCGCTGCCTGAGATCGAGGAGGAGGGCGAGGCCATCGCCGCCGACGAGGACGAAACCTTCCTCGAGGAAGAGGAGGAAGAGGGCGGCGACGTCTCGAACATCATCGGCGGTCCTGTTGCCGAAGGCGACGAGGAGCGATAAGTCGCCGAGGGTGACGAGGAACGCTAGAGTGCTTCCGGAAAAGTGGGAACCGATTTTCCGAAAAGAAGCACGACCAAACAAGACCTAGAGCCGTTCCACGATTCAACTAAAACCGAAGCGGCTATGGGATTTCGAAGGCACGGGCGCCGGACGGAAGGTCCGGCACCGAACTTCGCTCTTGAAGTTTCGATGCGATCGGCCTAATGAGCCGGTCTTCCCGCCGGGACCTTCGATTGGTCCCCGCGGTATCCCAAGGTCAGGGGCCATAGCTCAGCTGGGAGAGCGCTTGCATGGCATGCAAGAGGTCAGCGGTTCGATCCCGCTTGGCTCCACCAATTTCCCCCAAGATAGCTTGAGCGGAAACGCCGGGTTCACGGGCGCGTGTCGCGATCTCGCGCGTCTGCTCTTGAAGCTACCGGACCGGTCCTGCGCCAAGGGCAGCCTCGGCATCCTTCAACAGCTCGGAAAACTTCGAGTACGAAATGATCGCCCGATTGGCGTTGATGTCGTCGAGCATATCTTGCAGCTCTCTGAACCGCAGTCCCTCAGCCCGACGTATGCGGTCGATATCGCCCTTCCACTTGAATGCCCATTCAATGAGGGCAGCCCTCTCAAGGGGGTATAGCTCCTTGGACATTGCGACCAAGAGCAAACCTACGACATGATAGACGTGATAGTAATTGATCTCACCGCCCTTGAGGAAGTTTGTGGGGTATCCACAGATCAGCCCGTCGTCGCTGGACAATGTCACGCTACGTAACGGCCCCGAGTCTTGCGCCTCGAGCTTCAACGCTTTTCCGCCCGAGCCGGGGGCCGTTCGATCGCGCTTGATCTCCCCAGTCTCCACTTCAAGCGAAAGGCTCGATGACGCACTCACCAACGTGGTCGTGTACAATTGCGAGCACGACAGCCAGACCCATGCCTCTCGACCGTTCTGGCGGACGATCTGATTGTCGTACATCGAGAAGTTGTCGGGATCTTTTGTCGGCTCTAAAGGAACCCGTATCGTCGGCAAGCCGTCGATTCGCGGCCGATACAGCAACTGAAGGCCGCGAATGTCGTCGGCCGATGCGACACGCACTTTCACGCGATAGGGCGAAACGTCCGAGTAGCGGCTCAGCCCCGCATCCCTGGCATCGAAGTTTCCGATGATGCGAACAAGAAAGGCGACGTTCGCCTTGAACAGTTGGAGGGCCTCCGCGTCATCGTTGAGCTGGGCGTAGTCACGCGTATGGATGAGGGCGTCGATCCATCCGTTCAAAATGATTTCCGGCGGACCGTAAAAAGCCGGCATCTCCAGCAGCGCACGGCCGGCAAGATTGATCCCGCCCTTCTCGAATGGCCAATGCATCGCCGCAAAGGCGCGCTTCGGCAAATCTCGTTCTACAACCCCGGCTTCTGTCATCCGGCTGAGGCCGGCGACAATAGTGCCCTGAGAAATGGAGCTGTATTTCAGCTTTTCGCCGAGCATCCGCGCCACGCGGTAGTGGCGAGGGTAGTACCAAGCAAGGCCGCCGTTGGGCAGCTCGTGAGCGATGGAAAGAGCAGCGGATGCCAGCGCGGCGGCCTTCGCACCCTGTGCATTTCGGAGAAGAAACCGGCCCAACGCCATTGGGTGGACAACGTAATTCCGATCCTTCTGCAACGAATAGTAGGGATAGTATGGAAAGCTGTCTTTGATCAAAACATCGGCGGCACGATACGGGAAATCAGACTGCGGGAAATCCCGAAGTGCGCGGACGCCGTCGTCGCCGAGAGCGGGCGACACTTCGAGTTTCTCGATTAGCTCCGGTGCTGGTTGAACAGGCTCTACGAGCAGTGCGGCGTCGAGTGCATTCTGCAATTCATTCTGGAGTGCATTTGCAGCATGCATCACGAAGAACATGGACGCGGCAAGTAAAAGACGTTTCATGTCACCAGCGCACAATCCGACATCGAAATTTCTGTACACACTATAGTTCGACTCGCAGCGACACCAGCCCTTGTCCTCAGCAACGGAGTCTTCCGTGCACAAACGTGTCCGTAGTCTCACGTCCCTCAGTGCACATATGCACATATGCACAGAAGCTAAGTGACTTTATATCAACACCTCGCGCGACGATTGCCATCTGCTCGATTTCGAATCTTGCCGCCGCAGAATGAGCCATACACCCTTCGGAACCGTTGCCGGAACAATGTTGGATTGCGCCGTGAAAGTTGCAGTACTGGTTCACAATGATGTCATACGGGACGCGCGAGTGCAGAAGGAAGCTGCGACGCTCGCAAGCGCCGGCCACGAAGTCCACGTGTTCGGGCTCAGCACTGGCAAGCAGCAGATCTACCCGCGAGAGATCGGCGGCGCACGACTGGAGATCATTTCACTCGGCAGCCTGGCGAGGCAGGCAAGAAAAGGAATCTCTTCTCTCTCGATAGCAGGCGAGGCCCTCGTTGGTCTCTGTCTTCTGCTCTTGTGGGGAGCGATCATTTCGGGCGCGTCATTCAATACGCTCGCCACGATCGCTATGCTGAGCGCCCCACTCGCAATCATTCTGATCAATACGGTCCTGCCGCAGCGCTTTCAAAAGCGTGTTTCGACCACTTGGATGGCTCTTGTCCTGGCCGGTGGCGCCGTGGCGCTGCGGTACAAGTGGATCCCGTACGAAGCCTTTGTCATCGGCGGGATATTGGCGTGGCTTTTGTTTCGGCTGTGCGTGTCCGTGGGGAGCTTTTCCCGACTGGTCGATCCCGTCCGGGACTGCGCAACAGCAGCTAAGCGGTACATAAATTATCGGACGAAAGCCGAGGTCCTCGCCCGCCATGTCAATGAGGCAGGCGTCTTCGATGTCGTCCATTGCCACGACCTCATCGCCCTCATCGCCGGCGTAAGGATCAAGAAGCGGCACCCGAACATCAAGCTGATCTGGGACGCACACGAGATCTACGAGGCCCTGGGCACGAGACCAATGCAGCGTCTTTCGCGAGCCATCATCAAGAGCAACGCCCGCCATGTGGACGCTTTCATTACGATCAACAGCAGCATCGCCGAGTTCTATCGACGCAAGTACAGCCTGCCCCCCGCAACGGTCATCATGAACGCCACGCGATGGAACGGCGAGGCCGTGGATGACGGCCGCCTTCGCGCCGCGGCTGGTCTGGGGCCTGAGCGGCGCATTGCCTTGTTCCAGGGCGGACTTGCTCCGGGCCGCGGCTTGCGCGTCTTGAAAGCGGCGCTCCCGTTCATTCCGGAGCCGTGGACCTTGGTTCTCATGGGTTGGGGGCCGCTGGAAGCCGAATTTCGCCACCTTGCGGATCAGCTCAACAACGGGAGCGGCACGCTCGATCATCGCCTCGCCATTCTGCCGCCGGCTCCGCTCGACGAGTTGCCGCAATGGACGGCGGGCGCCGATATCGGTCTTATTCCCTACGAGAACACGAGTCTCAACCACCTCTACTGCACGCCCAACAAGCTCTGGGAGTTTCCCAACGCCGGCGTTCCCATACTTGCGACCGCCCTCGACGAAATGAAGGAGATCATCACCACGGCCGATACCGGCTATCTGCTCCCGATCGATTTCACGGCACGCGACGTGGTTGATTTCTTTGTTGGTCTGGACATGTCCGATCTCGCCAGAAAAAAAGAGAACTGTGCGCGTTTCTCGCAAGAGAGCAATTGGGCGAAATTCGAGCCGTCTCTCCTTCAGGTTTACAAATTTGTCGGAGAGCGCCGGGAGTCGGAAGTCCACCCCTCGGTGGGCCATATGGAAGCCCCCGCAGGCACGACCGGAACGTAATGTACGCGCGCGCCGTGACGCAGCAGCGGCGGCATGCAAGAGATTGGCGCCGCGAAGCGCTCAGGTATCCGGACGCAGGACCGCCTTCGGTCGCAACGGACCGGCGCGGGGTGCCGGCCGCCGCGCCGGCTGCCGGATCTTGCCGTGACCGCTCCAGAACAAGCGATCCGTGAGTTCGAGAACGTCGACAGCGAGCGTGAGCAGCGGCGCAACGAGCAGATAGAGGACCTTGGTGTCGAGGCTGCACTGAGGCCACTCGCGCCGCGCGATCCAGAGCGCACGCCCCACGTAAAAGACAGCCAGTGCGAGGATCAGCGTCGTGCCGGAAAGAAGGAAGGGGAAACTGGTCGTTTCTTCTGCCACGTTGCGCCTGTAGCGATTTTTTTCAGTTGGACGAAAATGTAACATCGAACTGCGGATGTCGTTCCCCCAAAACACCCCTAAGTGTTCGACCCCAGGCGCATCGAGCGCAGATCGGCGGTCGCTTGCCGAAAGCGCCACCGTCGGGCGAAGGGGGGCACGTAAAAGCCGAGTGTCTTGAACGCACTGCGTCCTGCGCGTCTCCCGCAAGGACGTGAAAGGCGTTTCTAATAGCGAACCGGCGTGCGTCTCACGGCGTCACGTGCAACCAAGCTGCATACAACGCGTTTTGCAGCGGATGGCGCGCCGGCGCTGTTTGCCGTGGGCGAGGACGAGATGCGATCGGCCCGCGCCCGCCGTGCTCTGGCATCCAAGCTGCAACCTGCTGGCCATGAAGCAGGTGATGACAATGAAATCTTACATATCAATGCTGGTCCGGTGTCTCGGATTGGGATTCCTCGCCGTTTACTGTTCCTTCGCCGTGGCCGCTCCGGCCCATAATGAGGCGGTGGATGAAAAAGCCCCTACAGGAGCAGAGCTGATCGCCTTCGAAGCGCCCGGCTGCCGGTATTGCCCGATCTTTCGTCGCGACGTGGCCCCAACCTATGCCGCCACAAGGGCTGGCAAGGTTGCGCCGCTTCGCTACCTCGACATCAACGATCGGGCAGCCGACACGTTGCGGCTCGCCCGTCCCATCACCATGGTGCCGACGGTCGTGCTTGTGCAGGACGGCGTGGAGATCGGCCGCATCGACGGTTACGTGGGCCGCGAGAACATGCACCACATCCTGAACACGCTGCTTCCGCCTGACTGACAACGTACCGGAGCGCTCTAGCTCTTCGCGTTCTGCCCGTAGGCTTTGAACTTCTCGAGCACGACCTGCATTTCCTCTTCCGGCAGCACGGCCGGCGGCCCGAGGGCGAGCACCTTGGTGTACTGCTCCGCAAGCACCTCGACCTCATGGGCGAGTTCGAGCGCCTCGGGGAGGGTCTTGCCAAGCGCAATCGCGCCATGGTGCGCCATCAGGCATGCGTTCCGGTCGGCGAGCCCGCGCCCCACATTGTTTGCGAGCATCTCGCTGCCGAAGGTGGCGTAGGGAAGAACCGGAATATCACTGTTGCCCGCCACCGCGACCATGTAGTGGAACGCCGGGATCGACCTTCCCGCGCAGGCCAGCACGACGGCATGCAGCGAGTGCGTATGCACGACGGCGTTCATGTCGGGCCGCGCCTTGTAGGCTGCGAGATGGAACTGCCATTCGCTCGACGGCGCCCGCTGCTTGCCCGGCACGGAGCCGTCTCCGGCCACGAACACGATGTCCTTGGGACCAATCTCCTCGTACGCGAGGCCCGTCGGCGTGATGAGCATGCCGTCGGCGAAACGGGCCGACACGTTGCCCGAGCGGCCGGGCGAGAGCCCGCTGCGGCTCATGGCAAGCGCGGTGGCGATCACCAGCTTGCGCAGCCCGAGTTCCTCGCGGCTCCTGGCTTTGAGTGCCTTCGCGGCCTTCTTCTTGTCCTTGCCTTTGCTGACTTTGCTTTTCTTGACGCCTTTAGTCATGCCGCACTCTCACGTCGTTCAGGATAGAGAGCAAGGAGACCGTTCCGGTCTGCAGGCGCGACCCCCCGCTCGGTAATGAAACCGGTGACTAGCCGTTGCGGCGTCACGTCGAAGGCCGGGTTTGCGGCGGGTGACCCAAGGGCCGCGATGGCGACGCTTGCCACCGTTCCGTCCGTTAACTGACCTTGAAGCTTGAGCACTTCGTCGGCGCTGCGCTCCTCGATGGGTATGTCGCGTCCCGACGCAAGCGTCCAGTCAATCGTCGAATATGGTAAGGCAACGTAAAACGGCACGCCGTTGTCATGCGCCGCAAGTGCCTTGAGGTAGGTGCCGATCTTGTTAGCCACGTCGCCGTTGGCCGCCACCCGGTCCGTGCCGACGATGCAGAGGTCCACCTTCCCATGTTGCATGAGGTGGCCGCCCGCATTGTCGACGATGAGCGTATGCGGGACGCCGTGGCGTCCGAGCTCGTAAGCCGTGAGCGCGGCGCCCTGATTGCGTGGCCGCGTCTCGTCCACCCACACATGCACGGGAATGCCGGCATCATGCGCCTGGTAGATCGGCGAGGTGGCCGTGCCCCAGTCGACGCAGGCGAGCCAGCCGGCGTTGCAGTGCGTCAGAATATTGACCGGCGTTCCGGCCGGTTTTGCTTCGGCAATCGCACGGATGAGCCCGAGACCATGTGCGCCGATCCGCCGGCACGTCTCGACGTCGTCGTCTGCAATGGCGCCCGCCTTGGCGAAGGCAGCAGCGGCGCGCGCGTCCGCGGGAAGCGGAGCCACGGCGCGGCGCATCTCTTCGAGCGCCCATCGGAGGTTCACCGCGGTCGGACGCTGCCGTGCAAGGAGATCGATGGTCCCGGCGAGAGCGGCATCGGAAGCATCGCTGAGAAGCGCCAGCGCCAGACCGTAAGCCGCCGTCGCGCCGATCAGCGGCGCGCCGCGCACCTGCATGGTGAGGATGGCATGCGCTGCGTCCTCGGCCGTGCGCAGCGTCACCGTTTCGAAGCGGTGCGGCAGCTTGGTCTGGTCGATGATCACCACCGAGGCCTGGTCCTCGCCGGGCCAGATGGTGCGGTATGCCGTGCCGTCGATTTTCATGCGGTGCCTGATGTGTGTGTCAGTCGAGGCCGCCGAGCGGTGGACCCAACGGAATATGGATCGTCTCTGCGAGACCGCAACCCGCGCAGGAAAGGTTATACCATTCTGCATACGGACGGGCGGACCGGTCGACCAGAGCAAGCCCTGCTGCGCCGCAGCGTGGGCAGTCGAGCTGGGCATCCGCATCATCCCGCCAGCGCGCGATGACGACGAGGGCGGCCGCGAGCTCGTCCGCCGAGAGCGCCATCTCAATGCCCTGCGTATGCCACGAGCGCATGACAGGCGATGCCGTGGCTCTTGAGCAGCGCGAGGCCGCCCAGATCCGGAAGGTCGATGATGAACGTCGCACCCACGATCTCACCCCCGCTGCGCCGCAAAAGCTTGGCCGCGGCCTCCGCCGTGCCGCCCGTCGCAATCAGGTCGTCGACGATCAGGATGCGCTGGCCGGGCTTCAACGCGTCCTCATGGATCTCGATGACGTCGACGCCGTACTCGAGCGTGTACTCCTGCCCGATCGTCTTCCACGGCAGCTTGCCTTTCTTGCGGATCGGTATGAAGCCGCAGCCGAGGCGGTCCGCAATGGCGCCGCCAAGGATGAAGCCGCGCGCCTCGATTCCGGCAACCGCGTCCACCGGCTGCGTGCGGAACGGCTCCGCCATCTGCGAGATCGCCGACTTGAGGCCCTGCGCGTCGCCGAGCAGCGTCGTGACGTCCCGGAACAGAATGCCGGGCTTCGGGTAATCAGGAATCGTACGTATCAGCTTTTCGAGCGCGCTCACGGACACCTCCCCGTCAAAATCGCGGCGCAACTTAGCAATAGAAAGTCGAGCGGGATAGCAGGGCCGCGCCGGGCGGAACAGCGTTTTAGGAAGGCGTCACAAGCCTTCCGTTGAGTTGGTTAGGTGTGCATATGACAGATGTGAATTTTCCGCTGACGGCGGATAGTGACTTCGACGATCTTCCCCGAACGTTGAGACGCGAGAAGGAGGCCCGGGCCCGTGAGGCGCGGGAGCGGCAAAAGCAGTCCATGGATGCAAGCCGCGGAGAGCCGCTGACCTATCTTGCGCGCGCAATGCCGCCTGTCTACGGCGACGAGCCGGTTGCGGCGGCGGTTCGGCGCTTCGATGTGCCGTTCACCCACCTGATGATGTTCTTTCTGAAGGCCGTGCTGGCCGCGATCCCTGCGCTGATCCTTCTGGGGGGCATCCTCTATTTTGCGGGCCAGGCGCTCGAAACCCATTTCCCCGATCTCGTACGCATGAAGATCCTCGTCACGTTCCCCGGTTGAGACTGCTGACGTGCGCGTAGCAGCTTCCGCATCGGTGCGTGAGACCACAAAAAACGCCGGCGAGAGGGATCCGCCGGCGTGAAGTCTATAAGACGTCCGGCTTTGATGCCGGATCGTTATTGGTGTGTCAGAGCTTGTTCGACCAATCGTCGAGCTCTTTCTTCACCTGATCCCTGCCGTATCCGTAACGCTCCTGGATCTTACCCTCGAGCTGCTCGCGCCGGCCGTTGATGACGGCCAGATCGTCGTCGGTGAGCTTGCCCCACCGCTCCTTGACCTTGCCCGAGAACTGCTTCCAGTTGCCTTCGATACGATCCCAGTTCATGGCGTGCTCCTTTGAGTATTGACGTGGGGTGGTGAATGCTTCGAGCCGCGATCCGTCGCCATGCCGACGAATGCCGGCACGAGGATTTGTGAGCGACCGAAGTGTGACGTGAGAGCGAGCGGGCCTTGTTGCTCGCTAAGCCCGGCGGATGAATCCGAGTACGAGCGAAATAACCAGGAACACGATTGCCACCCAGAACAGGAGGCGTGCGCCTTCCATCGCCGTACCGGCAACGCCGCCGAAGCCCAGAAACGCCGCCACAAGCGCGACGACCAGGAAGACAACGGCCCAGTGCAGCATATTGCCCATCGAACCAACTCCCGAGCTCTTGACGTTCGCAGTTTATTGGGGTGCCGCAGTCGCGATTCGAGAACGAGGTAAGCACCCTAGACGGACACAGGAACGCCCTGTCCGCAGATTGGTTCCGCGGAGCTGAACGGGGCTCAGAGAAGAGAGATCAGGACGGCGATCAGCCCGCAGGGCCGATAGGGAAATTACGCGTCCACACGGTGCCGCTCGTGTCGTGCGCTGTGACTTTCATTTCCGACGCGCCGTTCGTCACGAAGTCGAACTCGACGGCCGGGTTTTGCGCGAGCGTGATCGATCCCGACATCTCGAACACAAGCTCGTCGCCCTGGCGTGCCTCGATGCGGTCCACCATCCGAAGCGGGATGTAGAGCAGCGTGACGGGATCCAGCACCATGCCGGTGTGGTTTGGGTGGTTGAGGTCGTAGCGCGCATGAGCGAGCTGATGCGAGCCGTTAGGCTTGTCGCCGACGGTCGCAAAATCCATTTTCCCCATGTTGGCCGCGATCTCTGCGGGGTCGCCCACCGGCGGCGCCGAGCACGACGCTTGCCCGCCCGCAAACTTCACGAGCTGCTCGGCCATGTAGAGCGTGCCGTCGTTTGCTTCCACGATCACACGAACGTCCGACTGCTGGTCGAGGCGGATGCGTGTCGCAAGATGAGCCTGGCTGCGGCCCTTGCCCATGCGGAACACGGCCGCGACGGGCGATGGGTTCATGTCGACCACGAACGACACCGCTTTGATGGTGCGCGCGCCGGGAAGCTTGATCTCGGCATCCATAGGCACGCTGCGCACGTCGTCGGGCCGATAGGGTGCCGTGAGCTTCACGATTCCGCGCCCGTCCTGGATCGCGCGTCCGCCGAAGGCCTCCGCATGGATGCCCGGCCAAGTGTCGCTCGCTGTGGCGATTGTGGAGGAGCCTGCCGCAAGGAGAAGAGCCGCGAACGCGGCGAGAGCCGGACGGACCATGGGGTGTTTGCCTTCTTGACGACCCGGAACCGCAAAAAAGTGATAAGCAAATCGCAACGGGACTTTCTCCCCGCCCCCACAGGAAGTCAATCTCTCTACTGCCTACTGCCTACTGCCCTCAATGCGCCATCGCCGGGCGGAATCCGGCCTTGGTGGCATCCGCTTCGCTGCAGAACCAGCGCTCGCCTTTCGCCGGCTCGATCCGCACCTTGGCGTACCAGGGGCTCCACGGCATGTGATAGATGCGCCCATTGGCCGTTACGTTGCCCTTGATGGCGCAGCCCTCGGGGGCGCCCGGTTCGGCAGCAGCCCAGCGGCGCTCGCGAAAAGCCCAGGCCGGCTCGGCGTCGCCTTTCCAGATGCCGACCTTTGCCTTGCGTGCGTCGGCTTCCACCGCCTGATAGCGGGTCGAGTAGCGCACGAATGCCCAGGCATGGCCGGTCCGCACCATTTCGGCATTGATGTCGCGCCCGTCCGCCGAGCACCATCCGAGCACGCGGCCGTACTTGTCCCGACCGGCGGAGGAGCAGTCGACGCGCCGGCCGCCGGTCAGCCAGCGGAGCTGCTCGGTTGCCGCGCGGCCGCACTTCCATGAGCCGAACCATCCGCCGCCGCACGTCTGATCGGCCTCGGGCGCGTCGATGCCCTCGAGCCGGATGCGTTCGCCGCCGATTTCGAGCGTGTCGCCGTCGATGACGAGGGCCCGGCCGCTGAGGACCGTGCCGTGGTCGCCCGATGTGCGGGCGGCGCCGTCGAAGGCCGTTGGAAGGAAAAGGACTGCGGCCAGCGCGAGCGCCACGAGCCGCAGCGAGAACCGGGTACGATGCAATGCACTCATAGGTTGCAATATGGATGAGTCGCGTGTCCAAATGCAGACCCAACAATGGCATAATCATGCAAGCTTCGGTCGCCGTTTCGCCGGCCGATATTGCTGAAATGTAATGATTAAATACAACTTTTCACCGCCCGTCGTAAGATTCCCCCAAAGGTTGTGGTTAGGGCGGACTAAGGGACTCCATGACGAGAACAACGACGTGGATAAATGGCGCGTCGCAAGCGCGCATTCGGCCCTGCGCTGACACAATCGGCGGCTACGGAGCTAAAGGAGTTGTGGCCGTGGTACGGGGATAGGCGCACCTGCGCCATCGCGGCCGCATGAGGCAGGAGCCCGATGACGAGCAGAACACCGCCACCGGGGCGGCCACCGCGCTTTGACACGTATCGCCCCTCTGACGAGAGGACAGGCCCGCCGCGGGGACCGGGCCCGCAGCATGGCGGCGGCCCGCCGCCGCACGGCCAGCCGTATCCGCCCCAATCCTATCGCCCACAACCCTATCCGCCGATGGCCGCGCCGCCGCGTGGCCCCAACGCCGCGCGCCCGCCGCACCGCGCGGCGGGTCGCAAGCGCTCGACGCTAGGCGCGGTGCTGCTCTATGGCGGGCTCGGCCTTGTCGCCATGGTGGCCGGTGCGGCCGCATTCGCGATCATGGCGCTGCCTGCGGACTTCGTGCGCTCCCGCGCCATCGCCGCCGTCAAGGAGCAGACCGGACGCGATCTCGTGATCGCCGGACCGACATCGTTCACGCTCTACCCGTCGCTTGGCATTTCACTGGGCGACGTCTCGCTGTCGGGCGCACCGGGCGTCGAAGCCGCAAAGCCGCTCGTCACCATGAAGGCGCTGGATCTGAGCGTTGCCCTCTGGCCGCTCCTCGAGCGCGACGTCCGCGTCAAGGCGCTGACGCTGCGCGAGCCGATCTTCCACCTGGAGGTCGACGCCAGCGGACGCCGGTCGTGGGATTTCGCGGCCGTCCCGACGCGCACGCGCGTCGCGCAAGCCGACACGGCAGCCGACGCGCCTTTGAGCGACGCCGGTACCGGAAGCGGGAGCCCGCACGCGGGCGTGTCAGACCTGAAGCTCGACGATGTGCGCATCGAGAATGGCGCGCTCCACTACAGCGACAAGCGTACCGGCAGCACGTCCGAGTTCTCTGCCATCAACGTCAAGCTGGCGCTCGCGGCGCTGGCAGAGCCGCTGAACGCCACGGGCAGCCTCGACTGGAAGGGCAAGACCGTGAGCTTCGACGGCGCGCTTGCCTCGCTCGCCGACGTGATTGGCGAGCGCCCGGCGAAGCTCAACATGAAGCTCGGCACCGACGTGCTCGACGCTACGTTACAGGGCTCGGCAAATCTCAAGGACGACCTCGCCGTCGAAGGCATCCTCTCCGCGAAGTCGTCGTCCGCCCGGGACCTCTTCGCCTGGCTCGGCACCGACCTGCCGCCCTCCGACGGTTTCGGCCCGTTGACGGCCAAGGGGCTCTGGCGCGGCAAGCCGGACCAGTACACGTTCACCACCGCCGAGATCGTGCTCGACCAAACGACGGCGCTGGGAGAGATCACGCTCGACACTCGTGGCGCCCGCCCGCTGGTCAACGCCAACCTCAAGCTCAGCGAGCTTGACCTCAACACCTACAAATCCCACGGAGTGGCCGCGCGGAGCGCTGCGCCTCGGGACGCCAACGACAAGGCAAAGTCCATCGAGGATCTGCTCCAGGAAACCGCCCCGCCCGGCCCGCGCGTCAAAGGCTTCACGAAGCGCGACGGCTGGAGCGAGGAGCCGTTCGACCTCGAGACGCTGGGAGCCCTCGACGCCAACGCCAAGCTCTCCATCGGCAAGCTGACGGTGGGTACGATCCACCTCGACCAGTCCGACCTCACGGTGGCGCTCAAGAACCGGTTCATGACGACGACTCTGGACCAGGTGGCGCTCTACGAGGGGACAGGCAAAGGGACGATCACCCTCGACGCCACGGCAGGGACAAGCGCCGGCCTCGACGCCGATATCGCTCTCGACGGCGTCTCAGGCCAGCCGCTGCTCACGGACGCGGCCGGCATCGACCGCCTCGCGGGCAAGGGACGTCTCAAGCTGACGCTGACGGGACGCGGCGCCAACGAGCGCCAGATCGTCGAGACGCTCAACGGAAAGGCCGAGCTGGCCTTCGCCGACGGCGCCATCATCGGCGTCAACGTGCCGGAGATGATGCGCAATTTGTCGAAGGGCAACCTGGGCGGCCTCGACACGGCCCCGACCGACAAGACCGATTTCAGCGAGATGACGTCAACCTGGGCCATCAAGTCGGGCGTTGCCGAGAACCAGGATCTGAAGCTCGTGAGCCCGCTCCTGCGCCTCTCTGGCTCAGGTAGCGTCGCGCTCGCCGCCCGCGAGGTCGACTACACGCTACGCCCGAAGCTCGTCGCGAGCCTCGAAGGACAGGGCAGCGGCGCAGGCAATCTCGCAGGCATCGAGGTGCCCGTGCGCGTGCATGGACCGTGGAGCGATCCGACCTACACGCCTGACGTTGCGGGCGTGCTCAAAGACCCGAAGACCGTCGATGCGATCAAGGACATCGGCAAGCAGTACAAGGGCAAGAAGGCGGACGAGATCGTCAACGATCTCTTGAGCAAGGACGAAAACGGCAAAAGCAAAGGCAAGAAGCTGCTCGAGCAGTTCCTCAACGGCCAGTGACGAGCCGCCTGGAGAGCCGCCAGCGCGACGCGCTCTGTGTCAAAATGAGTCGCTAACGCCGTGTGACGATTGCGCGCAAAATTTTGATCACCGCAGGATGCGTTTTCTCTTGCAGCGCGAGGCCACTTGCATCATATGAGCGGTCTCCGTTCGTCCACCTGCCCTTAAGGTCAAGGACTTCCATCCCCACACCCCCAGGTAAGGAGCGTTCGGGTTGAATCTGTCTGGCGGGAGCTTCTGCAGCCT
>CAZDUD010000079.1:0-16838 GCA_964508485.1 uncultured Hyphomicrobium sp. | reverse complement strand
GGGCGTGTCGCGGATACGGCCGGCATCCAGTTCCGGCTCCTCAACCGCTCGAAGGGGCCGGCGGTACAGGGGCCGCGCGCCCAGGCCGACCGGGCGCTCTACAAGGCTGCCATGCAGCAGGCCATTCGCGAGACCGCCGGGCTTGCGGTGCTCGAGGGGGCAGTCGAGGATCTGCTGGTTGCGGACGGTGTCGTCGGGGGCGTGATCACGCAGACGGGGGATGCGATCCGGGCCGGTGCCGTGGTGTTGACCACTGGCACTTTTCTCAATGGTCTCATCCATTTAGGCGATCAGACTCAACCGGCGGGTCGGGTCGGCGACGCGCCTGCGCTGAAGCTTTCGGAGCGGCTTTACGGGCTCGGCCTTAAGATGGGGCGCCTCAAGACCGGGACGCCGGCGCGGCTCAAGCGGAGCTCGATCGATTGGGAGTCGCTGCCGCAGCAGGCCGCGGATGACGATCCGGTGCCGTTCTCGTTTCTCACCGAGAGGATCACCAACCCGCAGGTGACGTGCGCCATTACGTCGACCAACGACGCGACGCACGCCATCATCCGCGCCAACCTCGCGCGCTCGCCGATGTACTCCGGGCAGATCGCGTCGCGCGGTCCGCGCTACTGTCCGTCCATCGAGGACAAGGTCGTCAGGTTTGCCGACCGTGCGGCGCACCAGGTGTTCCTGGAGCCGGAAGGGCTTGAGGACGACACCGTCTATCCGAACGGCGTCTCGACCTCTTTGCCGGCCGATGTGCAAGAGTCTTTTCTCAAGACTTTGCCTGGACTTAGTCGCGTTGAGTTAAAGCGTCCTGGATACGCGATCGAGTACGATTACGTCGATCCGCGCGAGCTTCTGCCGACGCTCGAGACGAAGCGGCTCAAGCGCCTGTTCCTCGCCGGGCAGATCAACGGCACGACCGGTTACGAGGAAGCGGGTGCGCAGGGCCTCGCTGCCGGCATCAATGCCGCGCTTTCGGCCGCTGGCGGGCCGCAAACGTTCGTCGTCTCGCGCGCCGACTCCTATCTCGGCGTCATGATCGACGATCTCGTCACGCGCGGGGTCACGGAACCCTATCGGATGTTCACGTCGCGGGCCGAGTTCCGTTTGCGGCTCCGGGCCGACAACGCGGACCAGCGTTTGACGCCGATCGGAGAACGGCTGGGCTGTGTGTCCGCGCTTCGTTCACGGCTGTATTCAAATAAAAACAACGAGTTATATGCTCTTGCTAATGTACTTTCTCAGAAAACGCTCACACCGACAGAAGCAGAACGAAACGGAATCGAAATCAACAAGGATGGAAGGCGGCGGACGGCGTTCGAGATTCTCTCATATACAAGCGTAGGTTATGATCGCTTGGCTGAGATCTGGCCTGAGCTCAAAAATTTCGATCGGGCGATTGCGGCTCAGATAGAAATCGACGCTCAGTATGATTCCTACGTCAAGCGGCAGGAGGTCGACGTGGCCGCTCTCCGCAGGGACGAAGCCGTCGAGATTCCCGAGGCCTTTGACTATGCAACTTTGCCGAGCCTCAAGGCGGAGTTGCGCCAGAAGCTCGCGCAGCAGCGTCCGGCCACGCTGGCGCAGGCCGGGCGTATCGAGGGCATGACGCCGGCCGCGCTGCTCTTGATCCTGGCCGCCGTCAAAAAGCAAATGCTGCGGAAGCGCGCATCATGAGGCCGGCTTCTGGCCGAATCGATACGGCCGAGGCGTTCCAGGAAACCTTTGGCGTTTCACGTGAAACGCTGGATCGGCTCAGGACTTACGAGGCGCTTCTCAAGTCCTGGCAGAAGGCTGTCAACTTGGTTTCGCCGGCCACGCTGGACGAGATCTGGCACAGGCATTTCGCGGATTCGGCTCAGCTTTTCGATTTCGCTCCCGAGGGAGGAAAAAGCTGGCTGGACCTCGGCTCGGGGGGAGGTTTCCCCGGCCTCGTACTGGCGATTATGCTCAAAGAGCGGTGCCCCGAGGCTCGCATGACCCTGGTCGAGAGCGATGCCCGGAAGGCGGCGTTCCTCGGCGAGGTGGCCCGAAAGACGGGCCTTGCTGTGGAGATTCGCGCGGAGCGGAGCGAAAAGGTCGCGACTCAGGCTAACTCTCAGATAAGAGACGTGATCACGGCGCGTGCGTTGGCGCCTCTTTCGAAGCTGTTCGGGCTTGCTCTGCCGTTTTTTTCTCCCCAGAGCGTTGCCTTGTTTCCGAAGGGTCGCGAAGCGGAGGTAGAAGTCGCGGAGGCGAAAAAGCGATTCGATTTCGACTGCGCGCTCGCCCCAAGTCTGACGGACGCTCAGGCGCGTATCGTGATTGTGCGAAATTTGGCTGCGAGGACGGAGGGTTAGTCCCGTGACAGCGAAGCTCAGGACCTTGGCCATCGCCAACCAGAAGGGCGGCGTGGGCAAGACCACGACGGCCATCAATCTTGGCACGGCGCTGGCCGCCATCGGCGAGCGCGTGCTCGTTATCGACCTCGATCCGCAGGGAAACGCCTCGACCGGGCTCGGCGTGCCGCCGGAAACGCGGTCGAAAACGTCTTACGACGCGGTCATGGGGACGGCGGGCCTTTTGGATACGGCCGTCCCGACGGCGATCCCCGGCCTGTTCGTGGTTCCGGCCAACCAGGACTTGGTGGGCCTCGAGACCGATCTTTCGGGCGATGCGAGCCGGGCCTACAAGCTCAGAGACGCGGTGGCGGGGCTTGCAGCCCAGCTCTCGGGAAAGCCGGCGGATCAGGGGTTCAAATACGTTCTGATCGACTGCCCGCCGTCGCTCAGCATCCTGACGCTGAATGCGCTGGCAGCCGCAGACGCCGTTCTGGTCCCGGTCCAGTGCGAATTCTTCGCGCTGGAAGGCATTTCGCAGCTCAAGGAATCCATCGATCAGATCCGCGCCACGCTCAATCCGAGCCTCGAGATCCAGGGCGTCGTTCTGACCATGCATGACGCGCGGACCACGCTCTCGCGCGAGGTCGCGGACGAGGTCCGGGCCTTCTTCGGGCCCAAGGTCTACGAGTCCGTGATCCCTCGGAATACGCGGGTCGCGGAGGCGCCGTCGCACGGCAAGCCGATCCTGCTTTACGACTACGACTGCGCCGGCAGCCAGGCCTACATCCGGCTCGCAACCGAGATCATCGAGCGCGAACGTCAGACGAAAGCGGCGTAACTGCTTGCGACACAATAGAAAACAGGTCTCGACATGAACTCACCGCTACCCAAGAGCCGGCTTGGCCGGGGTCTGGCTTCGCTGATCGGAGAGGGGCCGCAGGCGATCCAGCCGCGGGTTCCGGCCGAGGGCGAGCAGCGGATGCTGCCGGTGGCGCAGCTCAGGAGCGGGCGGTTCAACCCGCGCAAGGATTTCGCCGAGCAGGAGCTGGCGGAGCTCGCCGAATCCATCCGCACCAAGGGCCTCGTGCAGCCGATCGTCGTACGGCCGCATCCGGAAGACGCGCAGGCGTTCGAGATCGTCGCCGGCGAGCGGCGCTGGCGTGCGGCGCAGAAGGCGGCCGTGCATACGGTGCCGGTCATCGTGCGGGATCTTTCGGATCGCGACGTGCTCGAGATCGCGATCATCGAGAACGTCCAGCGCGCGGACCTCAACGCCATCGAAGAGGCGAACGGCTACCGCGAGCTGATCGAGCGGTTCGACTATAGCCAGGAGCAGGTCTCGGAGATCATCGGCAAGAGCCGGAGCCATGTGGCCAATACGTTGCGGCTCCTGAAACTGCCGGCGGCTGTCCAGGCCTATGTGCAGGATGGCCGGCTGACGGCGGGGCATGCACGCACGCTGGTCGGGCGGGAGGACGCGGAGGCGCTCGCGCAGCGGATCCTGGATGAAAACCTCAACGTGCGTGAGGCCGAGGCCTTGGCGCAAGCCGGACCGATCGGCGTTCCGGGCTCGACGGGCGGCGGACGCAAGGCGCGCGAGAAGGACCCGGACACGAAGGCGTTCGAGAAGGAGCTGGCGGATTCGCTCGGGCTTAAGGTCGAGGTCAAGCGCGGCTCGGGCGAGAGCGGCAACCTGGTCATCAAGTACGGCAACTTCGACCAGCTCGACTATATCCGGCTGCGGCTGACGGGAGCGAACGGCGGCTGAGCGGCGGGTCTGTTAAGCGTCGCGGGCGCTCTGCGCTGGACATGTTTGCTCACCGTCCGTATTGCCTCGCACGAGGATCCTGCCGGCGGGTGCCTGTGGAAGCTCACGTGGGTCCCGACCTTCGTCGGGATGACGTCGAGAGGAGGCAAGCAGCTCGCCGCACCACAAACGTCATCCCGGCGCATGCCGGGATCCACGCAAGTCTCCGCGTGCTCGACGTCTGGGGGAGTAACCCGGCCCAAGGGACGGGATCCCGGTCCCCTTGCGCTACTCGCGAAGATTGGACACCCATGAGCGACGACGTTCTTTCCAGGCTGGCGGCAACGATCCGGGCGCGGCGTGCCGAGACCGCGGAGAAATCCTATACGCGCCAGCTACTCGATGCCGGCCCCGAGCGGTGCGCCAAGAAGCTCGGCGAGGAGGCGGTCGAGACCGTGATCGCCGGCGTTAGCCAGAGCGACGACGCATTGCGTGCGGAAGCAGCGGATCTGTTATATCATCTGCTCGTGTTGCTCGAAGCCCGCGGCGTAACTCTCGACGAGGTGCTCGCGGTGCTGGACAGCCGTACCGGGCAGTCGGGCCTCGCGGAAAAGGCGGCCCGGACGTCGTAGTCTTAAGTGTGGAGAGGCCGTCAGGCTTCCTGGTGAACCGCTCATGAGAATGCGGGACAAGGCGGCATCGACGCGGGATGTGCCGCGGCTCGAGATTGTCGGCGGCAGCAACGGCACCGAGATTCAATTTCCCCCCTATTCGCCCTATCGCGTCTTCAGCCGCGAGCAGTGGGCGAAGTTGCGCGCCGATACGCCGATGACGCTCGCGCCGCAAGAGCTTGAGGTCCTGTCGGGTCTCATCGACGAGCTGTCGGTCGAGGAAGTGGAGACGATCTATCTTCCGCTTTCGCGTCTGTTGAATCTGTACGTCGCGGCTGCGCAGAAGCTGCATGCGGTGAGCTCGACGTTTCTCGGCCGGACGGACTGCAAAGTGCCGTTCATCATCGGCGTGGCGGGCTCGGTCGCCGTCGGCAAGAGCACGACGGCTCGCGTGCTCAAGGCGCTGCTTGCGCGCTGGCCCGATCATCCGCGCGTCGATCTCATCACGACGGACGGGTTTCTCTATCCGAATCGCGAGCTCGAAGCGCGCAATCTGATGGAGCGCAAAGGCTTCCCCGAGAGCTTCGACACGGCGCGGCTTTTGAATTTTCTTGCCGACGTGAAGAGCGGAAAGGAGCACATCGAAGCGCCGATCTATTCGCACTTCCACTACGACATCCTGCCGGGCCAGAAGACGGCGATCGAGCGGCCCGACATTCTGATCGTGGAGGGGCTCAACGTGCTCCAGCCGGCGAGCGTGAATCGTGGCGGCGATCCGGGGCCGTTCGTCTCGGACTTTATCGACTTCTCGATTTTCATCGATGCCGATCCGGCCACGATCGAGTCCTGGTACGTGGAGCGCTTCATGCGTCTGCGCAGCACCGCGTTCCGCGATCCCGCATCGTTCTTCCATCGCTACGTCACGCTCACGCACGACAACGCGGTGGCACGCGCCCTCGACATCTGGCGCACGATCAACCTCAAGAACCTCACCGAAAACATTCTGCCGACCCGGCCGCGTGCCCGACTCATTCTTCGTAAGGACGAGGACCACAGCGTCCGTACGGTTGCGCTGCGCAAACTGTAGGCCGACGGTTCGAAGCAAAGCACACGCAACGCCATTGCGGCCCCACGCTCTACCTCTGGTTGGGCCGCCTTTCGATCCCCGGGAAAGTCCGAAATAATTTCCCGTACTCGGAACGAGTTGCGCTTTCCCGGATTAAATCGGGAACTTGTCCCTCTAGACTTGCTGCGCCGCAACAACGAAATAGGGAATGGTTCCCGAACTTAATCATGTTGCAAGGAGAAGACCCCCATGAAGCGCATGTTCGCTGCCGCTGCCGTTTTGGCTTTCTGCTCGACCGCGGTTCTCGCCGACGACAAGCCGACCGATGACGAGGTAGCGAAGATCAAGGACGCCGTGGCGGCCTGGGGCTGCGAAGGCGGTACCTACGAGAAGGAGAGCGAGGGTACGGGCGTGTACGAGGCCGAGGACGTCAAGTGCAAGGCCGGCCAGTACGATTTCCGCCTCGACAAGGCCTTCAAGGTGTTTGTGATCACCGCCGACTGATCGCGCGCGATCTTTCGACTTCGACTATGTGGGGCGGCTCTCCGGAGAGAGCCGCCTTTTTCGCGGCGGGGTCAGGCCACGAGCTTGGCGAGCTTGTCGAGGATGGCGCCGCCCATTTCGGACGTGCCGACCTGGCGCATGCCGGGCTGCATGATGTCGCCGGTGCGGAGCCCATCGGTCAGCACGCCGGCGATGGCGTTGTCGATCAGGTCGGCTTCCTCGCTCATGGCGAGCGAGTAGCGCAGTGCCATGCCGAAGCTCGCGATTGTGGCGATCGGGTTGGCGAGCCCCTTGCCGGCGATGTCGGGGGCCGAGCCGTGGACCGGCTCGTAGAGCGACATGCGCTTGCCGGTCTTCTCGTCTGCGGCTCCGAGGGATGCGGACGGCAACATGCCGAGCGAGCCGGTCGCCATCGCCGCTTCATCGGAGAGCACGTCGCCGAACAGGTTGTCGGTGACGATGACGTCGAACTGCTTCGGATTGCGCACGAGCTGCATGGCGCAGTTGTCGGCCAGGATGTGATGCAGCTCGACGTCGGGTGCGTAGGACTTGTGGGTCGCGGTTACGACCTCTTTCCACAGCACGCCTGTCCGCATGACGTTGTGCTTCTCGGCAGAATGCACCTTGTTGCCGCGCTTGCGCGCGAGATCGAAGGCGACCTTGGCGATGCGCTCAATCTCGTGCGTCGTGTAGAGCTGCGTGTCGACGGCGCGCTTCTGTCCGTCCTCCAGCGTAACGATCTCCTTCGGCTCTCCGAAGTAAACGCCGCCGGTCAGCTCGCGCACGATCATGATATCGAGGCCTTCGACCAGCTCGCGCTTCAAGGAAGAGGCGTCGGCGAGCGCGGGGTAGCAGATGGCCGGGCGCAGGTTGGCGAAGAGGTCGAGATCCTTGCGCAGGCGCAAGAGGCCGGCTTCGGGACGCGCCGCGTACGGCACCTTGTCCCACTTGGGTCCGCCCACGGCGCCGAAGATCACGGCATCGGACGCCTTGGCCTTGGCGACGCAGTCGTCGGTCACGGCGACGCCGTGCTTGTCGTAGGCGGCGCCGCCGACGAGATCGCTCTCCGTCTCGAATTTGTGCTTGCTGCTCTTCTTATTGAAGAACGCGATGATGCGCTCGACCTCGGCCATGGTTTCAACGCCGATGCCGTCGCCGGGCAGGAGGAGCAGCTTGTGCGTGGTCATGAGATGTGTCCGTCAGGAGGGATGTCGCTCGCGCGTGGTACTAGCGCGGCGGGGTGAAGCCGGCAAGCGAACGCCCGTTAACCGATGAACGGAATGTTCAGCAGAAGCGTGAAGCCGTTGATGGTCATCAGTGTGCCGAGGGCGCCCATGATGGCGCTCGTCGTGAGGATCATCGCGCCGCCGGAAATGATGGCGACGCCGGCCAGGACGATAGCGATCTGCAGAAGCGCCTCGCCGTAGTCGAAGTAGGGGTCCTGGCGCATGGCGATGTCGCGCTCGGTTTCGAGCGCCTTGCCCCGGTTGAACAGCTCGTCGAGACCTTCGTTGGATTTGGGATTGGACGTCAGCTCGGCGTCCACTTTCTTGTATTCGGCAATCTTGGTCTCGATCGCGGTGCGCGCCTCCGGCGCAAGAGACGGGTTGCTCAGCGCCGTCAGCTCTAGCTCGTCGACTTCGAGGCGCAGGACATGGCGGCGCATGTTCTTGGCCTGGAAAAAGCCCCAGATGTTGGTCGCCTCGATGTTTTTCAGCGTCGCTTCCTTGGACGCGTTATTGCCGCCCATCGCGCAGATCGCGAGGATGACAGCCAACACGCCGATGTAGACGCCGATCCATTTGTCGCGGTCGCGCTGGTTACTTTCGTCGGCCTCGCGGCCGAGCTCATCCCATACCACTGTCGCGACCCTCCGAGCGGACGAGCTCCCGATATTCCTCGACGTCGCCCGTGGGCGAGAGCCGGTAAACCTGCGGAGCAGCGGTCGCCAACTCGCGGTCCAGGATTTGTTTCGGGGAGAGCTTCTCAAGATACATGATCAGCGCCCGCAGCGAGTTTCCGTGTGCGGAAATGATGACGTTCTTGCCGGCGGCGACGTGAGGCCAGATGTGCTCGATGTAGTACGGCTGTACGCGGGCGGCCGTGTCCTTCAAACTTTCGCCGCCGGGCGGTGGCGTATCGTAGCTCCGGCGCCAGGCCAGCACCTGCTCCTCACCCCACCGCTCGCGCGCCTGGTCCTTGTTCAGTCCCGACAACTCGCCGTAGTCGCGCTCGTTCAGAGCGGGGTCTTCGATCACCTCGGGGATCTCCCCGCCGATCTCGCTCAGGATGATATCGAGCGTGCGCTGCGCGCGCTTCAGCTTGCTCGTGAATGCGACGTCGAAGCGAAGGCCCTCAGCCTTGAGCACGCGCCCCGCCCAGACGGCTTCGATAAGGCCCTTCTCGGTCAGGTCCGGATTGCGCAGACCCGTGAAGATGTTCTTCTTGTTCCATTCGCTTTCGCCATGCCGGACCAGAACCAACTTGTTCGTCATGGAAGCAATCCGTTTCGTTCTCTGCAAATTCGACATTTAAAGCCCCAACACGTCGCTCATGTTGAACAAGCCGGGACCCTTGCCCTGGCCCCACAGTGCAGCCTTGACGGCGCCGCGCGCGAAGATGCTGCGATCCGCAGCGCGGTGCGTGATTTCGATGCGTTCGCCTTCACCGGCAAAGATCACCGTATGGTCGCCGACGACCGTGCCGCCGCGGAGCGTTGCAAAGCCGATGTCGCCCCGGCGACGCGGTCCGGTATGGCCGTCTCTCACGCGTACGCTCGAGGATTTGAGATCGATGCCCCGCCCTTCGGCCGCCGCTGCGCCCAGCATGAGCGCGGTTCCGGATGGGGCGTCCACCTTTTGACGGTGATGCATCTCGACGATCTCGATGTCGAAGTCCGCATCGAGCGCTTCGGCGACGCGGCGCGTGATCGCGGTCAGCAGGTTGACGCCGAGGCTCATGTTACCGGCCTTAATGACGGTCGCGTGGCGGGCGGCGGCCTTTATCGCGGCTTCATCACTTTCGGTGAGGCCTGTGGTGCCGATGACATGCACGATGCGTGCGTTTGCGGCGAGGCCGGCCATGTCGACGGTTGCGGCAGGAACCGTGAAGTCGATCACGGCGTCGCTCCTGGCGACAAGCTCAAGCGGATCGGAGGTGACGGCGACGCCCAGGGGAGGCAGCCCGGCTAGGGTTCCTAGGTCGTTGCCGATATGGGGGGAGCCGGGGGCTTCGGTGCCGCCGCTCACCACACAGCCGGAGGTCACGGAGATCACACGGACGAGCTCGCGGCCCATACGGCCCGCAGCTCCCGTCACGGCGATCCGGATTTCGCTCATCACGTCCTCAGGGGGGTTCAGTTGCGGGCCGATATAGCAACCGCGGGGGGTAAGAGGAAGTGCGGCTTTTGGGTGAGGCGCGGTTCTCAACTGCGATAAGGTCTCGCATGCGCTAACCATGGCCATAGGCGCAAGAGATCACACCGCTTTGGAGGCTGGGACTCCACTTTCCTGGAGATCTAGATTTTGCCTTCCGGATCGCGGTGCTCGTCGTTGCAGGGATCTCGCGGATTTTGGCCATGAAGGCGTGTAGAACGGGGACAATTTCGTTCTGGCCGCCGAGGACGTTCCATGGCCGTGCCTTCTGCCAGGTTGATCGCGCTTGCCGTTCTGCTGTGGTGCAGTGCGGCTTTTGCCATTCAACAGGTCAGAAGCCTTTATACGGCTGTCGATCTTTCCGCCTGCAAGGCCGTTCCAGGCAGCAATACGGCGCGGCTCTGCAAAGGGCTGCCGGGCTATCCCGTCTATGTGGCGGAGGGCCTCTCCGGCGTTTACCTCAGCGTGGGGCCTGACGCCGACAAGCGCCGTGCCGCGCAGCAAACTCTCAAGCCGTTCAGCACGTTGTTCGACAAGGGCGGGCGGCGGACGACCGTCGAATGGCGATTCATCATCCGGAACGCGCGGCCGGTTCCTTATGCCACCATCGTGCGATACTTCACGCGTGATGCGGCAGGCGCTCGCGAGGTCCTGGTCGTGATGCGCGTGACGGATCGCGAAACCTGTCATGCGGCGTATGTGGATGCGACGGCCAATCCCGACGCGATCGTGCTTGCGCGCAAGCTCGCGGATACGGTGGCGCGATCGAAGGATTGTCCGCTTGTGCCGCCTCTGGTGACGGCCGAATCATCAGGGGCGAGCGCACCGTAGCGCGCGCCTTGCGTCTCGATCAGGACGACCAGGCGAAGGCGATTTTTTCGAGCTTTTGGCCGCCGATGGTCTCGAAGCCCTGCTTCACCGGCCGTCCGCCCCGGCGCCAGTAGAAGTCCGTCGCGATCGTATTCTCCGCAAGCGCCCAGACGATGAGGCCTTTGAGGCGCCGTTGATCGAGGCCGTGACGGCACGCTTCGAACAGATGCTCGCCGTAGCCGAGACCTTGAAACACGGGTGCGATGTAGAGCTCGTAGATCTCGCCCTGGTAGGGACCGCGCGTGCGGCAAAAGCCGAGCGTTGCGTAGCCGATGACGGTTCCGCCTTTCTCGAGCACGATCAGGCTGTCGCCGCTGCGGATGACGCTGGCCCACCAATCCGGCCCGCGGCGGCGGATCATATTCTCGAGATGATTGTGCGGGAGAATTCCGCGATAGGCTTGCAGCCAGGACTGGCGAAATGTGTCAGCGACGGCCGCGGCGTCTGCGAGCCTGCCTTTGCGGATCTTAATATCGGAACGCGACCCTAACATTGCTCCACTATACTGGGAAATTTTGCCCGCGGAAGGCGATCTGTATCGGGGGCTTCAAAAAAAATACGCCCGGCATGTCTCGTGCCGGGCGTATTCTTGCTCTGGGTCAGACTGGGCGCATCGAAGTCCTTCATAGAACCATTCTGCGCCGTGTGGATCAGCTTGCCTTCTTGATCTGCTCGAACGTCTTCGTGGCAGCCGCGTTCAGGCTTTCCAGCGTCTGCTGTGCAACCTTGGTCGAGAGCTCGAAGAGCTCCTTCGACTGGGCGCCCGCGACGGCGAGCTGCTGCTGGACGAAGCCCGACTGGAGGCGGACCAGCTCGGGGAGCGTCTTGGCGCGGGCGAGGGCCTTGGCGGCCTCGAAAGCTGCTTCCGTGTTGCTCTCGGTGTTCTTCAGCACCTTGTCGCTGATTGACTTGGCGCCGGCGAAAGCGGCGACGGTCACTTCCTCGAGGACCTTTGCGTTGTCCTTCGCAACGGTCGAGAACTTGTCGTAGGTCTCGCGTGCCTTGGCCACGCTGTCCTCGGCGATGGCCTGGACCTGCTCGGGGATACGCGCATCCTTGGCGGCAGTGAGGAACTCTTGGGTCTGACGGGTAAAGTCGTTCACGGCTTTGCTCCTTGTGGGGTCGTCACTCTGGCTCAGGCTGGGGAGGAGGGGCGCTTGCCGGTGCTCAAGCCACAAAATGCGTGCAGCCCGCGCGAGCGTCCGAACTTTACGAGGCGCACCATAGCATGGTCTTTTTGCGGTGCAACATAAAAATATGCTGCCGCGCGATAGGCGCGTTTGATCCAGATCAAACGCCGATTCTCCTGGAGTTTTGCTCGCGTCCAGGGTTAACGTCGACATGGTCTATTTCGCACTTGCGAAATAATAAATCAGAACATCGTCTTACGACTGAAGAGCGGGGAACAGGTCCCGATAGCCCATGGCGGCGCGGTCGAACAAAATGTCGCGCGGCTCGAGCTTTCGGGCGAGCGCCAGGCCCTCCAGCGACCGGCACCGCGACAAAGCGACGTAGGCCTGTCCGTGGGCAAAGGTTCCGCGGCCGAGGTCGATGTACACGTTGTCGAGGGTCAGGCCCTGGGCCTTGTGGATCGTCAGCGCCCAGGCGAGGCGCACGGGGTATTGCTTGAAGGTGCCGGCAACGGTGCCGACGATCTTCTCCTGGTCCTTGTCGTAGGCGTAGCGGCGCTGCTCCCAGCTTGCCGGCTCAAGCTCGTGCTCGCGGCCGGCAATCTCGATCATGACTTTTTTCTCCTCGAGGCGGGCAATACGGGCGACAGTGCCGTTGACCCAGCGTCTGTCGGGATCGTTGCGGAGGAGAATAATCTTGGCGCCGGGCTTCAGCGTCAGTGCGCTGTCGGTCGGGTGGGACGCTTGCGTGAAATCGCCCGTGATTCCGGCTTCGTACGTGTGGGCCCGGCCGGGAAGCGCGTCGAGGTAGGCGGTGTTGATGCGCTGGGCGGCGGCGTTGGTCGGCGTCAGGATGACGAATTTTTCTCCCTCGCCCAGCGTGCGGATGGGCGCGACACGCCGATTGAGCTCCGCGAGGTCGTCCTCGTCGGCGTCGCCGTCCCGGATGCGGTTCAAGACCGAGATTAGGGCCTCGTCGCTCTGGCGGAACACCTGCGTCAGCTCAAGGCGCGTGGTGCCGGCGCCCTCGCGCAAGGCGGGCACGGAGAAGAAAAACGGTCCTCCGAACTCCTCGTGCAGATGGCCCGCGACCTCGGCCTCCTGCACCACGGGCGGGAGCTGATGCAAGTCGCCGAAGAGCACGAGACGAACGCCGCCGAACGGCTCGCGCGGGCGGCCGCGGTTGACACGCAGCGACTGATCTATGGCCCACATGAGGTCCGAGCGCACCATCGAGACCTCGTCGATGACGAGGTACTTGAGCTTGCGCATGACGGTGCCATTGCGGCTGCGCCGGATGTCGTCGGAACGGATCAGGCGCGGGGGGAGGCCGAAAAACGAATGGATGGTTTGGCCGCCCACATTGACGGCTGCGAGGCCGGTCGGGGCGACCACGACGAGCTCGGCGTCGGTCGCGGCGCGGAGCGCCCGCAGCAGCGTGGACTTGCCGGTGCCGGCGCGTCCGGTGACGAACAGGTGGCCGTCGCCCTCGCGGATGAAGGCGAGCGCGGTGCCGAACTCCTCGGTCGGCGTGATGCCGTCCGGCCAGACGGTGTCGGCGGGAAGGGCCGGTTGAGAGGCGAGCGAGGGGGGTGTCCGCACGGGCAACCTTCTGATCGGAAACGGGGTCACGAGCTAAGGTGATGCGGGCCGATGTGTCAAAGCAACGGCGGATGTTTCCCCGTTCCTTATGATGCCTGCGCCGTCGCACCAGGATCCTGTCTGCGTGGCGCTTGCGGATGCTGGCGTGGATCCCGGCCTTCGCCGGGATGACGTTGAATTTGGGCCATGCCCTGTCGGCAAAAATGCCGTCGCTCCGGCGGAGGCCGGAGTCCAGTCACGTCTCAAACCCCAGCAGGCGGAAGGCCTGGCGGGTGGTTGCCTCCGGCCTGCGGCGCACGAATTGGTCCTTGAAAGGGGGGACCGGCGCGCGTAAGTGAACCCCGCCTAGGAAATATCTTGGTTGGAGCGTCTCCTTCATAGGAAACGTCCTAGCGTTGCGTCGGATCTGCGACGCCAACTTGCTCAAAAGGGACCCTGAGCCATGGGCTACAAAGTCGCTGTCGTCGGCGCGACCGGAAATGTCGGGCGCGAGATGATGAACGTGCTCACCGAGCGCCGCTTTCCGGCGGACGAGATCTTTGCGATCGCCTCGCGCCGCTCGCTCGGCACCGAGGTCTCGTGCGGCGACACGACGCTCAAATGCCAGGACCTCGAGCAGTTCGATTTCTCGAAGGCGGACATCTGCCTGATGTCGGCCGGCTCGTCCGTGTCGAAGGCGTGGAGTCCCAAGATCGGCGCCACCGGCTGCGTCGTGATCGATAACTCGTCGTGCTGGCGCTACGACCAGGACGTGCCGCTCATCGTGCCCGAGGTGAACCCGGACGCGGTCGCGGGCTTCACGAAGAAGAACATCATCGCCAATCCGAACTGCTCGACGGCTCAGTTGGTCGTTGCGCTGAAGCCGTTGCATGACGCGGCGGTCATCAAGCGCGTCGTCGTCTCGACGTATCAGTCCGTCTCAGGCGCCGGCAAGGAGGCGATGGACGAGCTGTGGGCGCAGACCAAGGCCAAGTACGTGCCGGGTCAGGAGGTCGAGCCCAACAAGTTCCCCAAGCAGATCGCCTTCAACTGCATTCCTCACATCGACGTCTTCATGGAGGACGGCTTCACGAAAGAGGAATGGAAGATGGTCGCCGAGACCAAGAAGATCATGGACCCGAAGATCAAGCTCACGGCGACGTGCGTGCGCGTGCCGGTATTCGTCGGGCATTCGGAGTCGGTCAACATCGAGTTCGAGCGGCCGATCACGGCGGACGAGGCGCGCGAGATCCTGCGCGATGCGCCGGGCGTGCTGGTCGTCGACAAGCGTGAGCCGGGCGGCTATGTGACGCCGGTCGAAGCGGCGGGCGAGTATGCGACCTACGTGTCGCGCATCCGCGAGGATGCGACGGTCGAGAACGGGCTCGCGCTCTGGATCGTGGCCGACAACCTGCTCAAGGGCGCGGCGCTCAACGCGGTGCAGATCGCCGAGACGCTCATCGAGCGCAACCTGATCAAGGCGAAGGCCGCGGCTTAGTGCCGGATGCCATTCCTCCACCATGGCCGCCATCATCGCGGAGCGATGCTCCGCATCGACAGGCGGCCATCCAGGGGCAGCTTATTCCTTCAGTTTGCGTCCTTCGCCCTGGATGGCCGGGCTTGACCCGGCCATGACGTGGGGTGGGGATAGCTGCGCGTCGCGCGCTATTCGCTCTCGGGCTTTTCGAGGGCGTGGCGCTGCAGGAGGCCGACCTGCGAGATGGCGAATATCATCGTGATCGGCATGATGCCGAAGACCTTGAACGTCACCCACTGATCGGTGGTGAGAAAGCGCCAGGCGAGCTCGTTCAGGAGCGCGAGGAACACGAAGAAGCAGGCCCAGCGGAACGTGAGCTTGCGCCAGCCTTCATCGGTCAGCGCGAAGACGTCGCCGAAGAGATAGCTCAACAGTGATTTTCCGTAGAGCAGGCCGCCGAACAGGACGGTAGCGAAGATGCCGTTGACGATGGTGGGCTTCAGCTTGATGAAAAGCTCGTCCTGCAGGAGCAGCGTGAGGCCGCCAAACACCACGACCACGAAAGCGGTGATGAGCGGCATCACGGGGATGCGCCCGAACAGGATGCGTGAGGCGACGAGCGAAATCAGTGTTGCGGCGATAAAGAGGCCTGTGCCCCAGAAAATGCCGGCGCGGGCGTTGGTCAGGAAGAAGACGACGAGCGGTCCGAGCTCGACGATGAACTTCAAGAGCTGCTGCATGCCGCTCTCCTGAGTTTCGGGTTTCGTCGTCTCGCTTTGTGCCATCGTGAAATCCGTCAGTATCAGCGTGGTGGTCGTTGATGGTTGCGTGGGTCCCGGTTGTCCTTGTGAAGCATGGCTTCGCCATGACGCCGGGATGACTTTATGTTCGTGGCGGTCGGAAGCAAGTCGGGCGACCCTGTTGACCTAGCACACTAAAGGTGGTGCTTGCTCATCCACTTGGTCAGAAGCCAGGCGTAGAGCCCGCTCAGGGGCAGGATGATGAACAGCTTGAAGGCGATCCAGATGTCGACGCCTGTCATCGCCTGGCCAAGCATATTGTATGTTTGATCATCCCTGAAGGTGAGGCGCACGATCTCGTTGGCGACCGCCGTGAAGACGAAGAACCATGCGAAGCTGCGCGTGAACATGTCCCAGCCTTCCTGCGTGTAATGGAAGGTCTTCTCGAACACGTACTGGAAGAAGTTCTCGCGCATGATCATGGCGCCCAAGGCAAAGCCGATCGCCAGCGCGCTGCAGACGATCAGATTCGTTTTCAGCCAGATGGTGTCGTGGGCGTAGATGTCCAGGACGAAGAACACGGAGGCAATGCCGACTGTCACCCAGTCGAGGTCCGAGAGGCGCCCCCGCGCAGCGACCAGCGAGACGGCCATCAAGGCAAACAGCGTCAGTACGCCAGCCTGCAATCCCACCACCCAGCTCATGAGCAGCATGCAGGCGATGGGTCCGAGCTCGCTCAAGAGCTGGCGTGGACCCTTGTAGTGCCAGAAGCTCGAGAACAGGAAGCCGGCAAAGAGCGCATTGAAGATGGTGACCTTGATCTGCACCCACATCGGGTCGTGCGTGACCAGGGTCAGGGCGCCGAAGACGATGGTTACGGTCGAAGCGATGAGCGGAAAGACCGGCGGACGGTGGAACATGTAGACCATGGCGACGATGGCCGCGATGGTGGTCAGGATCAGTGCCCAGGTCCCGGCGTTGATGCCGTACAGCGCGTTGACGACGAACATCGTCACGAGCGGGCCGAACTCGCTCAGGATGTTGATCGTCTGCTCGGCGTTGAACGGGAAGAGACGCTTCTTGGGGCTCATGTGCGGTGCGTGACCTTTGATCTCAATTTTTGTCGCCGAGCCGTCTCCGGTCCCGTCTTTCGGCGGCGGGGTGTCAGTGTTCGGCAATGGCACGGGCATAATCCTTGGCAGAGAAAGATTGCAGGTCGTCGACGCCTTCGCCGACGCCGATGGCGTGGATCGGCAGGCCATGCTTGGCCGCGATGGCGACCAGGATGCCGCCGCGGGCGGTGCCGTCGAGCTTGGTCATGACGAGGCCGGTGACGCCCGCGCGCTCGCGGAACACATCGACCTGCTGCAGCGCGTTCTGGCCGGTGGTGGCGTCGAGCACGAGCAGCACGTCGTGGGGGGCGGTT
>CAZDUD010000078.1:0-16901 GCA_964508485.1 uncultured Hyphomicrobium sp. | reverse complement strand
GATGCAGAGTTCCAGCTCTTCCAGTTCGGTGGTCTGATCAACTTCTAATCGAAGCTGAGACTACCCGACTAAACAGGAAGCCGCCCTTCGGGGCGGCTTCTTTGTTTTCTCCCTCTCCTCATCGTCCTATACGATGGGGAGAGGGAGGCGTGTATGTTTTCAACGTTCTTCAAGGAGCTGCGGGACGCCAAGATCCCCGTCACGCTCAAAGAGTATCTGACGTTGCTCGAGGCGCTCGACGCGGACGTTGCCGGGCGGCGTGTCGAGGACTTCTATTACCTGTCGCGCGCCGCGCTCGTGAAGGACGAGCGCTATCTCGACCGTTTCGATCGTGTGTTCGGTCATGTGTTCAAGGGTCTCGACCTCATGAGCGATACCGTCACGGCCGAGATCCCCGACGACTGGCTGCGAGCCGTCTCCGCGCTCTATCTCACCGAGGAGGAGAAGGCGCAGATCGAGGCGCTCGGCGGCTGGGAAAAGATCATGGAGACGCTCCGGCAGCGTCTCGCCGAGCAGAAGGAACGGCATCAGGGCGGCAACAAGTGGATCGGCACGGGCGGCACATCGCCGTTCGGCGCATATGGCTACAATCCTGCCGGCGTGCGCATCGGCCAGAAGGAAAGCCGCCATCGGCGGGCGATCAAGGTCTGGGACAAGCGCGAGTTCAAGGATCTCGCCGGTGACGTCGAGCTTGGCGTCCGGAACATCAAGATGGCGCTGCGGCGGCTCAGGCGCTTTGCGCGCGAGGGCGCACCCGAGGAGCTCGACCTCGACCAAACTGTCCGCGGCACGGCCCGCAAGGGGTATCTCGACCTCGCTTTACGCCCCGTGCGGCGCAACGCCGTCAAGGTTCTGATGTTCTTCGATGTCGGCGGCTCCATGGATTGGCATGTGCAGACTGCCGAGGAGCTGTTCTCCGCTGCACGCAGCGAGTTCAAGCATCTCGAATACTACTACTTCCACAACTGCCTCTACGAGGGCGTCTGGCGCGACAATTCCCGGCGCTGGAGCGAGACGATCCCGACCTGGCAGGTGCTCAATACCTATCCGGCCGACTACAAGGTCATTTTCGTCGGCGATGCCTCGATGAGCCCCTACGAGGTCACCCACATCGGCGGAGCCGTCGAGCACATGAACGATGAGGCGGGCGCGACGTGGCTGCAACGGGTGGCCGACGTCTACGCGCACTGCGTTTGGCTCAACCCGGTGCCTGAGACGCATTGGGATTACACGCCATCCATCGGGTTGATCCGGCGACTGATGGGCGGGCGGATGTACCCCATGACGCTTTCCGGACTGGACGCCTCGATCCGGGAGCTCATGCGTTAGACGCCTCGATTTTTCCGGGTTGTACGCACGCGGGCGCAAGTGGCCGAAGTTCCACACGAAGTTGCGGCGCCGCGGATTGACCTCACCTCAAAAAGGGCGCAAATCTGCGCTGATTTTGAGCAGCCTGGGGGTCAATTTCATGCACCGCTGCACCGTTGCTGCCTTGATGCTTGCCACAGCTCTGGCTGGATGCTCGTCCAGCGGGAACGGCGTGTCGACAGCGTCGGTCCTTGGCAACGCGCCGACGCCTCCGGCTGCCGGCGGCGCACCGGCTCCGCAAGCGGGGGGCCCTGTTGCGCCTGTAGCCGCCCCCTCCACACCGACCGACCGCGCGTTCCAGGTCGGCACCGTGTCGGCGCGCGCAGTCAAGTGCGGCTATAACTTCGACGCGCCCAGGCTCAAGTCGACGTATCTCGCGCACGAGGCAAGCCTTGGTGCCTCCGGCGATCAGATCGGCCAAGTCGAGAAAATCTACAACGTCGCCTACAACGGCGTGATGAAGGCGGCGGTGGAGGATCCGAACTATTGCTCGGATCGCAAGACGCAGACCATCAAGACGGACCTCGGCCGCCTGCTGGCCGGTGACTTCGAGCCGCCGCCGAAGAAGGTCGTGGCGAAGGAGGGCATGTTCGACGGCTGGTTCGACTCCTCCGGCGATTCCGGTCCGAAGTTCGGCTCAGACGATTGGTGGTCGAAACAGAACGAGAAGGTCGGCAACTGACGCTTCTTCTTCGATGATCCCACCTTTCCTCGACGCCGACACGACTGCTTTGTGATCCGCCGTGCAGCAGCTCCTCTGGATCGAAACGCTTCTTAAGCTTGCCGGTGGCGCGCTGCTCCTGATTGCCCCGCTCACCACCATCAAGGTGCTGGGACTGCCGCGATCCGCAAGTGCGTTCTGGCCCCGTCTTCTCGGTGCAGTGCTCGTCGGGATCGGTGCTGCGACCTTCATCGAAGGCGCGTGGGGCGGCTCGCGCGGCCTCGGGCTCGCCGGACTGATCGTCATCAACATCCTCAGTGCCGCTCTGGTCGCGGTGGTGGCGCTGTTCGGGGGCGGCGGCACGCGGCGGGGCTCGCTCGCGCTCTGGTCGCTTGTCGTCGTGCTGATCGTCCTTGTGCTGTTCGAGATCGCGCACGCCTAGTACGGGCCTCCCGGCGCGCCCCGATTTCCGGCGGCCTGATCAAATCGTTATTCTTTTGGTGGGACTATTGCGGCCGCCCGCACGCGACCCGAATCCCAGTTCGAGACGCTGCTTTTTCATGCCTTAAAGATCGCCCCATGCCCCTGTCCCTGCGCAGCGCCGCGCATATCCCCCCGAGCCCCGTGTACGACCTCGGCAGTGCTCCTCGCACGCGAGCCGACGCGGTGGATGTGCCGGCCGGCCTCTCTGCCAAGCTCGATCTGGTCACGACACGTGCGGGCTTCGATGCCCTCGAAGAACCTTGGAACGAGCTGTTCCTGCGCGCCGGACGCAACATCCACCTGTTTCAGACGTTCAACTGGAACTGGCATTGGGCCAACCATTTCCTCGGTGGTGCGGATGACCCCGAGCTTGCGATCGTTACGGCGCATGCCGGCGGCCGCCTCGTCATGGTTTGGCCGCTTGTGCTCGCACGGATCGGTCCGCTCAAGGAGCTGCGCTGGATGGGAGATCCCGTCAGCCAGTATGGCGATGTGCTGATCGATGAAGAGATCGATGCGGTGGCCCTTCTCAGCACGGCGGCTGCGTTCGTTGTGCAGCGGACCGGTGCGAGCGTGTTCACGCTCCGCAAGGTGCGGGATGACTCCAATATCGCCCGTTTTCTCGCGGTCTCCGGAGCCAAGGTGACCGCCGAGCTCAAGGCCCCCTACCTGGATCTGGCAAGCGCACCGTCCTTCGCAGCGTACGAGACGCGGTATTCGGGCAGCGCGCGCCGCAACAGAAAGCGCCAGCGGCGCAGGCTCGAAGAACGCGGCGCCACTGCCCTTGCGCGGCATGTGGAAGGCGCGGCGGCGGAAGCGCTCACGGCGGACACTTTCCGGCTCAAGCATCTCTGGCTTGCGCATCGCGGCATCGTTTCGCCGGCGCTCGCCGATCCGAGGACCGCCCGCTTCTTTGCGGATGCGACGCGCGCTAAGACACATCCAGCCGGCTGCCATGTTCTGAGCCTCTCCTGCGACGGGCGCCCCGTCGCGCTCGAGATCGGCGTCCGCTGCAAGGGGCGCTCGGCGATCCATATCATCGCCTACGACCTCGCCTACGAAAAGGTCGCCGCGGGTTCGCTGCTCATGGAGGACAGCATCCGACAGTCCTTCGACGACGGCGTGACCGTTTTCGATATGCTGGCGCCGGGCGATGGGTACAAGCTCGAGTGGGCGGACGATGCGGCGATGGTGCGCGACTGGGCGTGGCCGCTTTCTCTGGCCGGGCGCATGTATGCCACACTCTATCTCGGATTCTTCAAGACGGCGGCCAAGCGCGGCATCGATGCGCTGCCGGTCGGAATGCGCCGTACCATCACGAAGGTTTTGGGACGCCGCGCGAGCGCTGACGCTTAGCAACAGCGTTCATCCCGCCAGCCGCGACAGACGCAGGGCGGCGAGGCCGAAAACGATCTCCTGCCCTGTATCGCGCAGCGTGACGGTGCGCGTGCCGATGCTCTCGCCATCGAGGCGGGTGCCGTTCATGGAGCCCATGTCGCGGAGCATCAGCGGGGCACCCGGATCGTACATGATCTGTGCGTGCAGCGACGAGACGCTGCTGTCGTCGATGACGAAGTTCGCGCGCGCCGGGTCGCGGCCGAAGGTCCACGTCGCAGGCACCTCGCGGCCCGTTTCCGGATCGGTGGCGGGCCTCAGCTCGAACTGCACGGCGCGGCCTGCCGTGTCGAAGCCGGACAGCATCCAGCCGCTTCCCGTTGCACCGGGCGTCTTGCTCGCCGAAACGCGCGTCTCGTGCGCCACCTTGAATTCCACGGTGCCGAGCCTGATGATCGCCCCAACGGGTGCTTCGGCCTCGGTAATGTGTGCGCCATCGATGAAGGTACCGTTCGACGAATTGAGATCGGTGACGCGAATGCGTTGCGTCTCCGGATCGTAGGCGAGGCGCGCGTGGACCTTTGAAACGGTGTCGTTCGCGACGGTGATGTCGGCGCCCGGGCCGCGGCCGATGGTGACGGCACGGCCCTCCTCGCCGAGGCGGATGACCGCCCCGCCGTCGACGGGGCGGAGACAGAGCGGACCATCACGCGCCGAACGCGCTGACGATGGCTTCTTGTTCAAACCTCCAAGTACGACTTTCGGCAGGCTCAGGCGGGCTGCGGCCTTCGGGATCGCTTGCAACCAGGCCGGCGCGCGATTGGTGCGCAGCAGGATCACGGCGATAAGAGCGAGCGCGGCGGTCAGGCCCAACGCGAGCGGGATCAGGTTCGATCCCAGCGCGCTCGTGGAACAGGGGCGCGAGGTCGCGCTGTACGGGATCTTGAGCTCGCGCAGGAAGCGGCCGACCTCGTCGGCGTGCACGGAGAAGAACAGGCCTTGCGAGTTGAGGCCCTGCAGCGTGTTTACACCCAGAACCTGGCTGCAGGCATCGAACAGCGGGCCGCCGCTGTTGCCGGGGTTTATGGCCGAGCTGTGCTGCACGGTGCGCACGCTCAGGGTCTGGCTTTCGCTGACCTTCAGACTTGTGAACGTCATGCGTGAGACGACGCCGGTGGTCACGGTGGAGTCCAGATCGGTCAGTGGAATGCGTTGGGCATCGTTTCCGGCGACGAGCTTGTTGAGATTGGCCGCTCCCGGAAATCCGATCGCGACCACCTCAGCGAGCTTCTCGGGCTCATACTCGCCGAGTGCCAGTGCTTCGCCGGGCAAATCCTCGCGCGCCTCAAGCAACGCGAGATCGACGTTCGGTCTCTTTTCAACGAGGCGTGCCTCGACGAGCTTTGCCTCGCGTCCACTGCGGAAGGCGACGTAGTATCGCTCGCCGGCTTCGACGACATGGAAGTTGGTCACGACGTAACGCTGGCCCGAGACCAGGAACCCGGTGCCGGACGAGATGCTGTACTGATCGTTCTTCTGCGGAATGAGGGAGTAGATCTTGTAGACTGAGGGCTCCACGAGCCGCGCGTCGAACGCGCGGGCCGCGAACGCCGAAGCCGCCAGGAGCCCCGCCAGAAGGACCATGACGCGCCCCCAAAGGCCGCAGACTGTCCTTCGGCTGCGAAACGGCATCTTGCCCCGGCGATCGTCACCCCTCACCGCGATTTTCTAGCGCAACGCCCGGTCTGCATCCAGCCCGATGAACGTTGCATGGGCCCTGCTTGGAGCTGCCGCGACAATCTCCTCAGCCCCGGATTTTCCCGTCGGGATGGACAAATTTGCTCCGTAAACCTCGTTGGTCAGCCATCCAATTTTCCACTCCCGAGCCATGCCCAGTTCGGATATCCTCCGGCCGGATCCATGCATCACTATGGCCGGCAGCCGGCCAGCGCCAGGGCGGAGCGAACTGGAAGCATTCCTGGAGAAAGACATGCTGACACGCCTCCTCTGCCTCCTGCTTGCGGCCTCTGTGGCGGCAACCAGCGTGCCCCGGCCTGCGGACGCTCAGTTCGGCGTCAAACGCGCGTTCAAGAAGGTCATACGCACCCCCGGCCGCATTCTGCCGGGCGTGGCAGTCCCCATCATCGGCGGGGCCGTTCTGTTCGGCGGTCCGTTTCGCAGGGCTTTCGGCGTGGTCGCGGCGGTCGCGATCGGCGTCGTGATCTTCGAGCACCTGTCGCGCCATGAGCGCCGCGAGGTCGCGCGACGCGCGCGGGTCGTGGTGGAGAAGGACCCGGATCAGCGCGTCACGGATACTTACACGTCGAAGGACGGCAAGAAGCAGGTGACGATCGTCGCCGAGCCGACGCAGAAGGCGTCCGATCTCAAGAACGATCCGGCGATCCTGGTGGTGGCCGATACGGTCGTTGCGCCAAACGATGGTGCCAAGGGCGCTGCGCCGCCGAGCGGGTTCGCCGCGGACGCGACCGGCGGCGCCACCGCGACCGACACTCCTCCTCCAGCGGCTGTTCCCCCGGCCGACACCAAGCAAGCAGCTCCGGCTGCCAAGCCCCCCGTTGACGAAGAGCTGGTGCGCATTGGCGAGATCCCGCCGGATACGCAATGCCGCAAGGTCACGACCGAGCTGGAGCTGCGCAAGAAGAAGGATCAGACGGAAGGCGCGGAGAAGAACACCAATACGGCGATCTTCTGCCAGACGGCACCCGGCCAATGGAAGCCGGCGTCTACCTGAGTCCGAGAGAGGCTTGGTGTGTTGCGTCTCTCGGTGCCGCACCGCGTTGCCGGGCGCGGCGGTCGCCTGTAGACTCGCTTACAGCGCAACCATGTCGGGCTGACCGATGAGAGGTCTTCCTATCCGTGCACTGACGGCAGTCCTCTCGCTGCTCATTGCGTCCGCCCCAACATCCTTCGCCGCGCCGTCGTTCGCGGTCCGCGCGGATCCCTTGTCGCCACGCCAGCGCGTCCTGCTTGTCGCTGACGAGGAGGAGGCCGATCCGCGCGACATCATCCGCCTGCTTCCGCCCGGAAAAGCGTCAACGGAGCCGTCCTCCGAGCCGGACCTCCCCTTCTCGCCGGGTAGCGGGGGCGACGTGCCGGGACAGACGCTGCGTCTCAGCGGCCAATCGATCGAGCTGCCGATCACGTTCCAACCCTGGCCGGGCCGTGAGACCCTCGCCTATGCCGGTGTTCGCCTCGACGGTGTGACCGACCCGGCGCTCGCCTCCGCGCTCGGGCTCGACACGTCGACTGGCGTGTTCGTCGTCGACACCACACCCGGCGCACCGGCCGCCCAAGCCGGGCTTCGCTTCGGCGATTTCGTAACGGCGCTCGACGGATCGCCAGTGTTGAAGACCGGTGACTTCATCGATGCCGTCAAAACACGCCCACCGGGGTCGCAAGGCATGCTCACGGTCTGGCGCGTCGGCGACGATGCCATCGGCTATTTGCAGGCCGTGCGCGAGATTGCCGATCGCGGCAGCACGCCCGCCATGATGTTCCTCGCCCGCCTCTACACAAACGGCACCGGCGTGCAGCAAAGCCCGCAGGAGGCCGTCACGTGGTACAAGAAGGCCGCGCTCGCGGGCAGCACCAACGGCATGCTGCTCTACGGCGATGCGCTCGCCACTGGACAAGGCGGGCTGAAAGACCTTTCCGAAGCGCAGACGTGGATCCGGAAATCTGCGAACGCGGGAAACATCGCGGCGCTGTTCCGGCTCGGTCGCATGTATCGCGACGGCGAAGGCATGATGCGGGACCCGCTGGAGGCGATCAACCTGTTCAAGGCCGCCGCTGCATCCAAATATTCGCCAGCGATGGTGGCTATCGGTCTCATGTTCGAAGGCGGCGGCGGGCTCGAGGCTGACCACCTGCAGGCGGTGCAGTGGTACAAGCAGGCCGCGGATGCCGGCGATGCGGAAGGCATGGCGGCGCTCGGCACGATGTACTCGACGGGACGCGGGGTGGAGAAGAATCCCGCGACGGCCACAGCCTGGTACATCGAGGCGGCTAAGCGCGGACAGCTACTTGCCATCCATAACCTTGCCTATCACTACGACCGCGGCATCGGCGTGGCGCGCGATCCGCAGATCGCGGCGGCGTACATCTATCAGGCGCTCGAGCGGCGCTACCAGTTCACCTATCAGCAGATGCTTCAGAACGCCCGTGCTTGGAGCCGCGAGTTCCGCAAGGCGCTGCAACAGCGGCTCGCGGAGGGCGGTTTCTACAGCGGCCCCGTGGACGGCGCCTTCGGGCGCACCACCTATGACGCCATCAATGCGATGGTGCAGGCGCAGTAGCGTCATTGGCTGCGCCAGTACAAGAACATCGTCGCGGCCGTCCGCGGGGAGCGGCTTCGCCGCGATGGGCGTCCATCCTAGCGAGCCTAGTCCGCCGTGGCGCTCTCCGCCCCTGGATGGCCGGGTCAAGCCCGGCCATGACGTGGGGTGGGCCGCCGATGCTGCGATGCTGGCGTTCCGGTCCCGGAACCTTGTATAGACGCGCAGCAATCGCCGGTTTCGGATCCTCATGGCCCCTCCCCTTATCCAACTCACTGACATCGCGCTGACGTTCGGCGGCTCATCGCTGCTCGACGGCGTGGACCTTGCCGTCGGCGCAGGCGAGCGGATTTGCCTCGTCGGGCGCAACGGGTCTGGCAAATCGACGCTGTTGCGGATTGCGGCGGGGCTGATCGAGCCGGACCGGGGCACGCGGTTCGTGCAACCGGGCGCGCTCGTGCGTTACCTGCCGCAGGAGCCGGACCTCTCGCGCTACGCCACGACGCTCGCTTACGTGGAAACAGGGCTCGCGGCGAGCGACGATCCGCACCGGGCGCGGCACCTGCTCGAGGACCTCGGGCTTACGGGCGAAGAGGATCCCGCAAGCCTGTCCGGCGGCGAAGCGCGGCGGGCGGCGCTCGCGCATGTGCTCGCGCCCGATCCGCAGATCCTGCTTCTCGACGAGCCGACCAACCATCTCGATTTGCCGGCCATCGAGTGGCTTGAATCGCGGCTCGCGCAGTCGCGCGCCGCACTCGTCATCATCAGCCACGATCGACGTTTCCTCGAGAAGCTCTCGCGTACGACCGTCTGGCTCGACCGCGGGCGCGCGCGGCGCGTCGAGCTGCCGTTCAGCGGCTTTGAGGACTGGCGCGATCAGCAGCTCGCCGAAGAAGAGCTTCAGCAGCACAAGCTCGACCGCAAGATCGTTGCCGAGGAGCACTGGGTGCATGGCGGCGTCACGGCGCGGCGCAAGCGCAACGTTCGGCGCATGGCAGAGTTGCGCAAGCTCCGGCAGCAGCGGCGCGAGTATCGCGCCGTTCAGGGCAAGGCGACGCTCACGGTGGCGGAAGCCGAGACGTCGAGCAGCCTCGTGATCGAGGCCAAGGGCATTGCCAAATCGTTCGGCGATCAGGTGATCGTTCGCGATTTCTCTCTCCGGCTCATGCGCGGCGACCGGCTTGGCATCGTCGGCCCGAACGGCTCCGGCAAGACGACGCTCATCTCGCTGTTGACCGGCACGCTCGCCCCCGATGCGGGAGAGGTACGTCTCGGCGCGAACGTCGAGATGGCGGCGCTCGATCAGGGGCGCGAAAGTCTCGATCCCTCCTGGACGCTGTCGGAGGCGCTGACGCGTGGACGCGGCGATACGGTGACGATCGGCGGCGAGAAGAAGCACGTCGTCGCCTACATGAAGGACTTCCTGTTCGCGCCCGAGCAGCGGAAGACGCCCATCGGCGCCCTCTCCGGCGGCGAGCGCGGGCGGCTGATGCTGGCACGCGCTCTCGCGCAGCCTTCCAATCTGCTCGTCCTCGACGAGCCGACCAACGATCTCGACCTCGAAACGCTCGATGTGCTGGAGGACGTGCTCTCCGACTATAAGGGCACAGTGCTGCTGATCAGCCATGACCGCGATTTCCTCGACCGCGTCGTGACCAGCGTAATCGTTCCCGAGGGGGACGGGCGCTGGACGGAATACGCCGGCGGCTACCAGGACATGCTGGCCCAGCGCGGCGAAGATCTCAAAAAGCGCGAGGCACGCACGAAGCCGGCTGCGCCGGAGAAAGCGGAGAAGGTCACCGAGGCCGCTGCGGCGCCGGCTGCCAAGCGGCGGCTGTCCTTCAAAGACAAGCACGCGCTCGAGACACTGCCGGGTGAGATCGCGGCACTGGAGGCAAAACAGGCGGCGCTTTCGAAAGCGCTCGATGCGCCGGATCTCTATACGCGCGACCGAGCGCAGTTCACAGAGCTTTCGAACGCGCTTGCGGAGGTGCAGAGCAAGCTCGCGGCCGCAGAAGAACGGTGGCTGGAGCTCGAGCTGCTTCGCAGCGAGATCGAGGGTTAGGTCCGATCAACCGCTTGCCGCGCAAGATACGCGAGCGCGCCGCCCGCGGCGGCGCGGCCGGTCGCGAAGCAGGCTTGCAGCAGGTAGCCGCCGGTGGGCGCTTCCCAATCGACCATCTCGCCGGCGACGAACGTGCCGGGCCGTTTGCGCAACATGAAGTTTTCATCGATCTCGTCGAACGACACGCCGCCGGCTGTCGAGATGGCGCGGCCGATCGGCGCCAAGCCCGTGACGCGCACCGGAACGGCTTTCACGAGGCGCGCGACGCTTTCGCTGTCCATAGCCGCAAGCGGCGTGCCGGCGCTGTGGGCTGCTTCCTGCAGAAGTCCGATCGCGGGCGCATCGAGGCTTAGCGCCTTGCGCAGATAGGTGGCGAGCGACTGCTTGCCGCGCGGTTTCTCGAGGCGGGCGGCGAGTTGTGTAGCGGAGTCGTCGGGGCGGAGATCGACACTGAGCTCAGTCGTTCCGTGCTCCGCCAACGCGATGCGGATCGGTGCAGAGAGGGCGTAGACCGCGCCGCCCTCGAGGCCCTCGGCGGTGATCATCGCCTCGCCGCGTGCGGTCTCCGAGCCGAGCGTCAGCGCGATACGTTTCAATGGCTGCCCTGCGAAGCGGGTGCGGAACACGTCGCTCCACGGCACGCGCACGCCGCAATTCGCGGGCGCGAGCGGTACGATCTCCACGCCTGCGTCGTTCATCGGTGCGGTCCAAGTGCCGTCCGAGCCGAGGCGCGGCCAGCTTGCGCCGCCAAGGGCCAGAACCGTCGCGGCCGTCTCGACGGTGACGCGTCCTTCGGCGGTCTCGAAGACCAGGCGGCCCTCCGTGTCCCAACCCATCCAGCGATGGCCCAGCCGGACCTCGACGCCGAGGCTCGCCAGGCGCTGCATCCAGGCACGCAACAACGGCGACGTTTTCATCGCGCGCGGGAAGACGCGGCCGCTGCTCCCGACGAACGTCTGCTGGCCCAGCTCCTCGCACCATGCGCGCAGCGTGTCCGGCGGGAAGGCCTCGATGGCCGCGCGCAATCGCGGCGCCGCGCCGCGATACCGTGTCAGGAATTGCTCGATCGGCTCGCTGTGCGTGAGGTTGAGCCCGCCGCGGCCCGCCAGCAGGAGCTTGCGCGCGAGGCGCGGCATACGCTCGTAAAGCGCCACGCGTACGCCACCGCGCGCTAGCGTTTCCGCGGCCATCAGGCCGGCAGGACCGCCTCCGATCACGGAGGCCGTGTTTTTATCGAATGTTTTCAAGGACACCTGACGGGATGGACGCGGACGCGTTCATCTCCGATTAATGCGCGATTGGGCAAAGAGCAATCGTGCAGCGCATGTCGTCGTCAACGGCAGATGTCCGTGCACACGCATTGTTCCTCAATCGGATTTTTTGCAGCGGACTCGCCCCCTGCGCGTGCCGTGCCGAGGGACGTTCTCTAACGGAGGTTACGTCACGATGAAAAAGTTCATTGCCGGACTCGCCGGCGCGATCTCGATCGGATTTCTCGCGTCGGCAGCGCAGGCCGCGCCCCTCGGCGCTGCCGGTACTACGTCGGAGACCGGCGCCTCCTCGGAGGTCATCCAGGTACACGGCCTTCACTCCGCATGCCGGCGTGACCGGTTCGGCTGGCATCGCTCGTACGTCTGGGGCCGTCAGCGTTGCGTGCCGGTGTGGCTGCACCATCATCACCGCCCCCACCATCACAAGCATCACAAGCACTGGAAGAAGAAGCACTGATTGCGCGTCCACTTTCCGCCGTTACGCCTGCGGGCCCGATCTCGATAGAGGTCGGGCCTTACGTATTTTGCGATAGACGAAAATTGCCCGCCCCTGACTGGGGCGGGCGTGAGATCAGTAGTCGTACTTGCAAGCGTAGTAGCGATCGAGGAAGAACGGGTTGCCCGTCTTCTTATACTTGCGCAGCCAGTGCTTGCAGCCGTAGTCGGGCGAGCCGAGCACGATCAGCCCGTGGCTTTGGCCGTGGAACAGATGATGGTGCTTTTTGCCGTGCGCATTCGCCGCCGTCATGCTGGTGCCCAGAGCAGCCGCGGCAACACACGCGGCAATGGCGGCAGTCTTCTTAAACGTCATTCGTAGTCTCCTTGCAATTTCACCCCGGCCGAAGCGCAGGGCGGCGTGATGGGTTGGAGACTGGCGGAGATGAGCAGCATCGGGCTGTCTCTTGGGAGACAGGCGGAATGCGTACTTTCGTATGATCTCGAATTTTTGAAACGGCTCTTCGATTGGGCGTGCGGGATCATGCGCTTAGCTTCCGCCGCGTCGTTACGTGCGCACCCCCGCGTGCCAAACGAGCGCCAAGTTGTGCACGAATTTCCGCCCGTCTCGTCGGGAACAGTGCCGTGGTGTATTCTGGGCTAGGTCGGCCTGCTTCCTGGGACAACGGCCATGACAGACGCCAAGCTCACCTTGCTCCTGCTCACCGCGCCTTTCGTGCTGCTGGCGGCGTTCGCCGAGCTTGGCCGCGACTTCTCGCTCTACCGGCACATTCACAACTTCGGGACGCCGGCAACCGCCATCGTGCAGAGCATTGAGCCGGCCTCCTACGTGGCCTATCCCGAAGGCGGCCGGATGCTGACCTACGCGCTCGATCTGCCGGGACCTCTGCTCATCAACGGCGAGGTGCACATGTCCGATCGCGCGGCCACGCGCTACAGCGCGGGGCAGGAGATCGGCATCGTCTATTCTGCGACCGATCCCTCGCTGCATGCGCTCTCCGTCCGGCACGCGTGGTTCGAGCTTCTCAATACGCTGATCGTCGTTGCCGCCTACGGCAGCGTGCTCGCGCTCGCGATGGCGCTCATCCGCACCTCTCCCCGCAGGAGCTGGCGGGACGCGCAATGAGGACGGGGTTCGCTGTCGCTGCTCTGCTCCTGCTGCCACTCGCAGCCCAAGCGGTGATGCCGCCCGAGGTCTATCAGAAGGCGCGCGCGGATGCGCCGTTCCATGTGCAGGTTGCGATCTCGGACGTGGCGCTGCCGGAAGCGACGCCAAGCTCATGTCTCGTCTCGGGGGAGGTCGTGCGTATCTTCCGCGGCACGGTGCACGCTCTTGCCGTCGGTGACAAGGTCACGTTCCCCATCTCCTGCAGCCGGGCGGGAGACCGGGTGCCGATTGGCGGCGTGCTGTGGACCAACGCGGACGCGCTGGCCGAAGCGCGCTTCATCGAGGCGTATTTGACCGGATCGAAGCCGTCGTTCGACGTGGCGCTCTATCAGTCGCAGATCATCGACGCGCCGTCGGAGACGCCGCAGTTGCCGGTTGACTGATCAGGTATCGGCACGAAGCGAACGCGGCTCGCCCGCTTCGTGCAAGCCGGGGCTTACCAGCTCTTGCAGGCGTAGTAGCGGTCGAGATAGTAGGGGTTGCCCGTGCGCTGGTAGCGCTTCTTCCACTTCTTGCACTCGTAGTAGGCGGCGGTGCCGATGATGGCCACGGCAGCCGCAGCGCCGACCCCATACCCATAGTATTTCTTCTTGTGGTGATGGTGGTGATGATGGTGGTGGCCGTGACCGTGGTGCTTCTTCTTGGCATAGGCAACGGTCGGCATGCTCAGCGACGCGACAACCATCGCAGCCGCGGCGGTTGCTGCGACAGTGGACTTCAAAACCGGCATCCTTACTACTCCTCTGGGGGGCGTGCGACGCCTGACCCGAGAGGCGCGCGCCGCGGCACGACTGTCGGTGCTGCGGCCTAAGATGCGGTTAGGTGGCAGGGCTAATTTGGGGTTAAGGCAAAATCGCAAACCCGTGAAAAGAAGGGCTGCTCAGCGGGGGGCGCCGGTGCTAAAATAACTCAAAATGACCCTAGCTCGACCGGATCGGCAACGAACGATCTCGGACCGATCCGTGCCTGATCATTGGGCCTTCAGAAGGAACCCATGTCATGGCCACATACGATGAAGCACACCATATCGTCTCCCTCACCGACGACGAGGCCCGCAGCGGCGTCACGGGACACAACGTGCGCTATGTCCTCGCCTTCGGTATGACCGGTATCATCGCTGCGTTCGCGGCGATCGCAATCTACTTCGGCTTCGACGCCTTGCAAGAGAGAATTTCGTCGGCGCTCGCACAGAGCCCGTTCGAGATTCTGCGGGCGCTCGCGACCTACGCGGCGGTCCTGCTCGGCGGTGCGATCATTGCAGGGCTGGTGCTCGGGATCTGGAATATGGTCTCGGGACGCAGCGACAGCGGCAGCCAGATGTTCATGCGCGTTCGCGTCGCCGCACAGTTCGCCCTGATCTGCGTGATCATGGCGTTGCTGTACGTTTCCATGGCGTAGCGACGGCGAACTGACGGAATTCGGGGCTGGACGGTTTCAAAACCGGTCCAGCCCCGAGCCGCGGTTACTTTGCCGCGTCGACGGCGTCGAGCGCGCGGGCCGAATACACGAGTGCGGCGCCCGCATTCATTGCAATCGCGACGCCCAGGGCTTCCGCGATTTCCTCCTTCGTGGCTCCGTTTTCGACCGCCTTTTGGGAGTGCACCGAGATGCAACCGTCGCAGCGCGTGGTGACGGCAACGGCGAGCGAGATCAACTGCCGGGTCTTCTCGTCCAGGTGTCCGGTTTTTGCGCCGGCGCCGCTGGCCATGAGATAGCCGCCGACCGCATCCGGCGACAGCTTGCCCAAATCGCCGATACGGCCGATCAGGCTCTCGCGAAATCCGTTCCAATCCATCAACGCCATCATTTCCTCCAGTTGCGATTGATCGTCTTGTATTCGGCTGCGATCCTACCATTCAGTAGGTAGTCATACCTGCCAAATTTTTTAACGCGCCAAAGCCTCCATCGCCTGGCGGTAGGCCGGCTTGATCACCGATGGGTCTTTCAGGGCCCAGGCCACGACGCTCGCCCCTTGCAGCGTGCTCAAGAGTTGCAGGGCCGTTTTCCTGACGGACTCGCGGCTGTCGATCTCGCCCGCGGCCATTCCCTGTTTCAGGATCTTTTCGAGCCATGCCAGATGGATCTCGAAGAAGCGTTTGACGCGGCTTTGCATCGAGTCAGGGAGATACGCCGCGTCGGCGGCAAGCGCGCCGCAAAGCGGCAACTGTCCGTCCTTCAGGCTCGCCGCGAAGAAGTCGCCGTAGGCGAGCAGCTTGCGCCTGCTGTCTATGGGGCGCGCCGCAAGCGCCTCCAGATCGGCCACGAAGCGCTTCAGATACGCATCGATGACGGCTGCGCCCAGCGCCTCCTTGGTCGGAAAGTGATGGTGGATGCTGGCTTTGCGGATACCGACACGCTCGGAAAGATCCGCGTAGCTGAACGCGGCATAGCCCAGCGTGCGGATCAGCGACTCCGCTTCCGCCAGCAGCGCGGATCTGGTGTCCACGTTCGACATGTAGCGGAGGCTACCTACTACATGGCAGGGAGTCAATGGCCGCGGCGAAGGAAAAGGGGAAGACAATGTACTCACCACTTCGTCATGGCCCCGCTCGGCGGGGGCCATCCACGACACGTTGCAGCGCGGGTGCGCTCGACGATAGTGCGCCAGTGCGGAACCTTGCGTGGATGGCCGCCTGCGCGGCCATGACGGGACAACATTGGACGCCCTTCGATAAAGTCCAACGATTGTACCTAACGCAAATCCGGCGGGGTCGCTTCGGCGGCGAGGGAGGCGAGTGACTCGTCCAGCGACTGCACCGACTGATCCTGTGAACCCAATCGCCGGATGGAGACTTTCTTCTCCTCGGCTTCGCGCTTGCCGACGACGAGGATCACGGGGACCTTAGCAAGCGAGTGCTCGCGGACTTTGAGGTTGATCTTCTCGTTGCGGAGATCGCTCTCGACGCGGAGGCCCGCGGCCTTCGCCTTCTCGACCACTTCCTGCGCGTAGTCGTTCGCGTCCGACACGATCGGCGCGACGACGATCTGCAGCGGCGCGAGCCACAGCGGGAAGTGGCCGGCAAAGTTCTCGATCAAGACGCCCGTGAAGCGCTCAAGCGACCCGAAGATGGCGCGATGGATCATCACCGGCGTCTTCTTCTGCGAATGCTCGTCGATGTAGAAGGCGCCGAGGCGGCCCGGCAGGTTGAAGTCCACCTGCGTCGTGCCGCACTGCCAATCGCGGCCGATGGCATCCTTCAGCACGTATTCGAACTTGGGGCCGTAGAAGGCGCCCTCGCCCGGGTTGATGCTCGTCTTGATGCGGCCCTGGCCGCGCTCCTCGATCTTCTCCAGCACCTTGGCCATGACGGCCTCGGCGTGGTCCCACTGCTCGTCCGTGCCGACGCGCTTCTCGGGCCGCGTCGACAGCTTGACGACGACATCCTTGAAGCCGAAGTCCTCGTAGATCGAGAGCAGCAGGTCGTTGACCTCGAGGCATTGCTGCTCGAGCTGCTCTTCCGTGATGAAGATGTGCGCGTCGTCCTGCGTGAAGTGGCGCACGCGCAGGAGACCGTGCATGGCGCCCGACGGCTCGTAGCGGTGCACCTTGCCGAACTCGCCGATCTTGAGCGGCAGGTCGCGGTAGCTCTTGAGCCCGTGCTTGAAGATCTGCACGTGCCCCGGGCAGTTCATGGGCTTGCAGCAGAATACGCGCTCGTCCGGCAGCTCCGTGACGAACATCATCTCGCGGTAGTTCTCCCAGTGGCCGGAGAGCTCCCAGAAGTGCTTCTCCATCATGTCGGGAGAGTTCACCTCCGTGTATCCGGCCTTGGCCAGGCGGCGGCGCATGTAGGCGATC
>CAZDUD010000077.1:0-17311 GCA_964508485.1 uncultured Hyphomicrobium sp. | reverse complement strand
GTCGATTGCCTCCTGGGAAAGGCCCTCCATCAGGCAGCCGTCGCCGGCGATAACGTAGGTGCGGTGATCGACCAGCCCATCGCCGAACCTGGCATTCAGCATGCGCTCCGCGAGCGCCATGCCGACTGCTGTCGCGAGCCCTTGCCCCAGCGGACCTGTCGTGGTCTCGATCCCGGCACAGTGGCCATGCTCGGGATGCCCTGCCGTCGGCGATCCGAGCTGGCGAAACCGCCTCAACGCCTCGATCGGCATATCCGGATAGCCCAAAAGGTAATGCAGGGCATACTGCAGCATTGATCCGTGTCCAGCAGACAGGACAAAGCGATCACGGTCCGGCCATTGCGGATCCGAGGGATCGATCTTGATATGACGCGCAAACAGCACCGCAGCCACATCGGCCATGCCCATCGGCATGCCGGGATGTCCCGACTTGGCGGTTTCCACCGCATCCATTGCGAGAAAGCGAATAGCGTTCGCCATACCCGCGATATCGATCTCCCTGTTTACCGAGGCCATAGTCACACCGGCTCCTGCTCACGCTGCCGAGGCCACGCCGTCTCGCCATCCCAGACCACGCGATGCTTCCGCTTAACGAGATCGAGGATGATCGGCGTCAGAATGAGTTGCATGGCGAGATCGAGCTTCCCGCCCGGGATGACAATCGAGTTGGCGCGGCTCATGAAGCTCGATTGGATCATCGACAGGAGGTAGGGAAAATCGATGCCGCGCGGGTTCTTGAAGCGAATGACGACCATCGACTCGTCGGCCGTGGGGATCCAGCGGGCAATGAACGGATTCGAGGTATCGACGATCGGTACGCGCTGAAAATTGATGTCCGTTTGAGAGAACTGCGGACAGATATGGCGCACATAGTCCGGCATACGCCGGATGATCGTGTCGGTGATAGCTTCCGTCGAATAGCCACGCGTCGAACAATCGCGATGGATCTTCTGTATCCATTCGAGATTTGCAACCGGCACCACGCCGATCCCGAGATCGACATGTCGCGCGATATCGACCTCGCTGTTGACCACAGCACCGTGCAGTCCCTCATACAGCAGCAGGTCCGACTCGGCCGGAAGGTCAAGCCACGGCGTGAAATGACCGGCCGGCACACCGTGCAGCTGAGCCTCGCAATCGTCGTGGACATACGTTCGGGTTTTGCCGCGACCCGTCTCGCCGTACGTCCGGAACGTCTCCTCAAGCTCGCCGAGGAGATTGGCTTCTGGCCCGAAATGACTGAAATGCATGTTACCGGCCTTGAGCGCCGCGTCGATCGCGACCCTCATGCCGGCCCGGTCGTAGCGATGGAAGGCATCGCCCTCGATGAACGCCGCGTTGATGTTCTCGCGGCGGAACACCTGTTCGAACGTTCGCTTGACGGAGGTCGTTCCGGCACCCGATGAGCCGGTGACGGAAATTATTGGGTGGATGCGAGACATCTCGATTTCCAATCCCGGCTTTCAGTGCCGAAGCAATCCACGGTCCGAGAACAATTGATGGGGCCGCTTTCCGCCTTCGAGGCCCCCCATATAGCGGCCGATCAGCTCGACCTCGCGGCGTGAGCCGAAGACCAAGGGTGTCCTCTGGTGGACGTGCGTCGGCTTGAGTTCGAGGATGCGCGTTCTCCCATCGGTCGCAGCACCCCCGGCGCCCTCGATCACGAACGCGATAGGATTGGCTTCGTAGACGAGCCGCAGTCGCCCATTCTCGTAGCCCCTGCGACTGTCGCGCGGGTAAAGATAGACCCCGCTGCGAACGAGGATACGTTGCGCTTCGGCAACGAGCGACGCGATCCAGCGCATGTTGAAGTCCCTGCCTCGAGGACCCTCGGCTCCGGCAATGCAGTCGCCCACGTAATCGCGTACCGCCGAGCTCCAGTGACGGGCGTTCGATGAATTGATCGCGAACTCCCGCGCGACCTCGGAAATAGCGATCGATCCCGAACTGAGAGCGAAGCATTCCGACTCTGGCTCGAGTGCAAATGCGATAGTCCCGTCCCCGAGTCTAAGAACAAGAGTGCATTGAGGTCCGTAGACAAAGAACCCCGCAGCAACCTGATCTGATCCCGGCTGGAGGAAGGTCGCATCGCTACCGCCGCAAGGGGAGGTTCGTACAATCGAGAAGATTGTCCCTATCGGTGCGTTGGTCTCAATGTTCGACGAGCCGTCGAGAGGATCGATTGCGATGGAGAACGGCGCCCCAGGCGTAACAGCGACGGGCATCTCAACCTCCTCCGATACAATCCATGCAACCGGAGTTTCGCTGATGCTAGCCATGATGATCTCATTGGCGACGACGTCGAGCTTGGCTTGCGCATCTCCTGCGCCGTTATCGGCCTTTACCTGGCTGGCGAGATCGCCCTTGGCGCCGCTTGCGATCAGCTTGGCGAGCATGCGCGCCGCGCCCGCAAGCCCGTTGAGGATCGGTGATAGCTCGCTTTGCACAGCACCGTCCGCGACGAGACGCGCGACGTAACTGTCGAGATCAATCGCCTTGGGCATTGCGCCATCTCCCTGTCGCCAGGCCGTTTTGTCGGCGGCATTGTCCGTCGGTGCGTATTGTGCCGACGCACAGCGACGATGGCGCTTGACGAGAAATAAATAAAATCGAATAAAATTACGGTCACATTAGATTTTATTTAGTGGTGATCGCCGTGCGCGACGTATCGCTGCGACAGCTCAGAGCTGTCATTGCAATTGCGAAGAGCGGAAAAATCGTGTCGGCGGCCAATGCATTAGGCCTGACCCCGCCCGCGGTGACAGAGCAGCTGAAGCTGCTGGAAGACTCGCTCGGCATCAGTCTGTTCGATCGCACGAGATCGGGATTGCGGCTGACGGACGCGGGACAGGTTGTCCTCGAATCCGCGGTGCGCACCGAAGCACTGCTCGACGGCACGTACGAGCGCATTCAGGAGATGAAAGGCCTCAAAGCGGGTATCGTGACCATCGGCGTCGTCAGCACGGCCAAGTACTTTGCACCGAGGCTGATCCACGCCTTCGTCGCGCAACATCCTCACATCGAAATGAAGCTGATCGTCGGCAACCGCGAGGAAACGATCGCGGCACTGAGAGGCTACGACATCGACATCGCGATCATGGGACGTCCGCCAAGCGATATCGTCGTCAGCAAACTCGCCTTCGGACCGCATCCCTACGTCATGATCGCGCGACCCGATCACCCTTTGGCCAGCCGCGTCCGGGCCATGGACCGAACCGCTCTTGCTAAGGAGAAACTTCTCGTTCGCGAGGTCGGCTCGGGTAGCCGGGTGGTGTTCGAGACCTTCTTCAGGGGCGTGAAGCGTACAGAGCCGTCATCAACCATCGAGTTCGGCTCGAACGAGACGATCAAGCAGGCTGTCATGGCGGGTTTAGGCCTCGCCCTGATTTCCGCCCACACGATCGAGCTTGAGATCGAAACCAATCGGTTGGCGATACTGAATATCAAGGATCTGCCCATTGTGCGCGAGTGGAACCTAGTCCATCGCCTTGACAAAGGCTTGGGCCCCGCAGCGGCTGCGTTCTGGCGCTATGCGCTTAAAGACGGTCAACAGCATCTGCCGCGCATTCCTTCAGGCCTTTGAAGGCCCGATTGATTGCATCGGCCAGCAGGTTCAGATCGGGCGAATAGAAGTCACGGACGATGGCCAGGTCATCGCCGGTGTCGATGGGATCGACGCCGACAACGTTGAACTCACGCTCCCGCGGCCCCAGACTGCGAAGTTGCGACCGTATCGATTCCCCGCGCTGCGAGTTCGGCGAGCACATAACGGCCGATAAAGCCACTCGCACCCGTCACAGCGACCTTCATCAGAACACCTCCAGCCGCGGCACTGCGACGACGAGCTGCCCGCCCCATTCGCGAATATAGCCGAGCTGATCCGCAATCTCATGGCGAAGGTTCCATGGGAGGATGAGCACGTAGTCGGGCCGTTCCGCCGCGATCCGCTCCTCGGACACGATCGGAATACGGCTGCCGGGAAGGAACTTGCCCTGCTTCTCGGGATTGCGATCGACCACAAAAGGCAACAGATCCGGGCGCACGCCGGCAAAGTTCAAAAGCGTATTGCCTTTGGCGGCTGCGCCATAGGCAGCGATGCGTTGCCCGGCGCGTCTGGCGTCGAGGAGAAAGCGCAGCGCGTCGTTCTTCACCGCTTCCGCCTTGTCCTGGAAGCCTTGGTAGAGCGCACGACCCGCCACTCCGGCGCGGACTTCGTACTCGCGCATCGCCTCGAGGCGCTCGTGCGCCGGGCGTGGAGAGGCGCGATCCGATCTCTCGGCATAAACCCTCAGGCTGCCGCCATGGGTCGGTAGTGACTCCACGTCAAAGACCGAAAGTCCATTCGCCGTGAAGATGGCTTCGACAGCGGTCAGCGAAAGATAAGAGAAGTGTTCGTGATAGATCGTGTCGAATTGGCGGTCCTCGATCAACCGCAGCAAGTGTGGAAATTCGAACGTCGCAACCCCTCCCTCCGCGAGTAGTGTTGCGAAGCCGCCGACAAAATCGTTGATGTCCGGCACATGCGCGAGAACGTTGTTCGCCGCGGTCAGATCGGCGCGACCGTGCTCCGCGACGAGCCGTTCGGCAAGCGAGCGCCCGAAGAACTCTTCGACAATGTGAATGCCTTTCGCGCGGGCTGCTGCTGCCGTGCTCGCCGTCGGTTCGACGCCGATGCAGGAGATCCCGCGCGCAACGACATGCTCCAGGAGATAGCCGTCGTTCGCCGCGATCTCGACAACATGGCTGTCAGGTCCAAGCCCGAAACGCTCCACCATGTCTGCGACATAGGCCTTGGCGTGGGCGACCCAACTCTTCGACACGCTGCTGAAATAAGCGTAATCCTTATCGAATAGGCTCTCCCGGCTCGCGAAGTCGGCCGTTTGGACCAGCCAGCAGCCCTCGCATACGAGCACCTTCAGCGGCAAGTAGATCTCCGCCGCAGCGAGCCCTTCCGCTGTCAGATAGGCGTTCGACGGCGGCGCCGAGCCCAGATCGGCGAAGCCGAGAGAAAGGCTGCTCCCGCAATGCCGGCACTTCACAGGCTGATCCCTTCGAAACTGGCGCTGCTTTGTAGCGCCGCGTCGCGATCCGAGCGCTCGCCGACCTCGAGCGGCCAAGCGATGCGAAGCGCGGGGTCGAGAGCGTCCAACCCACCTTCGGCGGAAGGAGCGTATTGTGACGTGTGGAAATACAATAGTTCACAATCCGATTCCAGCGTCTGGAAACCGTGCGCGAATCCCTCGGGAATAACGAGGCTCTCTCCGTTCCCGGCGCTGAGGACGCGCCCGTGCCAAGCCAGAAAGGTCGGCGACCCGCGGCGCAAATCGACGGCGACATCGAACACGCTGCCGCGCAGGCATGAGACAATCTTCATTTCGGCATGAGGAGGATACTGGAAATGAAGCCCACGTACCGTGCCTGCACGTTGGGTCAGCGTGCGGTTGATCTGCGCAATTGTGCGATCGGCACAGACGGACGCGAGCTCGTCGGCGCAGTACATGCGCTCGAGAAAACCCCGCCCATCCGTTCGCTGCGACCTGCGTAACGCAACAAGATCCTGGATTGGCGTTGCCAAGACGTCGAAACGCACGGCTACCCGCGAGCCTCCGTATAAGCAGCGATCTGAGCCTCCGACACTTTGCGCATGTCCGCTCCCGCAAGCCTTGCCTGTTCCCATTTGACCGTCCAGGCGAGCGCCTGATCCAGGCTCAGGCGCGGCGCCCAACCGAGATCGAGCCGAGAGAGCGTGCTATCCAGCCGCAAGAGACCCGCTTCGTGCGGATTCTTCTCATTGGACCGATGTACCACTTTCGCCGTCGGACTCCATAGGAGCGCCAGCTTTTCGGCAACGGCGCCTACGCAAGCGTCGTCGGAGACGTCAGGCCCGAAATTGTAGGCACGCGCGAAGCTGCGCCCGTTCGGACCGAGCAGGCAGTCCGCCAAACAAAGATACCCCGAGAGAGATTCGAGCACGTGCTGCCATGGACGAACGGCTTCGGGATAGCGGAGCGTGACCGGTTCGTGTTTAGCAAACGCCCTCAGGCAGTCCGGAACGAGGCGGTCACGCGCAAAGTCCCCCCCGCCGATCACATTGCCGGCTCTCGCAGTGGCGATCAAAGCGGGATGCCCGCCTTTCCCGAAGAAAGATGCGCGCATGCTCGCGACGGCAATCTCACATGCCGCCTTGCTGGCGCTGTAGGGGTCGCGACCTCCCAGACTGTCTGCCTCGCGATAGGGATGCATCCATTCGCGATTGTCATAGACCTTGTCGGTTGTCACGATAATGACGGCCCGCACCGATGGCGCACGCCGCACCGCTTCGAGCAGGTTGAGCGTACCCATGACATTGACGGCGAAGGTGCCTGTCGGATCGTCATAGCTGTCGCGCACGAGCGGCTGGGCGGCCAGGTGGAAAATGATGCTCGGGGTAGAGAGTCGCAACGCATGGGCGAGCACACCCGGATCGCGGATGTCGCCACGCGTGTCGGAGGCGATCGCGTCAGCGACACCCGCAACGGCGAAAAGCGCGGGCTCGGTCGGTGGATCGAGAGCGACGCCATGGACACGCGCGCCGAGGCTGGCAAGCCACAGCGACAGCCACGACCCCTTGAACCCAGTATGTCCCGTGACAAGCGTCGAGCCGCCCCTTCGGAGCTCGGAGCACAGGCTCACCAACTCTTCCACGGTGCGGCCCCCGACGCCCACAGGGCCTCAAGCTGGTTCTTGTCTCGCAGCGTGTCCATCGGCTGCCAGAAGCCGTCGTGCTCAAACGCCATCAGCTCGCCCTGGTGCGCAAGCTCGGTCAGCGGCTCGCGTTCGAAAATGCATGAATCCCCTGTAATCAGATCAATGCAGGAGGGTGAGAGGACAAAGAAGCCACCGTTGATGAACCCTCCGTCGCCGCGCGGCTTCTCCGTGAAACCTGTTACCATGTTGCCTCGGCACTCAAGCGCCCCGAAGCGACCGAGCGGCCGCACGGCAGCCACCGTCGCTTTGCGGCCGTGCGCGCGATGGAACGCGATCTCAGCGGCTATATCGATGTCGGCGACGCCGTCGCCATACGTGAAGCAGAATACGTCTTCGTCTTTCAGGTGATGCTTGACGCGCCCCAGCCGTCCACCCGTCATTGTGTCCTCGCCCGTGTCGACGAGCGTCACCCGCCAGGGCTCGGCCTTGCGTTCATGCACCTCCATACTGTTCGCGCGCATGTCGATGGTGACGTCGGACATGAACAACGAGTAGTTGGCGAAGTATTCCTTGATGAGATAGCCCTTGTAACCGCAGCAGATCACGAACTCGTTCACGCCGTAGGACGAATAGATTTTCATGATGTGCCACAAGATCGGCCGGCCACCGATTTCGACCAGAGGTTTGGGTCTGATGTGGGTTTCTTCGGAAAGCCGCGTTCCAAACCCGCCGGCAAGAATTACTGCCTTCATGAACAGTTGCTCGATCAGCTGCGTTGAGGATTGAACGCGTATGCGGACTAAAGCCGGCCCGGATCGTACGTGAGACGCCGTACTGGGCTCAAGCAGTCGCTCCGGCGAGCGATCTGTTGAACTGTTTCACTGATCGGCGGAAGCAGATCAATGATGATCAACGCAGCTCCCAAGCAAAATGCGTTCGGTGTAAGCCCGCGAAGGAAGTCAACCCCGCTGCCGGGCGCGTGCCGCACCACGCGAACATGCAGAAGCTCCAGAACCAAGTTTTTCAAAAATTCGTTGGACCTGGAGACATCTGGCACCGGTCAACGCTGATCTCTGACTGCCAGCACAGGATTGCCACCGAGGCGAGCATTGCCTCATCGGACGACCTTCGCCGAACCGAAACGCAGCTTCGGCATCCGCGGCAGAAACCTGTGAAGACATAGCTCTCGATCAGGTCGAACTGGGCGCAGCAATCACCTTTGTCCTTTCAGGAATAACAATTTTATCAATAGCTTAGATCGCTCCTTCTTGCGCCGCGCCCCAAGTTTGCTGCCCCTGACGTTCAAAAGGCCGAGCCGCGCGCTACCGGCTTGCCTCTCGAACTATTCTGGTATAATGTATTTGGCATACCAGAATAGACGTCCAAAACGCGCAGCCCAAGATGCCCGACAACCGCTCGAATTTCGGCCCGCTCGGCGGACCTGTGAGCCTCAAGGCACGAGCCTACGAGGCCCTCAAGGCGGCGATCGTGCGCATGGACGTCTACGCACCCGACGCGCAGCTCCGCTTCGACGAGCGTGACCTGTCGGCCCGCTTCGGCATCTCGCGCACGCCGCTCCGCGAGGCCCTGGCCCAGCTCGACAAGGAGCGCCTCGTCAAGATCGTCGCCCGGCGCGGCATCTTCATCGTGCGCAAGACCAAGGCCGAGATCCTCGACATGATCACGGTCTGGGCGACGCTCGAAAGCATGGCTGCGCGCCTTGCCGCCGACGTCGCGAGTGCCGCCGAGATCAAGGCACTGCACCGACTCGTCGATCCATATGCCCAGAACGATGTGCTCGCCGATATGGGCGCCTACTCGGACGCCAACATCCAGTTTCATCAGGCGATCATCAAGGCCGGCGGCAATCCGCTGATCGGCGAGATCACCGACGGCCTCTTCTTTCATGTGCGCGCCATTCGCCGCCGCACCATCGGCGATCGCGACCGGGCGCGCCGCTCCATCGATGACCACTGCCAGATCGTTGCCGCGCTCGAGATGCGCGACGGCGAACGCGCCGAGCGCCTCGTGCGCGAGCACACGCTGAAACTGTGCGACCACGGTGCACGCTACGTCGATCTCAACTAACCGGAAAAAACGCGATCAAACCTGGGAGGCACCCCGTGAACTTCTTCGCAAAGAAAGTTTCGACTCCACCCGAGCAGAGCACCGACAGACCGCCTATCACGGCCGTCCCAGCGGCCCGCGTGGTGCCCGTTGCGCAGCCGTCCTATCCGCTCGGCATCTCGAAGCCCGCGACCGCCGGGCACGCGCCGGCCTTTGTTCCGGCCGCCTATCCGCTGGGAATCGGACCGAAGGCGTCGGCGCCCACCGCAGCTGAGGAGCCTGAGCTCACGGACGGCTTTCATCTCGTTATCGACGCGCTGAAGCTCAACGGCATCGAGACGATCTATGGTCTGCCCGGTATCCCGATTACGGATCTCGGCCGCCTCGCCCAGGCGGAAGGCTTGCGCGTCGTCTCGTTCCGCCACGAGCAGAACGCGGGCAACGCCGCGGCGATTGCAGGCTTCCTGACCAAGAAGCCCGGCATCTGCCTGACCGTATCGGCGCCGGGCTTCCTGAACGGCCTCACCGCACTCGCCAATGCGACGACCAACTGCTTCCCGATGATCCTGATCTCCGGCTCGTCCGAGCGCGAGATCGTCGACCTGCAGCAGGGCGACTACGAGGAGATGGACCAGCTCGCCGTCGCCAAGCCGGTCGCCAAGGCCGCTTTCCGCGTGCTCCACGCCGAGGACATCGGCGTGGGCATCGCGCGCGCCATCCGCGCCGCCGTGTCGGGCCGCCCGGGCGGCGTCTATCTCGATTTGCCGGCCAAACTGTTCGCGCAATCGATCGACGCGGAAACCGGCAAGCGCTCGCTGATCAAGGTCGTCGATCCGGCACCGAAGCAGATTCCCGCGCCCGACGCCGTCAAGCGCGCGCTCGAACTCCTCAAGGGCGCGAAAAAGCCGCTGATCATCCTCGGCAAGGGCGCGGCGTACGCGCAAGCCGATGCCGACATCCGCGCGCTGGTCGAAACAACCGGCATTCCCTACCTGCCCATGTCGATGGCGAAAGGGCTGCTGCCCGACACCCACGAATTGTGCGCCTCCGCGGCGCGCTCCTACGTGCTGCCCGAGGCCGACATCGTGATGCTGATCGGCGCGCGCCTGAACTGGCTGCTCTCGCACGGCAAGGGCAAGACCTGGGGCGGCAAGTCGTCGAAGGCCTGGGGCGGGCAGAAATTCATCCAGGTCGACATCTCGCCGCAGGAGGCCGACAGCAACGTGCGCATCGACGCGCCGGTAGTCGGCGACATCGGTTCCTGCGTCGCGGCGCTGCTGGCGGAGATGGGCAGAACCGGGGATGCCGGCTGGCCCAGGCCGTCGACCGAGTGGATGGGCTCCATTTTCGAGCGCAAGAGCAAGAACGTCGAGAAGATGGCCGAGACGCTGGCGAAGAATCCCTCGCCGATGAATTTCCACAGCGCGCTGAACGTGGTGCGCGACATCGTCAAGGCGAACCCCGACGCGATGCTCGTCAACGAAGGCGCCAATGCGCTCGACTTCACGCGCAGCATCGTCGACATGCACCGGCCGAGGAAGCGCATCGACGTCGGCACCTGGGGCATCATGGGCGTGGGCATGGGCTATTGCGTCGCCGCTGCCGTGGTGACCAGGCAGCCGGTGATCGCGGTCGAGGGCGACAGCGCGTTCGGCTTCTCCGGCATGGAAGTCGAGACCATCTGCCGCTACAACCTGCCGGTGTGCATCGTGGTCATGAACAACAACGGTGTCTACAAGGGTACCGACGTCGACCCGAATGGCAAGGACCCGGCGCCGACGGTGTTCGTGAAGGGCGCGCGCTACGACAAGCTGATGGAGGCCTTCGGCGGCGTCGGCGTGCACGCCACGACCCCGGCCGAATTGCGCAAGGCCATGGAAGAAGCCGTCCGCTCGAAGAAGCCCACGCTCATCAACGCCGTCATCGATGAGACCGCCGGCACCGAGTCAGGCCGCATCACGAGCCTGAATCCGAGCGCGAAGAAGAAATAGCGCCTGGAGCGGACGCGACAGGCGCGCCGCTCAAGCGGTCGCGAGCACGAGCGGACCGACGCCGCTCATCTCGCGACGGGAAATGACAACGAGTGAGGACACGATGGAAGCATTGAAAGGTGTGAGAATTCTCGACATGACCCACGTGCAGGCGGGGCCGACCTGCTCGCAACTGCTCGCGTGGATGGGCGCCGACGTGATCAAGTTCGAGAACCCGGCCGGCGACGCGACCCGCGGCCAGTTGCGCGACGTGCCCAAGGCCGACAGCCTGTATTTCACGATGCTGAACTGCAACAAGCGCTCGATCACGGTCAACATGAAGAGCGCCGACGGCAAGCAGGTGTTCGTCGACCTGCTGAAGCGCTGCGACATCATCATGGAGAACTTCGGGCCCGGCGTGCTCGACCGCTTCGGCTTCACGTGGGAGAAAATCCACGAGATCAACCCGAAAATCGTGATGGGCTCGATCAAGGGCTTCGGTTCCAGCGGCCCCTACGCCGACTTCAAGGCGTACGAGAACGTCGCGCAGGCCATGGGCGGCGCCATGAGCACCACCGGCGTTCCCGACGGTCCCCCGTTCGTCACCGGCGCGCAGATCGGCGACTCCGGCACGGGCCTGCACCTGGCCATCGGCCTGCTCGCGGCGCTGCGCCAGGCGGAGAAAACCGGCCAGGGCCAGTACGTCGAGGTGGCGATGATGGACGGCGTGATGAACCTCTGCCGCGTCAAGTTCCGCGACCACCAGCGCCTGACGCGCGGCGACCTGCCCGAGTACTCGGTGCCGACCTACAAGGACATGGGCGAAGTCCCGCGCGCCGGCAACGATTCCGGCGGCGGCCAGCTCGGCAACGCGATTCACTGCAAGCCGCACGGCGCGAACGACTGGCTGTACATCGTCGTGCAGGAGGCGGTGTGGGATGCGCTCGCCAGGCGCATCGGGCCGGACGTGAACGTGCCCGACCTCGCCACCGATCCGCGCTTCGCCACCATCGGCGAGCGGCGCAAAAACCAGCAGCTCATGTGGACCCTCATCAACAAGTTCGCGGAAAAGCACACCAAGCGCGAGCTGATGGCGATCTTGAACCCGCTCGACGTGCCGTGCGGGCCGATCATGAGCACCCAGGACCTCGCCAACGACGAGCACGTGCGCGGGCGCGACATGTGGGTCGAGCTCGATCACCCGCAGCGCGGCAAGTGGTGGAACGTCGGCATGCCGATCAAGCTGTCGGCTTCGCCCGCGGCGATCAAGCGCAGCCCCACGCTGGGCGAGCATACCGACGAGATCCTGAAGGACGTGCTGGGCTACAGCGAGGAGCAGGTGGCCAGACTCAAGACCGCGGGCGCGTTTTCGCTCCCGCCCAAGAAAGCCGCATAGGAACCCCCATGAAAATCGCAATCATCGGACAGCAGGATTTTGGCAAGTCCGTGCTCGAGGCCTTTCTGGCGCGCAAGGATGAAGTGGCGGGCGTGTTTTGCGCGCCGGAGAAGCCCGGCGCCAAGGCCGACCCCCTGCGCGCGGCGGCCGAGGAAAAGGGCCTCAAGGTATTCCAGTTCAAGTCGCTGCGCGACGCCGAGGCGCACGACGCGCTGAAGTCGCTCAAGGTCGACATCGGCATCATGGCCTACGTGCTGCAGTTCGCGCCCGACACGCTGGTGAAGATCCCGCGCCTGGGCACGATCCAGTATCACCCGTCGCTGCTGCCGAAGTATCGCGGCCCGTCGTCCATCAACTGGCCGATCATCCGCGGCGACACGCGCACCGGGCTCACCATCTTCCGGCCGAACGAAGGGCTCGACGAGGGGCCCGTGGTGCTGCAGAAGGAATGCGACATCGGGCCCGACGAGACCATCGGCGAGGTCTACTTCAACAAGCTGTTCCCGATGGGCGTCAAGGCCATGCTCGAGGCCGCCGATCTCGTCCTTGCCGGCAAACACAAGGAAGTCGTTCAGGACGAGTCCCGGGCGAGCTACGAGGGCTGGTGCCGCGAAGCGGAGGGGCGCATCCACTGGGCGCACCATGTCGACTTCGTCTACAACATCATTCGCGGCTGCAACCCGGCGCCGGGCGCCTGGACCACGCTGAACGGCAAGAAGGTGCAGATTTTCGACGCGCGCAAGCACGTGTTCCGGCGTTTCGCCGACGTGGCCGGCAAGATCGGCGAAGTCACCGGCATCACCGACACGAGCTTCCGGGTCACCGCGCAGGGCGGCCATATCGAGGTGCTGCGCGCGCGCGGCGAGGACGGCAAGAAACTCTCGGGCGGGGAGTTCGCCCGCGCGGCAGGCCTCGCCGCCGGCACCCTGCTGGGTAACTGAGCGGGTAACCGAGTGGGCAACTGAGCCCGGCAACCGACGTCGCGCCATCGCTGGCGCAACTATCCTTCCCGTTGCCGCCGGACGTTTTGGGTCGCGGCGGCCGTCTCGTTGATTCGCTGACCGATTCTCCGCAGCCGGCGTTGCCACACGCCGGCTGCGGGCTTCGTCACGCCTGAAAGACGTTGGAAAGCGGCCAGTCGACTCGTGTAATTGTTGTCCTAATCTATTGTATTTATGAGGTGTTTCATACAAGACTTCCCAGAAAAACATATACTTTTCCGGCAAATATCGTAGAATGAATGAGTGAATGGCGGTAACCCGCTAGAAAAAAATAACAAAATGCTGGAAAAGGGATGAAAAAACTCGATTTTTGGCGAGCCGACTGGTTTCTCAGTCTCGTGGTCGCCCTGGTGATACTGGGGTTCTCCGGCCGCGACCTCATCCAGAGTCTGGAGCGCAAGGCCTACGACCTGGGCGTGCAGGGGACCACGCGCGCGGCTTCGGACCGCATCGCGGTAATCGCCATCGACGACCAGAGCATCGCCAACATCGGCCGCTGGCCCTGGTCGCGCGAAGTGCATGCCCGGATGACCGACATCCTTGCGGGCGCCAAGGCCAGGGTCATCGTCAACAGCGCTTTTTTCTTCGAGCCGCAGCTCGATCCGGGCCTGGCCTACGTCAACAAGCTGCTCGAACTCTACAAGGCCCTGCCGCAATCCCTGCCCGGCGCCTCGCCCGTCGCCGAGCTCGCGCCGATCGGTGCGCTGCTGACCGAGGCCGAGCAGCGGCTCAATACCGACCGCACGTTGTCGGAAAGTTTCAAGCGCGCGGGCAACGTGCTGCTACCGATGGTGTTCCAGTCGCTGTCCGAGCCGCAGGGCGCGCCCGACCCGAAGCGTCCGCTGCCGGAATACCTGGCCAGCAACAGCCTCAAGCTGGCGGGCGGCGACCAGCAGACGCTGCCGGGCGATTTTCCGCTGTACCCGATCACGGAACTCGGCGCCGCCGCGATGGCCGTGGGCCACCTGAACGCCCGCAACGACGTCGACGGCGCGGTGCGCGCGGAGCCGCTGCTGATCCGCCATCACGACAAGTATTTCCCCTCGCTTGCGCTGATTACCGCGGCGAAGAGCCTCAATCTCCAGATGGCCGACATCAAGCCGTCGCCGGGAGAGGGCGTGCGGATCGGCAAGCTCAATATCCGGACCGACCCCGAGCTGGGCATGTACACGTTCTTCTACGGCGATCGCGACGGCCGGCCGGCGTTCACCGTTGATTCGTTCTTCGACGTGCTGGAAAAAAAGGTGCCGGCGGCGAAATACCAGGACAAGATCGTGCTGATCGGCGCGACGGCGGCGGGTCTCGGCACGTCCCAGGTGACCCCGATCGCGCCGTCGACCGCCCCGGTGCTGACGCTGGCGCACAACGTTTCGAGCATCCTCGGCGAGCATTTCTTCGTGGTCCCGTCGTGGAGTCTGTGGGTGGAGAAGGCCGTGTTCCTGGTGGTGGCGCTCTACCTCATCCTGCTGCTGCCGCGGCTGAAGGCGGCGGTTGCCGGCCTGTTGAGCCTCGCCATCGGCATCGCGCTCATCGCGGCGCATTTCGCCCTGATGGTGACGCAACTCATGTGGCTGCAGCTGATGGGCGCGGTGGTCCTGCTCGCCGTTGGCTACGCCGCGCTCATCTCCAAGCGCTTCCTCGTCACCGAGCGCGGCAAGGAGAAGTCGGACATCGATTCCGCGCAGAGCAACCGCATGCTGGGCCTGGCCTACCAGGGGCAGGGGCAGCTCGACACGGCCTTCGATTATTTCCGCAAGCTGCCGATCGACGACGGCATCATGGATCTTCTCTACAACCTGGCGCTCGATTTTGAGCGCAAGCGCCAGTTCAACAAGGCGGAGTCGGTGTTCCGCTACATGGCGGACTACAATCCCAAGTTCCGCGACCTGGACAGCCGGTTGAACCGCGCCAAGGCGATGTCTGAGACGGTCATCCTGGGCGGCGCGGGCGGCGGCCACCCCGGCGGCACGGTGATCCTGCCGGGCGGGGGCGTCGAGAAGCCCATGCTTGGCCGCTACCAGGTGGAAAAGGAGCTGGGCAAGGGCGCGATGGGCATCGTCTATCTCGGCAAGGATCCCAAGATCGGGCGCGTGGTCGCGATCAAGACCATGGCCCTGTCGCAGGAGTTCGACCCGGACGAGCTGAAGGACGTGAAGGAGCGGTTCTTCCGCGAGGCCGAGACCGCGGGGCGCCTGACCCATCCCAACATCGTGACGATCTACGACGCGGGCGAGGAGCACGATCTCGCCTACATCGCGTTGGAATTTCTCAAGGGCAAGGACCTGACGCCGTACGTCAAGCCGGAGAGCCTGCTGCCGCTGCCCAAGGTGCTCTCGATCTTTGCTCGGGTGGCGGAAGCGCTTGCCTACGCGCACAAGAACAGCGTCGTGCACCGCGACATCAAGCCCGCCAACGTCATGTACGAGCTGGAAAGCGACACCGTCAAGGTCACCGACTTTGGTATCGCCCGCATCACCGATTCGTCCAAAACCAAGACCGGCATGGTGCTCGGCACGCCTTCCTACATGTCCCCGGAGCAGCTCTCGGGCCAGAAGATCGAGGGTCGCTCCGACCTGTTCTCGCTCGGCGTCGCGCTCTACCAGATGGTGTGCGGCAAGCTGCCGTTCCAGGGGGACTCGATGGCGCAGCTCATGTTCAAGATTGCCAACGAGGCGCACGCGGACATCCGCACGCACAACCCGAAAGTGCCGGCGTGCGTCGCGGCGATCGTGAACAAGGCGCTGGCCAAGGATCCGGCCCAGCGCTACCAGGACGGCGACCAGATGGCCAAGGCGCTGCGGCTTTGTCTGCAGAGCCTGTCGGCAACGCGCCCGGCGGCGGCACCCGCTGCGCCTTCCACCCCGCCGGCACCAGCGACGAATTCATAGAAAGGTGGTCATGATCAACCTGAAGACCGCGCTCGAGATTGCGACTGCCACCCATCCGGGCATGGTGCGCTCGCACAACGAGGACAGCATTGCGGCCGACGCCGAGGTCGGGCTGGCGGTGCTTGCGGACGGCATGGGCGGTTACAACGCGGGGGAGGTTGCGAGCGGCATTGCCGTGGAACTGATCCGCACCGAGATGAGAAAGGCGCTCGTGGACAAGAAGCCCGAGGAGTTGGGCGGGCCGGCGGCCGAGCAGTTGATCACGGAGCATTCGACTCGCGCCAATGCCGCGATTTTCCATGCATCCCAGAGCCAGCCGCAGTACTCGGGCATGGGCACGACGCTGGTGGTGGCGCTCTGGCACGACAACCAGATTTCGGTCGGGCACATCGGCGATTCGCGGCTCTACCGGCTGCGCGGGGGCGTGCTCGACCAGGTCACCCGCGACCACTCTTTGTTGCAGGAACAGATTGATAGCGGCATGATTACCAAGGAGCAGGCCCGGCATTCCCAGAACAAGAATCTGGTGACGCGCGCGGTCGGCATCGATCCCGAGGTGGAGACGGAAGTTCATACGTATCCGGTCCAGGCGGGGGACATCTACCTGATGTGCTCCGACGGGCTGAACGACATGGTGACCGACGAGGACATCCAGTTGACGCTGTCCTCGCTCGCTGCCAACCTGCCCCTCGCCGCGCAGCAGCTGGTGCAGCAGGCGTGCGACAACGGGGGGCGCGACAACGTTTCGGTGATACTGGTGCGGATCGTCAGGGATTATTCGGCGCGCGCCGGGTTGATGGGCAAATTGAAGTCTTGGTTCAGATAGAGAGAAGGCGGGGATAACACCATGGCGAAGTTAATTCTCAGTCTGGAAGGGTCGGTGATCCGCGAGATCCCGCTCGACAAGGACCGCGTGACCATCGGGCGCAAGCCGCAGAACGACATCCCGATCGAGAATCTGGCGGTGAGCGGCGAGCATGCCTGCATCGTCACCATCCTCAACGACTCCTTTCTCGAGGATCTGGGCAGCACCAACGGCACGCTGGTGAACGGCAACCAGATCAAGAAGCACATCCTGCAGAACAACGATGTGATCGAGATCGGCAAGTACAAGATGAAGTACGTGGTCGAGGCTGCCGGTGCGCCCGCGGCTAGCCAGCCGCCGGCGGAGGATTTCGAGAAGACCATGGTGATGCGCGCGCCGAAGGCGGTTGCCGCCGCGCCCAAGCCTGCCGCCCCGGCGCCCGCGGCGCCCGCGCCGGCACCGGCGGCGGCGCCCAAGCCGGCGCCCGCGCCAGCGCC
>CAZDUD010000076.1:0-17343 GCA_964508485.1 uncultured Hyphomicrobium sp. | reverse complement strand
ACGAGTCACGACCTTGCGGACTTCGTCAACATACTCGGGGGTTGCCGAGACGATGGTGGACGCGGATAGCACGGTGGGTCTCCTGCCGATCAAGGCGGCGCTCGAGGTGAAGAGGCGCTACGCTGATCGCATCCGCTTCGAGGTCGGCGTGCAGCCGCTGCAGGGTGTGCTCGATCCCGCGTCCTTCGCGCAGTACGCCGAGGCCTGCGAGCTTGCCGATTACTGCGGCGGGTTGCCGTCGCGCGACCGGCCGACGCCCGAGAAGCACCTCGACGTGATCCTCACGCTGGCGAAGAAGCTCGGCAAGCCGGTCGACGTCCACATCGACCAGGAGAACAATCCGCTTGAGAACGAGACGGAGCTTCTGGCCGAGAAGACCATCGAGCATGGCATGCAGGGCCGCGTGTTCGGCGTGCATGCGATCTCGCTTGCCGCCAAGGAGGATCGCGAGCAGGATCGCATCATCGAGAAGGTCCGCGAAGCCGACATGGGCATCATCATCTGCCCATCGGCAGCGCTCAGCATGAAGCAGCTTCCGATGACGGCTCCGCTGCACAACTCGATCGCGCCTTTCGTCAAGCTGCGCGAAGCTGGCGTGCGCACCTACCTCGGCGTGGACAACGTGCACGACCTCTTCATGCCGATGGTGGACGGCGACATGTGGACCGAGTGCCGGATGCTCATGGAAACCACCCGCTTCTACGACATCGATGCGGTTGCCGAATGGGCCTGTCAGAAGCCGATTGCCGCCAAGGTTGAGGCCAAGGCAAGCAAGCCGGAGCCAGTGGCCAGGATGGCAGACGCCGCTGCGAGCGCGGGCGACAAGGAGCCTGCCAAGAAGCGAGCAGCCGGCGGGCGGCGCGGCCGGTAGTCCGATCGTCGTGGTGTCGCGTATCAAGAGGCCATGGGAATGACGGCCGCGACAACGACACACGTGACGGTGCTCGAGGATCGGGGCGTCGTGTCGGTCGCTGGCGCCGATGCCGAGAAGTTGCTCGGCGGGCTCATCACCAATGACATGGCGCAGCTCGACGTGGAGCGTCCCGGCAGGCCGCCGGCGCTCTATGCGGCGCTGCTCTCGCCGCAAGGCAAGATCCTGTTCGATTTCCTCGTCGTGCGCACCGCGGACGGCTTTCTGCTCGACGTGGTCCGCGACAAGGCGGGCGAGCTGGTGAAGCGGCTTTCACTCTACAAACTTCGCGCGGCGGTCGAGATCCGGGATGTGTCGGCGGATTATGTTGTGGCCGCGGTCTGGGGTCCGGCGCCGGTTTCGGTGGGCGAGGTCGTCGGCGCGCACGTCTTTGCCGATCCGCGCTATGCTCCGCTGGGGCTGCGCGTGATTGCGGGTGTCCAGGCTGCCGACGATGTGCTGGCGGCGATCGGTGGTGCTTTCGCCGCGCCCGAGGCCTATCACGCGCATCGCATCGGCCTCGGCGTGCCGGAAGGGGGGCGCGATTTCGTGTTCGGGGACACCTTTCCGCACGAGGCGTTGCTCGATCAACTGCACGGGGTTTCGTTCACAAAGGGCTGTTTCGTCGGGCAGGAGGTTGTCTCCCGCATGCAGCACCGTGCGACCGTGAGAAAGCGGGTGGTGCCGGTCAACGCTGCGGTTCCGCTGCGAAGCGGGCCGCTGCCGGTGCTGGCGGGCGAGATCGAGATCGGGCGGCTTGGCTCGGTTGCGGGCGCGCGGGGGCTTGCGCTCCTCAGGCTCGACCGCGTGGCGGAAGCTCAGCGGGACAGCGTGCCGCTCACCGCGGGGGGCGCGTTGCTCACCGCGGAAGTGCCTCCGTTCGCAACTTTCGAGATCGGTGCGCCGCATGAAACCGCGTGAGACGGCCAAGCTGCAACGTTGTCCATGGGCGGGGATCGATGATCCGCTCTATGCGCGCTATCACGACGAGGAGTGGGGCGTGCCGCACGCCGACGACCATCGCCTGTTCGAGAAGCTCGTGCTCGAGGGTTTCCAGTCCGGGCTTTCGTGGCTGATCATCCTGCGCAAGCGCGACGGCTTCCGGCGTGCGTTCCACGATTTCGATCCGGCGCGCATTGCGCGGTATACGGAGCGGGACGTGGCCCGCCTGATGGACGACACGGGTATCGTGCGCAACCGCTTGAAGGTGGAGGCGACGGTCGACAACGCAAAGGCGTACCTCGCACTCCGAAAGACTCGGACCTTGGCGTCGTTTCTCTGGGAGCATGCGGGCAGCAAGCCGCAGATCAACCGCGCCGAAAAAGTCGGTGACGTGCCGGCGTCGACGGATGTCTCGCTGCGCCTTTCGAAGGCGCTCAAGAAGCAGGGGTTCCGCTTCGTCGGCCCGACGACCATCTACTCCTTCATGCAGGCCACGGGCATGGTCAATGATCACCTCGTGGGCTGTCCGCGCCATGCCGCGTGCGCCAGGCTGCAGCGCGCGTTCGTTCCACCAGCGAATTAGAGCCGATGAGCAAATTTGCCCCACAGTCCGGAAGTCAGGATTCGCCGCGTGAACCTTCACCCGCTCCGCGGGATACGATTAGTCCGCCCGCTCCGCGGGGCTCTGTCAGTCCGCCCGCTCCGCGGGCGTGGCAACGCATGCTATCGGGGCGGCGGCTCGACCTGCTTAACCCGTCGCCGGCGGACATCGAGATCGAGGACATCGCGCACGGGCTCGCGCGGCTGGCGCGGTGGAACGGACAAACACATGGCGCGCATGCTTTCTCCGTTGCTCAGCACGTGCTTTTGGTGGAGGAAATTGCCTCGGCATTGAATCCTGGTTGGAGTACCAAATTCCGGCTCGCCGCATTGCTGCATGATGCGCCGGAATACGTGATCGGAGATTTGATCAGCCCATTCAAAACGGCGATCGGACTCGATTACAAGGCATTCGAGATGAAGCTTCTCGAAGCCATTCATCTGCGTTTCGGGTTGCCTGCGCGGTTGCCGCGCGATGTTAGCGGGCAGATCAAGCACGCGGACCGAATCGCTGCCTTCTACGAAGCGACGGGTCTCGCAGGGTTTTCTCGGGACGAAGCACTGATTTTTTTTGGAGAGCCGGAAGAAACCAATTTTACACTCACGCAACAACTCGCTGCGCTTCATCCGTTGCCGACGGCAGACGCACAGCACGCGTTTCTCGAACGTTTCGCGGTGCTCACGGCCATTCGCTGACTTGCGATCCGAGCGCGTCAATGGCGCAACTGTTTTTATTCCCATGCGCGCGAATAAAATCTCGCTCGAATTAGTTCCGAAAATCGCCATGATCGGCGTTTAGCCGGCAAGGGCTTACAGGAGCTTGTGCCATGGTCGCAGATATGAACTTCAAGCGACGGATTCGCGAAGTGGAGTCCGACGCGGAGGCAACTCACCACGTGGCATCGCGCAGCGAGCTTGCGGGCGTCGAGATCGGGCTCAACGCAGCCATCGTCGCCGTGATCGACGACGAGCCTGTGGTGCTCGTGATCCGCAATGAAGGGGATGCCGGTGTCGACGGTCTCCCGTTCGGTCCCTTTTCTCCGGTCGCGCACCGGACGCTCGAAAGCGGGCTTCGGACCTGGGTGGAGGAGCAGACGGGTCTGGGGCTCGGCTATGTCGAGCAGCTTTACACGTTCGGCGACCGGGGGCGGCACGCGGAGCCCGGCGATTCCATGCATGTGGTGTCGATCGGCTACCTCGCGCTCACCGAAGCAGGGCACGCGCGCGACCTCGCGCATGGCTCGTGGCGTAGCTGGTACCAGTACTTCCCGTGGGAGGACTGGCGGAAAGGCAAGCCAGATATCCTCGCGACCGAGATCGAGCCGCGCCTCAGGCAGTGGGCGGCGACCCCTGCGTTGCGCTCAACGCCGGTCAGGCCCGTGCCGAAAGAGGATCGCCTTCGCATCTGCTTCGGGTTCGACGGTGGCGCCTGGGACGAGGAGAAGGTGCTCGATCGTTTCGAGCTGCTTTACGAGGCGGGTCTCATCGAGGAAGCGCGCCGCGACGGGCGCGAGGCGTCTTCGGCGTGGGGGAGCGCATTGCCGCGGTTCGGTACGCCCATGAAGTTCGACCACCGGCGCATTCTCGCCACCGCCATCGGGCGCGTGCGCGCGAAGATCAAGTACCGGCCCGTCATCTTCGAGCTGATGCCCGACGACTTCACGCTGTTTGAGCTTCAGAAGACCGTGGAGGCGATCCTCGGGCCGCATCTCCACAAGCAGAATTTCCGGCGCCTCGTCGAGAGCGCGGGGCTCGTCGAGCCAACGGGTGACGTCAAAACGCAGACCGGAGGCAGACCTGCAAAGCTGTTCCGGTTCCGTCGCGAGGTGGTTCTCGAACGTCCGGCGCCAGGCGTGCGCGTGAAAGCGGTGCGTACTTGAACCGTCCGTAAGCGACGCGTTTGCAGCTGCGGCACCGTGGTTGCCGCGCTGCAAATTTTTTTGGCATCGGCCTGGAAAATCGTCGGCGCCTCAATTAGATTCGTTGTGTACGCTCTATGCTCTCTTCGAGCATAATGAGGAACCTTCGCGGTTCGCGGGCGTAGGAGTGACTGGCCTAAGGCGGCCGGTATTTTTCAGGGCCCTCATATACTCAAGTCGAGTATATGATAGCTTGGAGATGAAAAAATGGCGCTTGGTTCAGCCCATTCGGTTCTCACGCTCGACCGTCCTGCGGATGCTTGCGCACCGCGGGCCCGGACAGCGGAGCCGGTCACCCCGCCGTTCGCTTTCACGCCGGCACTGAAGCGCGAGCTCGCGCCGCTCTACGAGCGGGTGAAGCATGTCGTGACGCCGATGGAGTGGGTGCACTACGCGCCGCTCGTCAAGGCGATCAACGAGCTCAAGATCACGCGCAACGCGGTGATCCTCGCGCACAACTACATGACGCCGGAGATCTTCCACTGCGTGGGCGATTTCCGCGGTGACAGCCTGCAGCTTGCGAAGGAGGCTTCGCGCACGGAGGCCGACGTCATCGTGCAGGCCGGCGTGCACTTCATGGCGGAGACGTCGAAGCTGCTCAATCCCGACAAGACGGTGCTGATCCCGGATCCGCTGGCGGGCTGCTCGCTTGCGGCCTCGATCACGCCCGAGGACGTGCGTGCGCTGCGCGCTGCCTATCCGGGCGTGCCGATCGTCACCTACGTCAATACCAGCGCGGCCGTGAAGGCCGAATGCGACATCACCTGCACGTCGTCGAATGCGGTGAAGATCGTCGAGAGCCTCGGTGCACCGCGCGTGCTGCTGATCCCGGACGAGTATCTGGCCAAATACGTGCAGACCAAGACCAAGGTCGAGATCATCGCCTGGAAGGGGCACTGCGAGGTGCACGAGCGCTTCACGGGCGAGGAGATGGAGGCCATGCGCGCGGCTGAGCCGGGCCTCAAGATCATTGCGCATCCCGAGTGCCCGCCGGATGTCATCGCGGCGTCCGACTTCACGGGCTCGACGGCGGCCATGATCGACTGGGTCAAGACCAAGCGGCCGCCGAAAGTCGTGCTCGTCACTGAGTGCTCGATGGCGTCGAATGTCGCGGCGGAGGCGCCGGATGTCGAATTCATCCGGCCGTGCAACCTTTGCCCGCACATGAAGCGCATCAGCCTCGAGAAGATCTATGAGGCGCTGCTCTACAACCGCTACGAGGTGACGGTGGATTCCACGGTTGCCGAGAAAGCGCGCCGCGCCGTCGAACGGATGGTCGAAGCATCGGCTTAACGAAAGATGTGCGGGCGTTCGCGTCCGCGCATCGCTCGCGGTCCCTTCGCGGGACGTTGCTGGGAGGTCCGCCATGGACTTCGATCACACTCGTCGCCTCGCCAAAGGCTTTGCCGATCCCGCGCAAGCGCTGGGAAGAGGCGATATCGTGATCATCGGCGCCGGACTGGCCGGACTGTTTACGGCGCTGCGGCTCGCGCCGCTGCCGGTGACGGTCGTTGCGGCCGCGCCGCTCGGAGAAGGCGCATCCAGCGTCTGGGCGCAAGGCGGCATTGCCGCCGCGGTCGGCGAAGGCGACGCGCCGGAGCAGCATGCGGCCGATACGATTGCAGCGGGCGGCGGCATCGTGGACGTGAAGGTCGCCGAGACCGTTGCCGCGGAGGCGCCGTCGCGCATTGCAGATCTTCTTCGCTATGGCGTGCCGTTCGATCGCGATCTGGCCGGTCACTACGTCCTCTCGCGGGAGGCTGCGCATTCGCGGCCGCGCGTAGTGCGGGTGTCGGGAGATCGCGCGGGAGCGGCGATCATGCAGTCCCTGATCGCGGCGGTGAAGCAGACGCCCTCCATCCGCGTGCTCGAGGGTTACGAGGCGCTCGATCTCATTCTCGAGCCGGGCTCGGGCGGCAGCGACCGCGTGTCGGGCGTTAGGCTTGTGCGCACGGATGCCAAGGGAACGGGCACGTTCGACTTCATGCCGGCGAGTGCGGTCGTGCTCGCGACGGGCGGTGCGGGCGCGCTTTACGCAGTCACCACCAACCCGATCTATGCCCGCGGCGAGGCGATTGCGTTCGCGGCGCGGGCGGGCGCGATCATCGCCGACGCGGAGTTCGTCCAGTTCCACCCGACGGCCATCGATGCGGGCATCGACCCGGCGCCGCTTGCTTCCGAGGCGTTGCGCGGCGAGGGAGCGATGCTGATCAACCGCGCGGGCGAGCGGTTCATGCTTGCGCGTGACCCTGCGGGCGATCTTGCGCCGCGCGATGTCGTTGCACGCGCCGTGTTCGCGGAGATCGCGGCGGGGCGTGGCGCGTTCCTCGACGGCCGCGCGGCGATCGGTGCGGCTTTCCCGCAGGCGTTTCCGACGGTTTATGCCCATTGCCGAGCGGCTGGCATCGATCCGGTGACACAGCCGATCCCCGTTGCACCGGCCGCGCACTATCACATGGGCGGTGTCGCGACCGATCTTTTCGGGCGGACGTCGCTTGAAGGGCTGTGGGCGGTCGGCGAGGTGGCGTCGACGGGGCTGCATGGCGCCAACCGGCTGGCTTCGAACTCGTTGCTCGAAGCGGTCGTGCTTGGCGCGCGGGTTGCGGACGACATCGGACGCCTCGTCACGGCTGAGAAAGCACATCCGGTCGCGAAGACCTATCGCACGGGGACCGACCGTCCCTTCGATATCGTGCGCCGGACGCGTCTTATCGCGCGTCTCCGGCAGACGATGAGCGAGCACGTCGGCGTCGTGCGCGACGGGGCCGGACTCGCGCGGGCGCTCACCGTCGTGCGCGAGATCGGCGAAGACGCGGGCGACGACGGGACGGTCGTCAATATGGCGCTTGCGGCCGAGATCATCACCGGCTCGGCGCTTCTGCGCACAGAGAGCCGTGGCGCGCATTTCCGGTCGGATTATCCCGCTCCGGAACCCGCCCTTCAGCATCGTAGCGCGGTTACGCTACGGGAGATCCGCGCGCTCGGCGTGCGCGACCGCCGGTCGTCTTCTTCCCGGTGCCGCGAGGAGCTCCACACGTGAGCGGCGCGTCGGTTGAAGGTGGTTTGCCGCGCCTTCTCGTGGCGCGGGCGGTCGAGCAGGCTCTGGCCGAGGATCTCGGCACGCGCGGCGATCTCACGACCGATGCTACGGTCTCCGCGCATGCGACCGCCACGGCGACGTTCGGTGCGCGCCGCGAGGGCGTGATCGCGGGGCTCGCGGTGGCCGAGGCCGCCTTCCATATGGTCGACACGAGCGTTGCCTTCGTGCCGCTCGTTGCGGATGGCGATCGCATCAAGGCCGGTGCCGTCGTGGCGCGTGTCAACGGGCCTGCGCGGGCACTGCTCACGGCGGAGCGGGTGGCGCTCAACTTCCTCTGCCACATGAGCGGCATCGCCACGCTTACACGCCGTTATGTCGATGCCGTCGCTGGTACTCGTGCGCGCATCATCGATACGCGCAAGACGACGCCGGGGCTGCGTGTGTTCGAGAAATATGCCGTGCGCTGCGGCGGCGGCTTCAACCACCGCTCAGGGCTCTACGACGCCATCCTCATCAAAGACAACCACATCGTGGCGGCGGGCGGCGTGGAGCCTGCGATTGCTGCCGCGCGGGCGCATGCCGGGCACATGGTCAAGATCGAGGTCGAAGTCGGCGATCTCAAGGAGCTAGCGGCTGCGCTGAAGCATCCGATTGACGCCGTTCTGCTCGACAACATGGATGTGACGGTCCTGAGACAGGCGGTGGACATGGTCGGCGGGCGCGTCCTGACGGAAGCGTCCGGAGGCGTGAACCTCGATACGGCGAGAGCGATTGCCGAGACCGGCGTGGATCTCATCTCGGTCGGTGCGCTCACGCACTCGGCGCCGATCCTCGATCTCGGTCTCGATTTCGAAAGCGACGATACGCTTTCGTGTTAACTGCTTCGGCGGGCAGAACCCCCGCCATCGCGGCACGTATCAATTCGTGCTTGATTTTGCCGTAGTTGCCGCACATGTCTCGGTTCGGAGCTGGACGCGGGAACACGGAAAGGACTGGCATTCCGATGGTCACGGGAATTGTAATCTGGGGCATCGCCGCGATCGTCGGGGCGGCGCTCGCCGGATTCGTTGCCGGTTGGAAGAACCGCGACTACTCTTTCTGGATGGCGTGGTGCTTCATTTTCCCGCCGCTGATTCTTTGGCTCATTCTCATGCCGAAGAAGCAAGGGCCGCGCCCGCGGCGGCCCAGCCTCGACGAGCTCGATCGCGTCGAGCATCGCGACCTCCTGCATTAGAGATCGTGCGTCTGCGACGCGCTCTTGCGCTGGGTCCCGGTGAGTGTCAGCTCTTGAGCTTGGCGCGGATGGCCGCTTGCGCGGCGGCGAGGCGGGCGATGGGGACGCGGAACGGCGAGCACGACACGTAGTCGAATCCCGTTGCGTGGAAGAAGGCGACGGATGCCGGGTCGCCGCCGTGCTCTCCGCAGATGCCGATCTTGAGGCCCGGTTTTGCCTCGCGCCCTCGCGCGACCCCGATGCGCACCAGCTCGCCGACGCCGTCCTGGTCGATGGAGGCGAAGGGGTCCGCTTCGAAGATGCCCTGCGTCGCATAGGCGGAGAGGATGGGGGCCGCGTCGTCGCGGCTCAGCCCCAAGATCGTCTGCGTGAGGTCGTTGGTGCCGAAGGAGAAGAAGTCGGCGCCGTCGTCGCCTTCGGCCAGCTTGTCACCTTTGAGGCAGGCGCGCGGCAGCTCGATCATGGTGCCGAGCTTGTATGAGGGCCGTGCGCCGGTCTCCTGCTCGATGGTTTCCGCCGTAGCACGGATGATGCCAGCGAGGATGTCGAACTCACGCCGGTAGGCGACGAGCGGAACCATGATCTCAGGCTCAACCGTTGCGCCGAGGCGCTTCTCAGCCTCGATCGCAGCTTCGAAGATGGCGCGGGCCTGCATCTCGCAGATCTCGGGATAGCGGATGGCGAGGCGGGAGCCGCGCAGACCCAGCATCGGGTTGAACTCCGAAAGCTCGGCGATGCGGGCCTGGAGCTTGTCGACCGGCATCTTGAGTGCGGCTGCGACGGTCTCGATCTCCCGCTCCTGGCGCGGCAGGAACTCGTGCAGCGGCGGGTCGAGCAGGCGGATCGTCACCGGAAGCTCGCCCATGATCTCGAACAGCTCGACGAAGTCGGCGCGCTGGACGGGAAGGATTTTGGCGAGGGCGGCGCGGCGGCCGGCCTCGCTCGGCGCGCAGATCATCTCGCGCATGGTGAGTATACGGTCGGCATCGAAGAACATGTGCTCGGTGCGGCAGAGGCCGATGCCCTGCGCGCCGAAGGCGCGGGCCTGGCGGGCATCCTTCGGCGTGTCGGCATTGGCGCGCACGGCGAGGCTGCGTGCGTCGTCGGCCCAGGCGATGAGGCGCGCGAAGTCGCCGGAGAGTTGGGGCTGGCGCATGGGCACGGCGCCGACGTAGACGCGGCCGGTTGCGCCGTCGATGGTGATGACGTCGCCAGCTTTGAGCTGCTTCTTGCCGATGCTCAGCGTGCCGGCCTTCTCGTTGATGCGAAGTGCGCCTGCACCCGACACGCATGGCACGCCCATGCCGCGCGCGACGACGGCGGCGTGGCTCGTCATGCCGCCGCGTGCGGTCAGAATGCCGGCGGACGCGTGCATGCCGTGGATATCCTCCGGGCTCGTCTCGGTGCGCACGAGGATGACGTCGTGGCCCTGCTGCTTCTGACGCTCCGCCTCGTCGGAGGTGAAGACGATCTCGCCGGCCGCAGCGCCGGGCGACGCGGGTAGGCCCGCCGTCAGCAGCTCCTTCTCGGCGTCGGCGTCGATGGTCGGATGCAGAAGCTGCGTGAAGCCCGACGGATCGACGCGCAACACGGCTTCCTCGCGCGTGATGACGCCTTCCTCGGCGAGATCGACGGCGATCTTGACGGCGGCTTCCGCCGTACGCTTGCCGGAGCGTGTCTGTAGCATCCAGACCTTGCCGTTCTGGATCGTGAACTCGATGTCCTGCATGTCGCGGTAGCGATTTTCGAGGGCTGCGAAGATGAGCTTCAGCTCCTCGAATGCCTGCGGCATCTCCTCCTCGAGAGAGGGGTTCGGATCCTCTGCCTCGCGCCGCGCCTTGATGGTGAGCGGCTGGGGGGTGCGGATGCCGGCGACCACGTCCTCGCCCTGGGCGTTGACGAGATACTCGCCGTAGATCTCGTTGGCGCCTGTCGAGGGATTGCGGGTGAAGGCGACGCCGGTCGCGGACGTGTCGCCCATGTTGCCGAACACCATGGCTTGCACGTTGACCGCGGTGCCCCAGTTGTCCGGGATCGCATGCAGGCGGCGGTAGGTGACGGCGCGTGCGTTCTGCCAGGAGCCGAAAACGGCGGCGATGGCGCCCCAGAGCTGCTGGCCCGTGTCCTGCGGAAACGGCTTGCCGGCGGCGTCCTCGATCGCTTCCTTGTAGAGCGCGATGATCTTGCGCCATTCGGCGGCGCCGAGCTCGGTGTCGTAGGAGAAGCCGTTGAGGTTCTTGAAGTTGTCGAGAATGTCCTCGAACACCGAGTGGTCGACGCCGAGCACGACGTCGCCGTACATCTGGATGAACCGGCGGTAGCTGTCGTAGGCGAAGCGGTCGTCGCCTGAGTGGCGCGCGAGACCGAGCACGGTGCGGTCGTTGAGGCCGAGGTTCAGGATGGTGTCCATCATGCCGGGCATGGAGGCGCGGGAGCCTGAGCGCACGGCGACGAGCAGCGGGTTGTCCTCGCTGCCGAACTCGGCGCCGGTCTCCTGACCGATACGCGCGAGGGCCTCCTCGACCTCCAGGTCGAGCCCGTCCGGCAGGCGCTTGCCGTAGCTGTAATAGATCCCGCAGACCTCGGTGGTGATGGTGAAGCCCGGCGGGACCGGCAGTCCGAGGCTCGCCATCTCGGCGAGGTTGGCCCCCTTGCCGCCCAAGAGGTTCGTCATGCTGGCGCTGCCCTCGGCATCGCCGGCGGCGAAGTAATAGACCCATTTGGGTGCCGCGTTGCGGGATGGCTCAGCCACTGCTATTGCGCCTCTGTCGGTTGGCTTGGCGGCGCGGACTCTGGCACAGGCGATCTCGTGCGCCAACACTCCCTTTGACTGCGCCCGGTGTCTCGCGCACTCTCGGCGCCGTCTCGTTAAATCAGGGTTCACATGACGGATCAGGTTTCCAAGGTTCTGGCGCAGCTGGACCGCAATTTCGACGCGGGTCTCGAACGGCTCTTCTCTCTACTGCGGATCGAGAGCATCTCGACGGATCCCGCCTACAAGGCGGAGTGCCGAAAGGCGGCCGACTGGTGCGCAGAGCAGCTTACGGAGGCCGGTATTTCGGCTTCCGTTCGGCAGACCACGGGGCATCCGATCGTCGTCGGTCATGACCGGCCCAAGGTGGGCAAGGGAACGCCGCATGTGCTTTTCTACGGGCACTACGATGTGCAGCCGCCGGACCCGCTCGAGCTCTGGTCGAAACCGCCGTTCGAGCCGCGCATCGCGACCGACAAGACCAATGGCAAAGTCATCGTCGCGCGCGGGGCGGAGGACAACAAGGGGCAGTTGATGACATTCCTCGAGGCCGCACGCGCCTACAAGGAGGTCGTGGGCGCGCTGCCGGTTGCCGTGTCGGCGATGATCGAGGGCGAGGAGGAATGCGGCTCGCCGTCGCTGCCGGGGTTCCTCAAGAAGAGCGGCCGCGAGATCACGGCGGACCTCGTGCTCGTGTGCGACACGGGGCAGTGGGACAAGGATACGCCGGCCATCACCACCATGCTGCGTGGGCTTGCGGGCATCGAGGTGATCGTCAAGGGTCCGTCGCGCGATCTGCATTCCGGTATTTACGGCGGGCCGGCGATGAACCCGATCCGCGCGCTGGTCGGCGTGCTTGGCAAGATGCACGACGACAAGGGGCGCATCCGGATTCCGGGCTTCTACGACGGCGTTGTGAAGCCGACGAAGGGGCAGCTCAAGCAGTGGCACGCGCTCGGGCTCGATGCCAAGCTGCTGCTCGGTCCGGTCGGTCTTTCGGTTCCGGCCGGAGAAAAGTCCGTATCGCTTATCGAGCAGCTCTGGTCGCGGCCGACGCTCGAGTTCAACGGCATCACGGGGGGTTATCAGGGGGCCGGGTCGAAGACCGTCATCCCGGCGCAAGCGTCGGTCAAGATCACCTGCCGGCTGGTACCGGGGCAGGATCCGGAGCATGTGCTCGCCGCTGTGCGCCAGTTTGTGCTCGACAATCTTCCCGACGACTGCTCGGCGGAGTTCATCGGCGGGCACGGCAGTGCGGCCATCGGGTTCGATACGTCGGCGCCGTCGATGCAGGCAGCGGCGGCAGCGCTCGAAGCGGAGTGGGGCGCAAAGTGCGTGCTGATGGGGTGCGGCGCCTCGATCCCGATCGTGACCTCGTTCAAGTCGGCGCTCGGCATGGACAGCCTGCTGATCGGCTTTGGTGTCGAGGACGACCGTATCCACTCGCCCAACGAGAAGTATAACCTGAAAAGCTTCAAGAAGGGCGCCCGGAGCTGGGTGCGAATTCTCGATGCGTTGGCGCGGCAGGCTCACTGACCAATGCGCAGGCCTCCTCAACTGACGCTGCCCGGCCTCATTGCGCTGATCGCGATCGCGGCCCTGCTCATGTATTTCGAGAACAAGGAGGGTGGAGCGCCTCAGCCGCAATCCAGCGGGCCTTCGACAACGGCGCGGACGACGGCCGCGCGGCCGGACAGCGACGCGGGTGCGTTCGACTACTATTCGCTCGTGCTCTCCTGGAGCCCGACGCACTGCGAGACCCCGGAAGGCCGGGATGACGACGCGCAGTGCGCGCCGCGGAACGGGCGGCGCTACGCGTTCATCCTGCACGGTCTCTGGCCGCAGTACGCGCGCGGCTATCCCGAGGATTGCCCCGCGCGCACGACCTGGGTGCCGCAGCCCGTCATCGACCGCATGCTCGATGTCATGCCGAGCCGGGGCCTTATCATTCACGAGTACCGCAAGCACGGCACGTGCTCGGGTCTCTCGCCCGAAGGCTATTTCGAGGCGGCGCGCAAGCTTTACAGCAGCCTCAAAATTCCCGAGCGGTTCCGCAACCCGGAGGCGCCGCAGTTTGTCTCTCCGAGCGAGGTCGTCGATGCGTTCACGGCGACCAATCCCCAGCTTCGCTCCGATATGGTGGCCGTCGGCTGCGGCGGGCGGGACGATCGGCTGCGGGAAGTGCGGATCTGCTTCTCAAAGTCCGGTGTGCCGCAATCCTGTGGGGCCAACGAGGCGCAGAGAAAGCTCTGCCGCAGCTCACGCATGCACGTGCCGCCCGTGCGGTGAGTGTGCTCGCTTAGAGCATTGCGCTTTTCCGATCACGGCCGTTTGTGGATAACCGTGTTGCGCCGCGAGGCTGCCGCATTGGCTCTTGCCGGCGACGCGCCGTGCCCGCAAGCTTCGAGTCGTGCTGCGTTTGGTTTTCGCAATGCGGGCTGGACGTATGCAGCGATTGGCGAATGACAGTGGCCTTCGGCCGCTGTTCACAATGGACGGCGAAAGCGCATCCGAGCAGAGCGTGCGAGCCGCGCACGCGCACGGCGCTTCCGTCAGTCCGCATCATACGATCGTTCATACAGGACGCCGTTCGCTTGGCTCCGCTGGCGTCGTATTCGACGGCGTCGGTGGCCTTGGCTGGAGTGTGATCGGCTTTGTAGCGGGCGCCGTGTTCTGGCACTTCGTGGGGTTCTGGGGCTTCGTGTCGGATGTGATGCTCGCAAAAGAGCCATTCACATTCCTACCTGCTGGGGCGCAGGCAACTCACGCGCCATCGCCCGAAGTGCGGTCGCGATGGCTTCAGGTCGCAGATGCTGACACGGCGCGGTCGCCCTGTACGATGCTTTCGCTCGATCGCCGTACGGGTGTCACGTCGGCGTGGCCGTGCGCGGGCGATCATGCGCCGTTGCCTATGGATTCATTCCAAGGACGCGAGGACCGCGTGGCTGTCGGTACGCGCCTCGACGAAGTGTCGCTCGGGTTGGATGACTGACCGACAGCCTTGCAATTATGCGATCGGAGCGTTTTTTGTCGCGGGTGTGGCAAGAGATGCAAGATCCTTTGTAAACAAGGCTCTTCCGGCTCTCGCTAAAGCGATATGAGAGCAGTTATCCACCGCTTGCCCGAAAGCTGCCCTCAACAGAGGCTACCAGCGCCCGTTCTTTAGGCTCAAAATCACAAGCCTGATCTTTTTCACGTGTGGAGTAGTGGATCGATGAACTTTGCGGCCGGACAGAGCTGGACCTATCGTGCGCCGATGGGCTTCGAAGCCTCTCGGTTGCTGATCGGTGCCGTCGCGACGTTCGATGGAGACCGCAATATTGTGTGCTGTGCGGCGATCCATGCGCCGCGGCGCCATGCGGATGGCCATCTCGATATGGTCACCATCCCGTTTCTTCCTATGACGGATGCGGCCTTCTGCGCGAGCGTCGTGCAGCTCTGTGACGGCGTTGCCGAACTGCCCGGCGAATTCGCGGGCAAGCTTTCGGAGTGGTCCAACGATCCGAAGGGCCTCACGGCGTTCACCGTGCCTTTTGAAGGGTTGCTGGACCAGATGATCGCCAACCAGATGGCCGAGATCGCGGGATTGTCTGCCGCTTAGGATCGGCAACCGGCGTTGCCGGAGGCGGATCAACCAGCCTTGCGCAAGCGCTCGGGGCGCCAGACAGCAGGCGCGAGGGCGATATACCCCAGTCCGAGAGTGGGCACGTCAGCCGTGTCGAGCCGGGTCGGATCGAGGCTCCAGCGCCCGGCCAGGCTTAGGACATGCTCCTCCGTTGGATAGAGGATGATTTCGCCACCCGCGTCGCCCCGGCGGCCGCGCACGCCGCGGAAATCGAACAGCTTCAAGCCTAGCGCGCGCTCCTCCTTGCTCGAGCGGCCTTTGTTCCAGACCACGCCCGAGTCCGTGATCGCGAATGCGCGCACCACCCGGCCTTCGAGAAGGCGCGCCCAGGCAAAGACGTCGATGGGCGGATAGGCGAAGAAATACTGGACCTCGACGAAGCGTTTGCCGAGGCGCGTGAGCAGGGGCATGGCCTTGTCGGCGAAGGCGCGGCCGACCGGATGAGGGAGCGCCAGCCCGACGACGAACGTCCAGCCGTTGACGGGCGGCGAGATGAAGATGTGGTCGTCGCCGAGCTCCGGATCGTAGACGGTGCCGATGCCGGATTTCCAGTTGCACGGTTCGATTGCGGCGAGGCCCAGCTCCTCGAGCACGGCCTCGGTATCGCGGCTTCGTATGGCCAGCCAAGCCATCCTGTAGCCGAAGCCTGCCGGACGATCCGGGTTTTGCTCGAAGATGATGCGTGGGTCCGCCATGCGCGGCGCCAGCACATGGGCGGCGACTGCGATCGTCAGAGCGACCATGATGGCGATCGTCAGAATCACGGCATGCCTAGTTTCCGCTTCGCCCCGAGTCTTAGTGCGGGCGCTGCGGGCCGATCAAGCGCCGTGCGGGAAGAGCTGGGGAAAATCGGCTGCCAAGGAAAACCAAGACAAACGAGGCCAGCTTTGCCGTCCTTCGCCGACCGCGGGGAGGCCGACGACATTGGCGAAGCTGGCCTCTCTTACCGCCGCCGGCCTTGGCCAGGCTTAGCGGCCGCAAGACGGACGCGCGATGACGAGGGCGATGCGCGTCCCTCTTCTGGCCCTCTCATGTGCGCCGTCTCGAGCATGACGACACGCACCCCAATGTGGGAGATGGGGGCGAGAGGATCAGTCCGGAGGTAACCCGGAAAAACCGTAGCGGTGCTGGGTGACAGCGGCATGAACGGTCTGCGACGGGTGCGTATCAGAATGGTGGCAGCGCCGCACGAAAAGCCGGGACCTTGGCGGTCCCAGCTCGCAAATCACTATGAGATGTCAGTGGAAGTGGCGCTAAGGCAGCGTGACCTTGGCGGTGAACACGAAGCGCTCGTCGCAGAGGCCCTCGGAAACGCAGGCGCCTGCGCCCGGGGTTACGATATCAATATCGCTGTCCCAGTAGCGGAAATCGAACGAGAATTTCTCGACGGCCAGCGTCAGGCCGGCGTTCCAGTAGCTGTACTCGTCCTCGGTGCCGCCGCCGACGGTGAAGCCCTCGTCAGAGTGGCCATAAACGGTTCCGTAGACGCCCGAGATCGAGGGGCTGACGATGCCGACTTGCGGCAAGGCATAGGAGGCGCTGCTTTCAACCGTGAACACTTCGCCCGTCTCAAGGGTGTAATCATCGGACCAGTAAACGGTGGTGCCGCTGGTGAGACCCTTGATCCAAGGCGACTCCATGCTGTAACCCGCCTTCAGCTCGACGTAGTCGAGTTCCGCGCCACCATCGTCGGCGCCAGGATAGGCGTAGTAGATGACGCCGAAATCAAGCGTGATCGGACCCCAGAACGGGCCAGCGCCCAAGGTGGGCTTGATGCCGGCGTAGAAGTCGACCTCAGCGCTCGCAGGCGGCGCATCGTCGAAATCGACGTTGGAGCCCCAGACGCCAGCATAGAAAATGCCATACGAAAGGTCGAACGAACCTTGGGCCGCCGGATCCTCGGAGGTCTGCGAGATGCCGCGGAAGACATAGTCGCTTGTCGCGCCGAGGGTGACGGAGAAGTTCAGCTTGCGCCCCTCATCGACGGGGGTGTCCTTGACGCTGTATCCATCGGCGAGGGCGGCGCCCGAAAAGCCCGCAAGCGCTGCGCCGGCAAGAAGCGTACGCATCGTTCGCTTGATCAACGCCATGGATACATCCCCCACGCCAACTGCGCCCGCGCGCCATCAGGCGCGGGCGGCTCCCTATCTGGTGAGGAAAGCGTAGAGAGGTTAAGCAAACAAGAGCAAAGCGGTGCTGTCCCCACTGTCCACCGACACTTGTGTCTCCGGCGCAACGCGTCGGGACGGAGAAACAAAAAACGGGACCGCGCCCGAGCTCACCACGAGCCCGCCGTCGATCTTTCCGCCGTCCGCCTCGAG
>CAZDUD010000075.1:0-17423 GCA_964508485.1 uncultured Hyphomicrobium sp. | reverse complement strand
GACGGTCAGCCACAGATCCACGTACCATTCGGGCTCGGCGTACTCCTTGCTCTGCGTTACGCCAAGCACATAGCCTGTAGCCGCGAGCACGATGAAGAGCTGATAGCCATAGACCACGAACCACGGCGTCCAGTAGCCGGCGAGCCGCGCACGGCTTGTGCGCTGCACGACATAGAGCGACGTCGCAAGCAGCACGTTACCGCCGAACGCGAAGATGACGGCCGACGTGTGCAGCGGACGAAGCCGTCCGAAGTTTGTCCACGGGAGATCGAAGTTAAGGGCCGGGAAGGCAAGCTGCCAAGCGATGACATCGCCGACCAGGAACCCGACGACCCCCCAGAACACGGCCGCAAGAGTCGCAAACTTGATCGGCCCGTCCATGTATTGGGCCTGCTCGGCCTCACCGCCCTCGCGGGGATGCGACATTATGTAGAGCGCAGCCCCTGCGCTCGCGATGAGCAGCAAGGCTCCGTGCAGCCGGATGACCTCGTCGAGACCGGCGAACGCCAACAGCCCTCCGATCGATACGCCGATCGCCGAGGCCAACAGCGCCCCGGCGGCCGAGACCGCGATTACCTCTTCGCTGGTTGCTTTCATCAGCCCCTCGCCCGATGCGAAAATTCACCGTGGACGACACTGTGAGCAGCGGGGCCTGCAAGCCTTGATTGCGATCAAGCTGCGACGAAACGGGCAGCGTTAAGAACAAAACATCTCCGGGATTGAAGATAGGGCCATACATGCAAGCCGCAGCCCTCAGAGGTCTGGCCGAACGCTATGCGGCGCCCGTGCCGCGCTACACGAGCTATCCGACCGCTCCGCACTTCAGCCCCGCCGTTGGACCGCGCGAGGCCGCCGCTTGGATTGCCGGCCTTCCGGCGAACGCGGCCATCTCGCTCTACACCCACATTCCGTTCTGCCGCGCGCTCTGCTGGTACTGCGGATGCGCGACCACGGTCGTGAACAGTCCGCAGCCGATCGCCGCATATCTCGAATCGCTCAGCGACGAGATGGCGCACGTCGCAGCCCTCGTCCCCGCGTCGCACCGCATCACGCACCTGCATTGGGGTGGCGGATCGCCGAACGCGCTCACGAGCGATCAGATCGTGGCCCTGGCCGACCAGACCCGAGAGATGTTCGAGATCGACAAGGAGGCTGAGTTCGCCGTCGAGATCGACCCCCGCTTCATGGATCCGGATCGGGTTTCTGCATTCCGTCGGGCCGGCGTCAACCGCGTCTCCATCGGCGTGCAGGATTTCGACCCGGCCGTGCAGCAGGCCATCAACCGCCATCAACCCTACGACGTGACGGCGCGCGTCGTCGCGCTCCTGTGCGAAGCGGGTATTCCCTCGCTCAACATCGACCTCGTCTACGGCCTGCCCGGCCAGACCCAATCGAGCGTCGCGCGCACGGTCGAGCAGGTGCTCGACCTCGAACCCGACCGCATCGCCGTGTTCGGCTACGCGCATCTTCCTGAGAAGATCCGTCACCAGCGCCTGATCGACGAGCGCACGCTCGCGGGCCCCGCCGACCGGCTCGGCCAGGCCAACAGGATCGCGCGTAAGCTGATCGCGCACGGCTATGTGCGCGTCGGGCTCGACCACTTCGCGAAGCCGACGGATCCGCTGGCTACAGGCCCCGTGAACCGTAATTTCCAAGGATACACGACCGACTCCGCCGATGCCCTGATCGGCCTCGGCGCCTCCGCCATCAGTCGCTTCCCACAAGGCTACGCACAGAACGCCGCCCGCGTTGCTGACTACGAGGCCCAGGTCGCAAAGCGCCGTCTCGGCACCGTGCGCGGTGTGGCCTTCACCGGCGACGACCGCATCCGTGCCCACATCATCGAGCGCCTGATGTGCGATCTCACATTTTCGGAGACGGACCTGCGCGCACGCTTCGGCACTGACGCCGAGCCCCTGATCGAGGAAGGACGCCTTCTCCTCGAGTCGGATCGCGACGGCATCACCGAGCCCACGTCGGACGGCTTCCGCATCTCCGAGCGCGGCCGCCCCTTCGTGCGTAGCGTCTGCGCCTGCTTCGACGCCTACCTGGACCAGTCGACCGCACGCCACGCCGTCGGCGTGTGAGCAGCTAAACCTCAGCCCTCCCGAGCAAACGTTCGGCGATCATCGCACCGATGGGAATGGACGACGTGGCGGCCGGGGACGGCGCATTGCACACATGCAGCGTGCGCGGCGTGTCGAGGAACAGGAAGTCCTCGGCCGCATCGCCATTCGGCATCACGACCTGCGCCCGCACGCCCGCGCGGTAGGGCAGGAGATCGGCAAGCTCGAGGCTCGGACAGTATTTGCGGCACGCCTCGAGATACGCCGCGCGCGACAGCGAGCCCCGAAGCTCCCGCACGACATGCCCGCGATGCTTCCAGACGAGCTTCCAGAAGCCCGGAAAGCCCGCAAAGCTTAGCGTATCCCGGAGATCGAAGGACAGCTTCGGATAGCCTTCCCGCGCGAACCCGATCACCGCATTGGGACCGACCGTCACGCCGCCGTCGATCATGCGCGTCAGATGCACACCGAGAAACGGCAGCGCCGGATCGGGCGCGGGATAGATGAGATGTCGGATGATATCGTTCTTCTCTTTCGGGAGCAGGAAATACTCTCCCCGGAACGGTACGATCTTGAAATCGACCTTGAGCCCTGCGAGCCGCGCCATCCGGTCCGACTGAAGCCCGGCACAGACCACGAGCTGACGCGCCGACCAGCGCCGCTCGCCTGCCCCGATCTCAATCGCGTTGCCGTACTCGCGGATGAAGTCCACCTTGGTGCCGAGAACAACCGTCCCGCCGGCCGCTTCGACCAGCCGCGCCATCGTCTCGCAGACCCGGGCAAAATCGACAATGCCGGTCTCCGGACTGAGCAGCGCCGCTGTGCCAGCAATATTTGGCTCCCGCTCCCGGAGCTCCGCCGCGCCGATCCGCACGAGCTTGAGCCCGTTGGCCGTCGCACGCTCGAACAGCGCATCGATCCGCTGCTCCTCGAGCGCGTTCGTCGCGACAATGAGCTTCCCGCACATCTCGAACGGAACTTGATGCTCGCTGCAGAACGCACGCAGGGTCGCCGCGCCAGCCACACAGTATTTCGCCTTGTTGCTTCCCGGCGTGTAGTAGATGCCGGCATGGATGACGCCGGAATTGTGCCCGGTCTGGTGCACCCCGACGCGAGCCTCCTTCTCAAGAAGCAGCAGGCTCGCACCCGGCCGCATCTCGAGAATCTTCATGGCCGTCGCAAGCCCGACAATGCCACCGCCGACGACGCAGAAGTCGAATGTCATGTAACAAGCTCTCGATGGCTACAGACGAGCGCACATCGAAGAAAAATGGCGGTCCCTACGGAACTTCAACACGCTTACTTATCCAGTTGCTTAGGCGTGCGCAGAAAACTGCACACCGCCCCTAGATAGCACGCGGCCTCACACAATAGCTTCCCATAGATGGGAGAATATTTGATGTTGATAATAGCGTCGATTGGCCGCGAGCCCTGCGCGGCCTGACGGTGCCACCCGTGTCCGTAGCCGGCGCGCGTTTCCTGCCGCTTCGATCGGACGCTACGGCACTATTCCGGGTTCAATGTACCACGGGCACCAACGCAAGTTCGATCGTACACGCATTTTCCCGGACTGAGCGCGAGCTACCCGAACTTGAACAGCACGCCGTAACCGCCGCGCGGATAGCTCCACTGGATATCGCCCGACGGCTCCGCGATAATGCGGCAGGTGCCGCATTCGACGCAGCCGTCGGCCGTGATCTCTACCTGCCCGCGGTCGTTGAGCTCGTAGCAGCGGGCGGGACAGGCCGTGAGAAGGGCCAGAAGCGCTGGTGTCGGCTCCGCGTGCGGCCGGACCTTGATATGGACGCGCGTCGGATCGACGAGGTAGCGGTTCTGATAGAGCTTGTCCTCGACACGCACTTGAGGAGCTGTCGTCATTGCGATCTCCTTCGCTCCGTTGTCGCAGATGAAAAAGTCATCGTGCTCATCTCCACGCCCGCGCGAAGCTGAAGACATCCCAGAATAGACCAGTCCACGAGCGCGCCGAGATGAAAGACTTAAACGTGAGTTTCTCCTTCTCGATCTTGGGCACCCCATCGACGCGCACGAAATTCTGCATCGCCTTCGAGACAAGCTGCGGATAGGTGAGAAAGAAGTTCTGCGACTGCGTATGAAGCAGTCCCGGCATATCCTTGTGCTTCTTCAGGTCTTTCATGACGAAAGACTGGTCGAGCAAGGTCTTGTAGAGGGAGAGGTTCTCGGCCGTCATCGGATCCCGGCGCGCCTTAATCCGGTGGATCGCCTCCGCGGCGATGCGCCCCGACGTCATGGCGAGGTTCGATCCCTCGCGATGCACGGCATTATTGAGCTGCGCAGCATCTCCCACGACCACCCATCCATCGCCGTAGAGCTGCGGAACCGCCTTATAGCCACCTTCAGGAATGAGGTGCGCAGCGTACTCCTTGACCTCCGAGCCTTCGATCAGCGGCGCGACCGAGGGATGGCGCTTGAAGCGATCCAGCAGCCCATACGGCGTCTCGCCCGTCTTCTGGAAGTCCGCGACCAGACACCCGATTCCAATTGAGATGCTCTCCTTGTTGGCATAGATGAAGCCCATGCCCGTCATGCCTCGAGAGATCGTGCCGGCCGCCTCGATAACGGTGCCCTCATCCCCTTTAAGGTTGAAGCGCGCCTCAATGATCTCGGACGGCAAGAAATGCATCTCCTTAACGGCGAGCGCGACATTTGCAGGCTTCGGGATGTCGCGCAGGCCTGCACGCGTGCCGACAAGCCCGCTCACGCCCTCGGCCAACACCACGACATCGGCCAGGATCTTCCCGCCTTCGCGATCGGTGCGTACGCCAACCACCCGGCCGTCGTCCTTTTGCAGAAGGTCGATTACGGTCGTCTCGCAGAGCACTAGGGCTCCCGCTTCCTGAACCTTCTTGGAGAACCACTTGTCGAATGCGGCACGGATGATGGTATAGCGGTTAGGACGCTCCTCGTTGAAATCGTCGGAGCGATAGTGGAGACCAACGTGGGAACGGTCATCCATCATCCAGAAGCGCTGCTCGACGATGTGCCGCTCGAGAGGCGCATCATCCCGGAAGTCCGGGATGAGCTTTTCGAGCATGTCTGCGTAGAGTATCGCCCCTTGTACGTTCTTCGAGCCCGGATACTCGCCGCGCTCGAGCTGCAGCACCTTGAGCCCGCGCTGCGCGAGCGTGAGCACCGCTGCGTTTCCCGCCATGCCGGCGCCGACTACGATCGCATCGAACTTTTCGTCGATCATTGCGTCCTCCTAGCTCGCCATGCGGTCGCGCCCGTGGGGCGAAAGCCGTGCTCGGAAGGCTTCCGTGAGGGCCGGCAGAAGTCGGATGGCATCTGTGACAATCCCAACGTGCGCAAAGTCGAAGATCGGCGCGTTCTTGTCGGTGTTGATCGCGACAATGAGATCGGCACCCTCCACGCCGACGCGATGCTGGATCGCTCCCGAGATGCCGGCGGCGATGTAGAGTCGCGGCCGGATCGTCTTGCCCGTCTGGCCGATCTGCCGGTCCGCGGTGAGCCAGCCCTTCTGGACCAGCGGACGCGAGCAGCCATACTCGGCGCCGAGCACGACAGCGAGCTGGCGCACGAGTTGGAAGTTCTCCGACGATCCAAGTCCGAGCCCGCCGGCGACGACGACATCGGCATAGGCGAGGTTGGACTTCCCCTGCTCGCGGTCGGGCAGGAACGCGAGCACCTTGGTCACGATGTCGTCCTCGACGAGCGCGAGGGGATGCTCGATGATCCGAATTTCCTTGCCTTCGACGCGCTCCGGCATGGCCATGACACGCGGGCGCACGGTCGCCATCTGCGGGCGGTAGTTGAGCGTGTAGATCGTGCAAAGGAGCGATCCGCCGAAAGTCGGACGCGTTGCGGCCAGCGACCCATCTCCATCGACATCGAGCGCCGTGCAGTCCGCCGTGAGCCCGGTAAGCAGGGTGGTTGCAACAGCCCCAGCAAGATCGCGTCCTAGCGTCGTCGCGCCGAGTAGAAGGATCTCGGGTTTGTAGGTATTGACGAGATCGGTCAGCGCCTTCGTATAGGGTTCATTACGATAGTCCCTAAGTTTGTCGTCGGCGACGACATAAGCGAGGTCGGCGCCATAGCAGTGAGCCTCCTTGGCAGCGTTCTGCGGCGCGCCGTCCGCTGGGCCGAACACAACGGCCGCGAGTTCCACGCCAAGCTTATCGGCGAGCTTACGGCCCTCGCCCAGTAGCTCCCACGAAACGGGATGGACCTCGCCCCGTTCCTGTTCGACGAAGACCCAAACGTGCTTATAGCCCTTGAAGTGCTCGGGCAGCTCCTTCTTAGCGCCCGCGCGACTCGGGAGCTGCGTGTTCTGTTTCGGGGGCTCGCTCATTGTGCTCTTGTCTCCCTGCTCAGAATTCGCGAACAAGCGTTTCGAGCGTGCTTTCGAGCTTAGGTGCACGTGCGAATATCTCGGCGATCAGAGCTTCCGCAGGCGGCTGCTCGCCGGGCTCGACGAAGGTGGCCTTCTCAATACGAGGCTGCGGAGCAAAGACGCGCTTGACGATGGTCGGCGATCCCTTGAGGCCGCACTTGGCGACCTCCGCGATGCCGGCGTCGCGCGCGCCCCACTTTACGATCTCGGCCCGCGCCGCGCGGAGCGCATCGGCCATGGCGCCGCGGCGGATCTGGTTGGTGCCCTCCAGCATCGTGATAAGACAGGGGAGCTTCGTGCACAGCACCTGCACGCCGCTCTCGCAGCGACGCTCGACCTCGATCGTCCCCTCGCCCAAGTCGAGCGCGGCGATACGCGAAATGTAGGTGAGCTGGCGCACGCCGAGCCGCTTCGCAATGCCTGGCCCAACCTGTGCAGTATCGCCGTCGATCGTTTGCTTGCCCGTAAAAACCACGTCAACCGGGCCGTAGGTCTCCGCGATCTTTTGGATCGCGCTCGCGAGCGCATAGGTCGTCGCGAGCGTATCGGAGCCGGCGAACACGCGATCCGTCAGAAGCACCGCGCGGTCGACGCCGAACGTCAGCACCTTGCGCAGACTGTCCTCCGCCATCGGCGGACCCATGGTTAGCACCGTGATCGTTCCGCCATGTTTTTCGCGAAGCTGGAGCGCTTCCTCGACAGCGAAGAGATCGTACGGATTGACGATCGTCGGCACGCCCTGGCGCATGATCGTGTTCGTCACCGGATGGACGCGGATCTGCGCGGAGTCGGGAACCTGCTTGATGCAAACGACGATGTGCATGGGTTCAACTCCGGAATGCCTCGCCGCCTCGGCGGCGCCCTGCTCCTAAAAGAGCAAGTGTCATACCAGTCGCGTGGAAGGCGCATCCGCTGCGGAAACTCGGCCTTTCGCGTGAGATTGCTTGATCGACGTCAAGCGATCCTCCTATTCCTGACATGCGGGGTCCGACATTCCGTGTCGGAAAGCCGACAGCCGCCGCCGATGTCGCGCGAGCGGTCATTTGAAGAGGGCGTCCAGCGGCACGAACGTGCCAGATTGCTTGGGCGCAACAGCCTCCTTCAGAACCTTGAACACCCGCTGATCGAGCGGAGAAGAGGCAACGAAATCGGCGTAGGCGCGCTCGAGCGTTGCCTTGCAGCGATCCGCGATGACGCCATCGGCGAGCCCATCGAAATCCTCCTTGGCAAGGTATTCGCCCATGCGCCTCAGAATGTGGAGCCGCGAGACGTTGACGATCCGCGCATCATAGGCGACGCCGAGAAGCGTGAAGAAATCCTCGGCCGACGATGCCGCTCGAAGCCGTCCGAGGATGCTGTCGCCCGTGATCGTTCCAGATTGCATGACTAGGTCCGCCCTTCTGCCCCACGACGAATTTCGCGCCAGATGGATCTGAGCCCCTCGGCCGATATGGGCCGTTTCGATGCGACCGCATCGGCCCGCACGCGCGCGAGTATGGCGCTTCTCTCTGCTGGGCTTGCATCGAGCCTCAGATCGGAAAGAAGCGCAGCGATCGCGGAAAGCCCCGAGTGCTTGCCGATCACAAAGCGATGGGACCGGCCGAGCAGCGCGGGATCGAGAGCCTGGTAGGTCCTGAGATCCTTGATCAGTCCGTCGACATGAATCCCGGACTCGTGCGTAAACACGTGGGCGCCGACGATGGCCTTGTTCGGCGGTACCGGCCGCTGCGCAGCCGCCGACACGACCTCCGCAACGCGCCCGAGCTCCGTCATGATGATGCCGGTCTCGATTCCATGGATCTGTTTCAACGCCACCGCGACCTCTTCCAGAGGTGCATTGCCGGCACGCTCGCCGAGACCGATCACGGTGACGGACGCATGCGTCGCACCGGCGTTAATGGCCGCGAGCGTATTCGCCGTCGCGAGGCCGAGGTCGTCATGCGCGTGAATCTCAAGATCGACTTCAGTCTCCTTACGAAGGCTCGCAACGAGCGCGTGGGCCGAAAACGGGTCGAGAACCGAAAGCGTATCGGCGATGCGAAACCGCCGGGCGCCGGCTCTCTCGGCTGCCGCAATAACGGCCACCAGAAAATCCACGTCGGCCCGCGACGAATCCTCACCTCCAACGGAAACTTCAAAGCCGGCATCGCGCGCATATCCGACAACACGACGCAAACGCTCGAGAACCTGCTCGCGCCCGCCGCGAAGCTTGGCCGCGATCTGGACGTCCGAGACCGGCACGGAGAGGTTGACCATGCCGACGCCCGTCTCCCGCGCCGCGTCGACATCCCCCTCGCGCATCCGGCACCAGGCGATCGCCGTCAAAGGCAAGTCGGCCTCGACAACGGCACGGATCGCCGCGATCTCCTCGGCGCCCATGGCAGGGGTGCCGACCTCGATCTCGGAAACACCGGCCTGCGCAAGCGCGCGCGCAATCGCCACCTTCTCATCTGCCGTGAAAGCGACACCCGGCGCCTGCTCGCCATCGCGAAGCGTAGTGTCGTTGAGCACGATGCGCGACCGCCCCCACGCATCCTGCCCGTCATGCCGGCCTGGATGAGCCTCATGCATGGGCGGCATCGCGCACAGGTAATGCGCCCTCCGATACGACGGGCGCGCTTCCACGAAGCTTGGCGACGATCTCCGGGACTATCGCAAGCGCGGCATCGACATCCGCTTCGGTGGTGTCGCGAGAGAGCGAGAAGCGGATGCCGCCGCGAACGATATCCTTCGCCACGCCCATCGCGAGGAGCACGTGCGAAGGCTCGAAAGCACCTGCCGAGCAGGCTGCGCCAGGCGACACACAAAGACCCGCCTTGTCGAGAAGGAGAACCACATCCTCGGCCTCGACGCCCTCGAACACGATGTCGCTTGTATTCGAAATCCGGGGTTCCTGCTTGCCGGCCACAAAGCAACGGCCGCCCACGCGGCTGACGAGCTCTATTTCCAGTCTATCGCGCATGGCGCGGATGCGCGCGCTATCGTGCGCCATGACCTCCGCCGCAATACGCGATGCGACGCCCAGCGCTACGATACCCGCCACGTTCTCGGTGCCGCCTCGGCGTCGGCGTTCCTGCTGGCCGCCGTTGAGCAGCGGCTGGAAGCGCATGCCGCGCCGCACATAGAGGGCCCCCACGCCCTTCGGGGCATGGAGCTTGTGTCCCGAGAGCGAGAGCATGTCGACCGCCGTCGACTTGACGTCGATCGGAACCTTGCCGACGGCTTGAACCGCATCCGCGTGGAACAGCGCGCCGACGGCTTTCACTTTCTGCGCCAGCTCCGCGATCGGAAAAATCACGCCGGTCTCGTTGTTCGCCCACATCAGGGACACAACGGCCACATCCTCCGTGAGGGCCGCCTCATACGCGGACATATCGAGTGCGCCGTTCTCATCGACCGGAACGATCTCGACAAGCACAGATCTCGCCTTCCGCAGCCACTCGCAAAGGTTCAAGACGGCCGAATGCTCGACTGCGCTGATCACGATCGTGCGACGGCTGGGATTGACTTCGAGCGCCGAGAGAATCGCCGTGCTGATACTTTCCGTTCCGCCCGACGTGAAGATGATCTCCTGCGCATCTTGCGCTCCGATCAGGGCCGCCACATCTGCACGCGCGCCGCGGATGGCGGACTGCGCCGCAGATCCGACCGAGTGCTTGGAAGACGGGTTGCCGTAGGCGTCGTAGAAATACGGCAGCATCGCATCGATGACGCGGGGGTCGACCCGCGTGGTGGCGTTATTGTCGAGGTAGATCGTCATGATCGCCCTGAAGCCTCCCGACGAAACGTCCGTCAACCGACCGGAATGACGCGTAGAGGCACTCCGAGCTTCGCTATCAAGCGCTCCTGAACTCCCGAGATCGTCACCGAAGCCATATGGCAGCCGACGCACGCTCCCCTGAGCTTGACGTAGATGGTATTGCCGCTGACGTCGACGAGCTCGCAGTCTCCGCCGTCGCGCTGGAGATAGGGCCGAATGTCTTCGATCGCTTTCTCTATCAGCACGATCCGGTCGAGCGTGTCAGTGCCAGCAGAAAGCGCCTTCGCCCCTTCGCGACGCCCCGACGGTGAGCCGACTGTTGGCCGAGCGACATCTTGCAGATTGCCGGTGCTATCCAGCATGGATTCCCTCACGTGAACGTTTGAGATCAGCCGAACGACTTGCCGCATCCGCACTTCGAGGCGGCATTAGGATTGTCGAAGGTGAAACCCGACCCGTTGAGACTGTCGACGAAGCCCACGCGCATCCCCGTCAGAAGCGGCTTCGACTCCGGATCGACGAAGACTTTGACGCCCTCGGTCTCGATCACCGCATCGTCAGAGCGCGGCTCGGCATCGAGCCCAATCAGATATTTGTAGCCGTTGCAGCCGCCGGTCTGGACGGAGATGCGCAACCCGCCCTCCATGTTACCGGCGCGCGACATGGCAGCCTTGACGGCATTGGCAGCTTCGGGTGTGAGGTCAATCATCGGACAACTGCTCCCTTGCTTGAGGCATCTGCTTATAAGCAGGAGCAACGACCGTGCCACTTCTTGGTGGTCGCAATAACTTATTGATAAAAAGCGACTTTTCTTACGATATCCGATGTTGTGATCCGAACAACGTCGGGTTCGCGACGAGAAGCAGCGTGTCGCGTTCCTTGCATATTCTGATGTCGATCAGAGCGCGTTGGATGGCTGCCGTCTCGGCTCAGGCCAGTCAATCGCCGAGGCATCACACGCCTCCGGCCCTCCACACGCGCAGGCGGCGCGCTTCTCCACAAAGCGCCCGAAATAGAGAAACGCGGAAAGCCGGATGCGGGCCCTCGCGCAGATGTAGGGCGAGATCATTCCCTTCGCTTCAAGCAATTCGACCTGCCGATAGATCGCATCGACCGCGACGGGTGCGCAGCCGCAGCAATTCATGCGTTTCCTAAGATGACGATAGACGATGCCGGGCGTTGGGATCGGAGCATCCGGCTGGTTCAGGATCTCGATCAGCGCGTCCTCGATGTCGTGTTCGGTGACGACATTGCACGAGCAGACGATCATGGCGTTGTCCCTTCGCAACATGTGCCTGTCCGTGCCATTCTCATCATTCCCCGTCTTGGACCTTCCGCCGCAAGGCCACCACGACATCGACTCGGGCGATCTCGAAGCCGTCCGGTGCTCCGGGCATCCCACACACGACGACAGAGTCCGACTGCGGGATGTCGATCGGCGTTTCCTCGCCATCGATGATGAAGTGGTGATGCGCGCTCGGATTGGTATCGAAGAAGGCCCTCGGCCCGCTGACGCCGATCTGACGCAGCAGCCCGGCCTTCGTGAACTGGTTGAGCGTGTTGTAGACCGTAGCGAGTGACACGGGGATCTGCGCCTTCTCGGCTTCCGCATGCACCATCTCGGCAGTGACGTGCCGGTCGCCCTTGGAAAAGAGGATCCAGCCGAGGAGCAGGCGCTGCCGCGTGGGGCGTAGGCCGACGCGGCGCAGGAGAACCTGGCAATCGTGCCACGGGCAGCCGGTCTCCTCCTCGCCGATGGTATCGGTGCGCCACTCGACGACCGCCTCCGGAATCTCGGAAAAAATCTTGGTCGTCTCGAACATCATCAGCTAGGCCCCGATAAACGACGATGGCATCGCCACCATTTTGCCTTCCTGCGCCGCAACGCGGCCTTGCTCGCGGTTGCGCCGGGCAAGGCGGCTCTCGCCGTTCTCCTCGCCAAAACACAGCTCGAAATCATTGCAGTCCGTGCAGACCGGCGTCGCACACATCAGGAAGCCGTCATCCTCACAGAGTTGCCGGTAGAAGAACCGCTTCCAGCGCATGTTGCGTGTGTTGCGCTCGTAGAGGGGGGCGAAGTGACGCTGCATAAGGCGCGTCAGCTCGCCGCGATTGCGCAGTCCCAAATCCTCCCAGAGGTGGTTGGGCTCGAGCGCGCGCCGCGCAACCATCCGCGTAAGCCACCGTCCTTCCTCTCCTCCCGTCGAGCAGTTGAGCGAGAGCAGCCCGCGCACCGCCCCCACCTCCGCCTCTTCGGCGGTCGTGTTTACCGGCGACCAGGCAAGAACGAGATGGGTCAAATCCGGAAACCAGCGCGCAAAAAGAAGCGCAAGATCGTCTGCCGTGAGCCCTGCGCGCTCGTTTATGTGGCCGCCTTCCGTTGCCGCCACGGCGAGAATTGACGCGAAGACATGACGATCAAAGGCCCAAGCGCTTCCGACATCGGCTTCGTCCGGATCGAAACCCGTGAGATGCCGATAGAGAGCTGCGCCGGCGTTCGCGCTCTTACGGGCCTCGCGCTCCGGAGTGCCGAGCGCCCTTTGCGCAGCGCGATCCGACACGGTCGTTTCCCTCTGCGTCGCTCCACGGGTCATCGGCATTCCTCACGTCGCGAGCGCAACGGCGCTCTCGTGCGTCTGGCAATTCTTCGGACACACGCGCGAGCAGGCCCGGCAGCCGATACAGTTCTCGGGTGCGTCCAGGATCATGACCTTGCGGACGAACTCGTCGTCATCCTCGTCGTCACCGGTGCACTCGACGAGTGCCCCCTCCTCGTTGACACCCTTGAGATGCATAACGTCGCGGCCGCAGACCTTGAAACAGCGACCACAGCCGATGCACGTCTCGCCATTGATCGAGACAAGGTACTCCGGAACCCATTGCTTGCCGCCGCGCGTCGTGAACATTCAACCCCTCCCGGCGGCTAGGCGGCCTGTGCTTCCGCAGCCTTAAGGGCCGCGCGCGCTTCCTCAAGCGCCTTGTAGGAGTCGTATGTCTCCTGGGCGACCGTCAGGATGGTGGTCCAGTTGACCGGAAGATCCTCGGCGAGATCGTGAAGGTTCATCTTCATGTTGACCGCCTTGGCGGATAGCTTCTTGATGTCCGCCTTGAGCGCCTCAATGTCAGCCACAGATCTTCTCCTTTCACTTTGAGCCGAGTTGACGGAAGGACGCCCCCGTCACCACTTGGCGACCTCCGGGAACTTGCCGATCATCTCGACCGCCGAGGCGACGAATTTCTCGCCCTCCTCGGCGAGCTTCTCCATGCTCGGAAAGCCGAAGCGGTGAACGTCACGCAGGTGCTTGTTCACCACGACAAGGCGTCCTGCGGTCAGAACCATGCGGCCGAAGCCCTCGTGGTGCATCTTCATCATCGGCGAGACCATGATGCCGGTCTCGCGCTCGATGGCGAGACCTACCGCGTTGTAGAAAAGCTCGAGCCGCCATAGCGTCTCGGGGTCCGGATCGCCCATGATCGGGATTTGCCGCCGCTTCTCCTTGTCGAGAATGTAGGGCTCGAGCAGATCGAGGTCGCTCTTTCCCTCCCAGGCGCCGTGCATGTCCTGCGCGCGCCACTGCTTGATCAGCTCCTTGACGAAGGGCCGCTCGACGACGGGTCTGCTCTCGGTCACAACAGCTTCAGACATGCTCCACCTCATCCTCGATATCGAGCGTGCGCTCCTTGCCCTTGAGAAGCGCCTTGCGGAGCCAGGGCGGCGGCGTGCCCTTGAGAACGCCGCAAAGCTTGTCGAGCAACAAGCCGATATCCTCGGGTTCTGTCACCTTGATGGGATGGATGTTCTTGGCGACCACGCGCGCCGCACCAGATCCGCCGATCGCCGCCACGTAGAGGATGGCGCAATCGTGAATCGCCTCGATCTTCGGCGCGAGCTTATCCTCGTTGCCATCCTCCTGAAGATCGCCGTCGAACTGGACGGCCTCCAGGAAGTTGTGTCCCTCGGGTGAGATCTCGTAGATCGCTATGTTCTTCGCCCAGCCGAAGTGAGCGTCCACGCGCTTAAGATCCTGAGTGGCAAATGCGACTTTCATACTGCCTCTCTCTTCCCTTCTCTCCACCTCTCGCGCGCCAGCTTCCGCGCTAATAAGCCTGAGCCGCCGCACCGAAACCGTCCGCATCGGCTTGCCGCCCCGTCTGTCGCCCCGTCTGTCGCCATGTATCCGGATCCGGCTCATGCGCGCCGGCAATGAAGATGTTCCCGATCTCGAACACAAGATCGCGGCTGCCGCGGTATCCGACCGATACCTGATGGGCAGCACCGAGCCGGTCGAATGTCGGGATCCCGAGCCGATAGAACGGAATGTCGAGATGCTCGGCCACCTGCCGCCCGTGGGAATGCGTGAGCAGGAGGTCGCAATCCGCCGCGCGCCGCTCCAGATCCTCAAGGTCGCCGATTAGGACCTCGTCGACGGGCACCCGCTCGAGCACGGGTGAGGTCGTCGTGGTGACGGCGGCGGCGATCTCGCAGCCCATATCGGCAAGCCAGCTTGCCGTGCTCCAGAGGAGGTCCGGCTCGGCGCCGATGGCGACGCGCTTGCCGCCGAAGAAGAAATGACCGTCCAGCATCGCATCGACGAGCTGGCCGCGTTGGCGGCGGTACTTCGCGGGCACCGGCCGGCCCGAGACGCGCGAGAGCAGCGCCATCAGATCGTCGTTGGGGGCAAGTCCCGTGAGGCGGTCGAACAGCGTGAACGGAACGCCTGCCTTCGTCTCAAGCGCGTGCACGGCCGCGCGCATCTGCTCGCCGACTGCAATGGTCCAGGCCGACGACCCCATACCGGCAATCTCGGGCAGAGAGATGCCGCCGAGCGTGGTCGGGGTGAAGTCCTCCGGCACATGCCCGTCGAGCGATCCCGAAAGATCAGGGAGAAACAGCGGCTCCAGGCCGAATGCCTCGATGATCTCCCGCAGCTCCTCCAGGTCGCCGGGTGTCAGATGGCAGCCGGGCAACACGTTGATGCGGCGCGTGCTGCGGATGGCACCCGGCGCCGGCACAGCGACCAGCTCGGTAACGAGCTTCAGGACCACCTTCTCCCAGCCGTCCTGGAAGGCATCCTTGAAATCGGGCGTGGAGACATAGACGATGGCAGTATCGTCGAGCTCGGGGTGGCGCGCCCGCACCAGTCGGATGAAGCCGTCGACGTCGTCGCCCTTGATCTCGGTGACGCCCGTCGAGCAAATGCCGATAATGGCGGGCTTCGTGCGCTTCACGATGTTGAGAATGGCCTGCTCGACGTTCTCAAAACCGCCGAGCACCGTCGCAACCTCGCTCATCGCCGTCGTCTGGAGCGGGATGGACTCCCGGAAGTGGCGCACGAAGAGCACGAGCCCGAACGACGTGCAGCCTTGCGATCCATGCAGCAGGGGCATGGCGTCTTTGAGCCCCATGAACGCCAGCGCGCCTCCGATTGGCTGACTCATCTTGAGCGGGTTTACGGTGCACGCCTTTTGCGAGGTGGAGACTTTGGCCATCGCTACCTCATGCCGCCTGGTCGACGGCCGGCTGAGTATCCTCGATCGGCGCGGCGGTCCCGGCGGCGCTCTCCCAAGGCGCGGGCTTCCTCACCTGCTCCCAGATCGGACTCGACAGCGCCTTGTCAATCTCATGCACGAGATCGACGATGCCCTCGTATCCGGCATAGGCGTGGTGGCGCTCCTGGTTGATGTCGAGCCACGGCATCTTGGCCTTCAAGGCCACGAACTGGGACCGGCCGCCCGACAGCATGATGTCGGCGCGCGCCTCCTTCAGCATCTTAAAGATCTCGCGCGGCGTCATGTCGTCGATCATATGGGCATCGTCGCCCATGATCTCCTTGATCCTCTCCTTGTCCTCCTTGGTGGACTTCTTGACACTGGTGCCGACGATCTCGAGGCCGGCCTCCTGAAGCGCCGACACCACCGACCAGGACTTCACGCCGCCCGTGATCAGCAGCACGCGCTTACCCGCGAAGCGGGGCTTGAAGGGCGCGATCCGCGCCCAGGCGCGTGCTTCCTCGCGCTGAACCACGGCCTCCGTCCGGCCGATCAGATCGGCGGGAGCGCCGCGCGCGACGAGCAGCGTCGCGATCTGGCGCAGCGACTCGCTCATATCGGAAACGCCGTAGAACGAGCCCTCGAAGAACGGAATCCCGTAGCGCTCCTCCATCTTGCGGGCGATGTTGATCATCGCCTTGGAGCAAACCATCATCGCGGCCCTGGCGCGGTGCGCGCTTGCGACCTCGTGATAGCGCCCGTCGCCCGAGATGCAGGAGAGGATGCGGATGCCGAGCTCATCGAGCAGCGGCTTCACCTGCCACAGCTCGCCGGCTAAGTTGTACTCGCCGATAATATTGATGTCGTAAGGGGTCGTGTAGTCCGGCTCCTCGGTGCCGATGACATGGTCGAGGATCGCCTCGCCGGCGAGTTTGTTGCCGAGATTCTTGGCGCCGGCGAAACCCGGTGAGATGACGGGAATCACCGGCTTGCCGAACTTCTCGGACGCCTGCCTGCAGACCGCGCCGATGTCGTCGCCGATCATGGCGGGGATGCACGTCTGATAGACGAACACCGCCGGCGGATCGTACTTGGCGATGATCTCCTTGATCGACTTGAACAGCCGCTTCTCGCCGCCGAACACGACGTCGGTCTCGTTCATGTCCGTGGTGAAGCCGGTCCGGTAGAGCCGCGAGCCGGACGACTTGGCGCCGCGATTGTCCCACGAGTTGCCCTCGCAGGCGATAGGTCCGTGCACGAGGTGAGCGACGTCCACGATCGGCTGGAGCGCGATCTTGGCGCCGTCGAACGCGCATCCGCCGGCGGCCGCACCGGGGGCCAGTTGCTTGGTGCAGCCCTTCTTCCGCTCCTTCTCCGACTTCGCCTGATTTTTCCCGCACCCGGGCTCGTCGAAGACGTCCTGGATCTTGCTCGATAGCGTGCTCATGGAGCTCTCCTCCGAGACCGGGGCGGGTGTGCGACGTCAGCGAATGATGTCGAAGCTGTAGTCCGTCTTGGCAGGCACGTTGGTCGTGCGGTCGATCTCGTCGAAGATCTTGTCGAGGATCGTGACCAGGACGTTGAGGCCGCCCTGATAGCCCCATACCGGATAGCGGTGGTGGTGGTGGCGATCGAAGATCGGGAAGCCGATGCGGATCAGCGGCGTGCCGGTGTCGCGCTCGAGGTACTTGCCGTAGGTGTTGCCGATCAGGAAATC
>CAZDUD010000074.1:12744-17608 GCA_964508485.1 uncultured Hyphomicrobium sp. | reverse complement strand
TCGTCGACGCGCTGGTCGACTTCTTCTCGGAGCCCCACAACATCGAGGCCCTCGACGATCTCCTGGCCCATGTCACGGTTGCACCCTACGAGCGTCCGGCGGCTATCACGTCGCCCGTGACAGGCAAGACTGTCGTCTTCACGGGGAAGCTCGAGCGCATGGGACGCAACGAGGCAAAAGCCACAGCCGAACGGCTCGGTGCAAAGGTCGCAGGCTCCGTATCCGCCAAGACCGATTACGTGGTTGCCGGCACGGACGCGGGCTCGAAGCTCACCAACGCCCAGAAGCTCGGCGTCACGGTGCTGACCGAGGATGAGTGGCTCGACCTCATCAAGGGGTGATCGCCGCCACGTTCACCTCTCGAATAGGGAGAGAGCCTAACGCGGCGAAGGCCGGGTTGAGTTGCTTTTTTTTAACGCCATGGCCGCCTGTCGATGCGGAGCATCGCTTCGCGATGACGGCGGACATGGAGCAAAAAAGAAGAGATGGCGCGCTTCGAGAAACAAAAAAATGCGCTCTCGTCGGTCCCTCACAAACTTACGCGGAGGAGCCCGAAAGCCCCTCCGCTGATAGCGTCGTCCCGAGAGAGATCGTCAGCGCGCGTAATACTTGTCCATGTAGTGCTGCCAGCCCCTGTTGCCGTTGCCGGTGCTGACGGTGTCGCCTTTGGCGATGTACTTCTTGTCGCGGATGCGCGCGATCGTCTTCGGCGCATACTCTGAAGCAATATCGAGCCCGCGGTCGCGGTCGTCCTCGTACCACTTCTTATTCTGCTGCTCCTGCTGCGCCTTGAGCGCCTGGGCTTCCTGGAGCTTCTTGGCCTTGGCGGCTTGAGCGGCCTGCTGCTGCTGCAATTTCTTCTTCTTGAGAGCAGCCATCTTTTTCTTCTGCGCCGCCGTCGCCGTGGTGCTGGCGACCTTGTGCGTGGCGGCGTCCGAGCGCGCGTTGATGCCACCTGCGGCACCCAGCGAATTTGCGGCAGCGAAGCTCGACGGCAGGCTCATGGCTCCGACGAGAAGCCCGAGGAAAACAATGGAAGGCTTTCTGGACATGATCGCGCCCCTTTTCCTTCTTGTGAATGCATGACGGATGTCGCGCTTGCGCGCGGACGGTTCTGATCATGCCGCCCGCAACCGGCCCGCCTCGCGGCAAGCCTGCAGCAACCGATCGTGGGGCAATGTGATGGAGAACGCCGCCCGGCGCTGTTCCGCCGGGAACAGGGGGGCAGGCGGTTTTGGACGCTACCGGGTCGCCCAGCCGCTATAGGGCCACGTCTGCTTCACATCCAGCACGTAAAGCGGATACTTGGATTTGGCAGGAAGGCTCGGGAAGACGGGCTGAGGCTTCTTGGCCGAGGCCACCGGCCGCCGGGAACGGCGCGGCGCGGCAGACACATCCGCGTCGTTACCGTCGAGCGCCGACGACGTCGTACTGGCGGAGCCCTCGGTCTCCGATGCGGGGCGCGTGGCGGAGGTCTCGATTCCGCTCGCGGCGGGCGGTGGGATGCTGTCCTGCGCAACGACGGGAGCACTTGCCTGCGGGGGCGCTTCCGTTGCCGCCGATTTGACGGCGAGCTTCTCCTCGCTGACGCGCTTGGCCTCGATGGCGGCGTCGAGAGCGGCCTGCTTGCGCCTGAGCTCTTCCCGGAGCGTATCGACGGCAGCCTCGGCGGCGCGGCGCGCGCTCACCTCTTCAGCGAGCTTGTCACCGGCGTTGCCGGCGCTGGATTCGAGCGCTAGACGACGAGCCCGCTCCGCTTCGAGCGCCTTGTGGGCCTCCTCTGCCGCCTCTTCCGCCTTGCGCTTTTCGGCGCGCACCTTGACGAGCTCCGCATAGGCCTTCTCGGTTTCGGCCGATTGATGCCCCGCGATCCGCGACGTTAAGTTCGCGCGAATGTCGTCGGCAAACCACCAGCCCGTGGCGCCGAGCGCGAGGAGCAGGGCGGCAATGCCCATCAGCATCCGCGGCTTGCGCGGCGGCTCGGCCGCCTGCGCGGCGGGGGCGGCGGCCGGCATGGTGAGGCCGCGGCCGGGATTGTACGTGCCGAAGTTCCAGATGTGCCCTTCGGGATCGCGGCAGGAATAGCCGCGGCGGCCCAGGCCGTCGCTCTTGAGTTCGAGCACGATATCCGCGCCCGCCTCCTGCGCGCGGACATAATGGGCGTCCGCGTCCTCCACGACGAGGTAGCAGCTTTGCGTCTCGACGCCGCCCACCTCGTCGGGCTGCCGCATGAGCTTGTCGAGATCGGTATCGCGCACGGCGCCCATCATCATGAGGCTGCCGCGGTAGGTCATCTGTCCATAGATGACGGATCCGTCGCTGTCCGAGACGGCGATCTGCTTTTCGAACCCGAAAGCCTGCTCGAGCCAGCCCATCGCCTCCGCGAGGTCGCGGTAGCGCATCAAGGGCATGAGGTTTGGAGCGGGCAGAAGGCTGCTCGCGGTCATGAAACGCTCCAAAATTTAAAGTCCAGGCTCAATCGGCGCCGCACGCGAACGCGCACAACGAAAAGCGCACGAGTAATGCGCGCGATCGAGATCATACAAACGGACCGTGCAGCGCTGGGCCGCGGCACGCCCGAATCACGAGTTCATAAATGATAATAGAAATTCGCGCTGAAGCATTGAGAAAAATGAAGAAAAGAGGAGAGGGATGTCGCGAGAGAATCGCTCGCATGCACAACAATCGGCGAGAAACGGGCGTTTTCTGCCGTTTTTGCTCGGAAATGGAGAAAGTTTTTTGCGCGCCGAAGACTGAGCTTTCAAAGCGGTTTTGTCGCCGCTTCGAGCCAGCGCAACGTGGGGTGATCGACCTCTGGGCCGATGTGCGCGCCGACGCTCGCATGATAGGTGTCGATCCAACGCACCTCGTCTGGCGTCAGCAACTCCTTGGCGATGAGGCGACGGTCGATCGGGACCAGAGTCAGCGTCTCGAAGCCGAGCACGTCCCGGTCCGCGCCGTCCGGCCGCGTAGGCTCCGTGACGAGCACAAGGTTTTCGATGCGGATGCCGTAGGCACCTTCTTTGTAGTAGCCGGGCTCGTTCGAGATGATCATGCCGGGCTCGAGCACGGCCATCCCGCCGCGCGAGATCGACTGCGGTCCTTCATGGACCGAGAGATAGCTGCCGACGCCGTGCCCCGTGCCGTGGTCGTAGTCGAGCCCGTGCGCCCAGAGTGCCCGGCGCGCTAAGGGATCGAGGTCGATGCCGCGCGTGCCTTTGGGGAAGCGCGCCGTGGCAATGGCAATGTGCCCCTTGAGCACAAGCGTGAACCGCTCGCGCATTTCGGCCGATGGCTCGCCGATGGCGATGGTGCGCGTGATGTCGGTCGTGCCTTCGAGATATTGCGCCCCCGAGTCGAGCAGGAACAGCTCGCCGGGCTTGAGCACCCGGTTGGTCGCCTCCGTCACGCGGTAATGAACGATGGCGCCGTTCGGTCCGCTGCCCGAGATGGTGTCGAAAGAGATCTCCTTGAGTGCCTGGCTGCCGGACCGCTGCGCCTCGAGCGCGGTGGCGGCTCCGATCTCGTCGATGGTCTCGCCGGCAGCGATCGCGCGGTCGAGCCACGCGAGGAAACGCACCACGGCCGCGCCGTCGCGCACATGCGCCACACGCGCGCCCTTGATCTCGGTCGCATTCTTGATGGCCTTCATCGCCACGCAGGGATCGTCCCCGCGGACGGCGCTCTTGCCGAGCGCGCGCGAGAACCACCATGCGGCACGGTCGTTGTCGACGCGCACGCGCTTGCCCGCCTTGCGCAGCGCCTGGACGCGCGCCTTGAGCGCGCCGGGCGCCGAGATCTTTACGGCCCCGTCGAGCTGCGCCTGCGCTTCGCGCGTGAGCCGCTTTGCGTCCACGAACAATTCGGGCCTGCCGCTCACCGGCGCGATGGCAAAGGCCAGTACGACCGGGTTATGCGCCACGTCGCGGCCCCGGATGTTGAACAGCCAGCAGACGGAGTCCGGCGCCGTCAGGATCACGGCGTCGTGGCCTGCCTCCTTGAGTCCCTTTTGCACGGCGACGACCTTGGTCTCGGCCGAGCGTCCGGAATACTTGATCGGGTGCGGAACCACGGGGCCGTCGGGCGGCGCGGGACGATCCTTGCCCCAGAGCACGTCGATGAGATTGCGGCGCGTGGGCTTGAGCAGGATACCCGCTGCATTGAGCGCCTTACCCAGACGCTCGATCTGCGAGACCGTGTGCAGCCACGGATCGAAGCCCACGACGTCGCCGCTCTTGAGCTTGCCCTTGAGCCAGGGGAGGAGGTGCGTGTGCGCGATGCCGGGAAACTCGAATTGCCCGCCGCCGCATTCCGCGCGCGCCTGCACGGTGTAGCGCCCGTCGACGAAGAGCCCGGCATGCTTGCGCGTTACGGCCACCAATCCGGCGCTGCCCGAGAAGCCGGTGAGCCATTTGAGCCGTTCGGAGCCCGGCGCCACGTATTCGCCCTGATGCTCGTCGCCGCGCGGCAGCAGAAGGGCCTGAAAACCCTCGTCGGCAAGAAGCGCGCGCAGGCGCTTGATCCGCTCCGGGATCGCGGACGCATCGGTTGGCGCAGCGAACGTCTGAAACATGTGGGTCTCCCCCGTAGAGTGCTTCCGGAAAAGTGGGAACCGGCCATGGCGGAGCCATCCGGGGCCAATGTCCGATAAGAAGCACGACAAAACAAAAACCTAGAGCCGTTCCGCGATTCCAACAAAACCGGAACGGCTCTAGGCGCGCTTCGAGAGCGTGAGCGTGGACCAGCCATCGTAGCGCCTGTGAGCAAGGAGCGCGAAACCCTGCGCCCGATAGGCGGCGAGCACGCGCGCCGCTTCGCGCGTGAGCAGCCCCGAGAGGACGACCACGGCCCCCGGCATCGCCGC
>CAZDUD010000074.1:0-12734 GCA_964508485.1 uncultured Hyphomicrobium sp. | reverse complement strand
AGTCTTCCAGTACGGCGGCGACCTGCATCAGCAGCGTTTGGCCGCGCGCCGGATGTCGGGCGCGAGCGAGACCAGCGGCTCGGCCAGGATGTTGGCTACGATGAGATCGAACGGCGCCGCCTCGCGGATCGCGGGTGCCGACAGTCCCGCGCCGCACGTGAACGCGATGCGCGCCCCGACGCGGTTCACCGCCGCGTTCTCCCGCGCGACCACGACCGATTGCGGATCGATGTCGACGCCATGGAGCACGGCATGCGGCCACGCACGGGCCGCCGCGATAGCGAGCACGCCCGATCCGCAGCCGAGGTCCAGGATGTTTCGGAACCGGCGCGCCGCGCTGAGCTGATCGAGCGCGACGAGGCAGCCGAAGGTCGTCGCATGATGCGCCGTCCCGAACGCTTCGCCCGCCTCGATCAAAATGGCATTCGGTCCCTGCGGCACGCGGCCCCGGTCATGGCTGCCGTGCACCGTGAACCGCGATGCGCGGACGGGCGGCAGCGCCGCCTGCGAGAGCGCCACCCAGTTGAGGTCCGGGATGTCGTCCGCCTTGAAAGGCGGCACGGGCTCGCCGAGAAGCGCTTCGAGCTCTGCGGCAAGGGTCTCTGGCTCCCACGGCTCGGAGAAGTAGGCCTCAACGCGCCAGAGCACACCCGACCCTTCTTCCGCCCGCTTGTCCTCGAACACCGAGAGCGCGTCCGGCGGCGGCTCGAGCAGATCCTGCAGCGCGCCCGCAACGCGGAGCGCGCGCCCGCGGTCATCCACCTCGGCGATCAGTTTGTGAGAGGTCATCGGGTCCGTTCGAGATCAATGCGTGGCAACAGCCGGCCCGAGGCCGGAAGCGCGGGACAATAGCGCAAGCCGGAGCGCGGCGTTAGGTTTGCTGGCTCGGGGCAGGCGCCTCCACGGTGGATTCCGCCGCAGCCGGCGCCGGAGCGGCAGGTTCCTCCGCACCGGGCTTGTCGGGAGCGTCCTCGGCGGCATCCTCGTTCGTCACCGTCCGCTCCACTTCCGTGCCTTCCTCCTGGGCCGGGTCCGGAAGATTGTCGAGGAACACGTCCCATTTGGCGTCGAGGTGCAGCGCGGCCTCGTGCGGGCCAAGCGTGCGCAGCGTGCCGTCCGCCTCTTCGGTGACGATCCCGTCCGCGACCAGGCGGCTTAAGGCGTCCTCGAGGTCGAAGTCCACCGAGACGCCGAAGCTCGCCTGCAGATACTGCTCGATCGCGGCGTCGATGGCGGGCAGGTCGGAATGCTTGGCCTTCTCCTTCGCGAGCACGCTGTAGAGCAGCATCTCCTCTTTCACGTCCTCCTCGGCCGCGCGGTCGGCGAGCTTGATCAGCACGCCGCGGTTGTCGGCCATGGCGTGGAAATAGAGGTTCTGGGCCATCACCACCATGTAGCGCTGCCGCTGGTTGAGGAAGTTCATAGCTTGACGGAACGCGACGCCGCCGAGGCCGAGCACGGCGCCGGCCGCCACGAGCGGGTTCGTAGCTGCTACCGCGATCTTGCCGGCCGCGCCGAACGCACCCATGCCGAGGCCCGCACCGCCCGTGATGCCGAGCCGGAGCTTGTCCATCAGGCGGAATTTCACGCGCGTGTTCGGAAACACCATCTCGACGTCGCTGCGCGGGATGTTCTTGAACAGCTTGAGATAGATGTTGTTCTCGTTGACCTCGGGCGGGATCATCGCGCGTAGCGTCTTGACGATCTTCTCCGCTTCCCGGCGCGGAATGCGCTGGTCCTTCATGATCTCGAGCACGCGCGTCTCGAACGGCTTGAGCTTGAAGAGCAGGAACAGCCGCTGGAAGATCGGCACCTCGAACTCTTCCTTGCGCAGGAACTTGCGCAGGCTGCGCCGCTGGTCGCGGCGGCTCGAGGCCCCGCGGTAGTAGATCAGGATCTCCTCGAAGGCCGTGAAGTCGACGTGCAGGTCGAGACCGTAGTGCGACTCCTCGGTGAGGATCATCTCCACGTCCGTCGGATCGATGCGGACGTAGTTGGCCTGCTTGAGGATGGCCTCGACCTCGTTGACGACGCGCCGCTGCAGTGTCCCCCGCTCCTTGCCCGTGAACGTGCGCGTAATCAGGAGATCGCTGTCCGGACTGAAGGTCTCGTAGGCCTGCAGCAGATGGGAGAGGCCGACGCTGTGCTGCTGGCGCCGCCAGTACTCGAGATACCGAAAGAAACGGCGCGCCAGCAGCGCCTGCCCCTGGGACCAGACTTGAGGCACCGTCAGGCGGTCGATCAGCGCGTAGGTGGTCACCGGAATGAAGCGCTCGCGCGGCCGCGAGGCGTCGGAGGCCACGAGATCCGTGGTTGGCATGGCGAGGGCGGTCGTCTGGGCGGGAGCGGCGAACGATCCCGCTGCCGGAACCGCAACGTCCTGAGCCGTCATCGCCACCCCTCCCCTTGAATGCCCCAGTGATACGGCCTGAGCCGGCAATGGTCCAGACCGTGATCGGGCGGGACCCTGTCCGCGCGGCAGTCTTGCCGAGGATCCGCAGAAACCCATGGTAAACGGCCGGACGCATGGGCGCATCTCAGCCGGCCGGGAGCCTAGAGCGCTTGTGGTTCAGCAATTTGACGGAGACGGACGAAAGGAGTGGTCAGGCCCGGTGATAGGGATGGCCGGAGAGGATCGTTGCCGCGCGATAGAGCTGTTCGGCAAGCACGATGCGCGCGAGCCCGTGCGGCAGCGTCATCGGGCCGAGCGACAGCGTGAGTTGAGCATGCTGGCGCGCGCCGTCTCCATGCCCGTCCGGTCCGCCGATCAGAAACGCCATCGCCCGCCGGCCTTCGTCGCGCCGCGCCGCAAGATAACGCGCAAAGGCCTCGCTGCCGAAGGACTTGCCGCCCTCGTCGAGTAGCACGGCGAAGTCTGCAGTTTCGGCCGACGCAACGAGCCGCTGGGCCTCGTCCGCACGCCGCTGGGCGGCGCTGGCCTGGCGCGCTTCGGGAAGCTCGGACAGGCTCAGCGGACCGAGCGCAACGGTGCGTCCGGCGTCATCGATCCTCTTGGCGTATTTGAGATAAAGGTCGCGCTCGGGGCCGTCCTTGAGACGCCCCACGGCAACGATGGAAAGACGCATCCGATCCCGCTCCGCTCGAGGGGAGCGCCCGAACTCCTGCGTGACAGCACAAATCTACACTGCGCCGTCACGGATCGGCGCGAGAACGCCCTGAAGCTGCGTCGCCGTCAGTGCGACGTCTGCTCGCCCGGCCGCGAGGCCGACCACATCTTCTCGAGATTGTAGAAATCCCGAACCTCGGCGCGGAAGACGTGCACGAGGATATCGCCGGCGTCGATCAGCACCCAGTCGCAGGTCTCGAGACCTTCGACCCGGACCGTCGCGACACCGCTGTCCTTGAAATGCTTGCGGAGCTGCTCGGCAACCGCACCGACATGGCGGTCCGAACGCCCGGTGGCGATCACCATGAAATCGCCGATGGATGACTTCCCTTTGAGATCGATGGTGACGATCTCTTCGGCTTTGGCCTCATCGAGCCAATGCACGACCTTTTTGAGAAGCGGCTCCGAGCCTGCGTGCTCTCGCACCATCTCGGTGGGAGGCGCACCCTTGCGGGCACCCTCAATGGCGGTTCGCATCTAGGACGAATATCCTTTCCGTTCGTGCTCCGTCCGGCCGTGTTGGGCCATCCGGCATTAGGTTGAGCGCCATGCTGGCCGACCCGCACTTTTTGGCCAGCTCCGCCCACCGCCGCGGCACCTCATCGTACCGCCAGCCAGGAGAGGATAGCGGCCAGCAAGGGGGCCAGCAATAGGGGCGAGTCCGGATTGCCGCACCCTGGGAGGCCATGCAACTCCGCGCGACCAGGTAAAAATGGGCCGCGGAGGCCGTCAGATGGGCTTTCCGGTGCGGATTCGGGTTGAGGATTCCGGCGAGAGCCTGAGCGTCAGATACAACCAGGCTGGGGCCTTTTTGAGCGCAAGCGACCGGGCTTCGCCGTCCGGGAGGCGGAATCGCGCGAGCGCGCGGGCGGCCGGCGCCGAGAGTGCCCTGAGCCGCCATTGCGGGCGATCCGCAACCACGAAGGGCATCAGCCCGGCGATTTCGCGCCATTGAGCCCAGCGGTGGAACCCCGCGAGATTGTCTCCGCCCATGACCCAGACGAAGTGCACCCCTTGAAAGCGCCGTTTGAGGAAGGACAGCGTGACCACCGTCGCGGTGCTGCCGAGATCCGCCTCGAACGCCGTGATCTTGATTCGCGGATTGGTCACGAGACGGCGGCAGGCGTCGAGCCGCTCGGCAAGGGGCGCAAGATCGCCATGCGCCTTGAGCGGGTTTCCAGGCGTGACGATCCACCAGACCTCGTCGAGCCCGAGCCGCTTCATCACCGCCTCCGAAATGGCGACGTGCGCCCGGTGCGGCGGGTTGAACGAGCCGCCGAGGAGCCCGATCCGCTGGCCCGCTGCGGCGGAAGGAACGCGGACGGCGAGCGATCCGAAACTTTTGGTCGTCAAGTGGGCGAGCATCGATCCGTTCGAAGCGGGTGCAAGCGGGGGCATCAGGCTCTGCTCGATCAGCGTGAACACGAGCCGGCTGCGGATGAGGTAGAGCGCGACGAACGACATCAGCACGGCAGCGGTCTTCGCGATAGTCGGCGACAGGCCGAAAAGGTAAACACCGGCACCCGTCACGGCTGCCGTCAGCAGAAGGCCGAACACGCCGGAAGCCATGAACTCCGCGAACAACCGCCGCTCGCTCTTGTGCGTCCCGTGGCCCGCGAACACGAAGCGGCGCGAGAGCCGATAGTTGAGCACGAACGCAACCGCATATCCGGCCGTGCTGGCGATCACGGGGAGCGCGAGTGCAGACAGGAGGGCGAAGAACACGGCATAGTCGACAACAAGGCTCGCGAGGTTGACCGCCGTATAGCGCAGGAGCCGCCGCACGCGGTCTGCGCGCGTCATCGCGCCACCCGCGGTCTGGATGGATGGCTCTGCGCTCACGATCTCGGCTTGGTCCGCCACGTCGTCCCCCGGAAGCCCGCCGAACGCGAGCCGATGCACCATCGCCGAGATCCCGCGCAAAGGACAAGGGCGTAAGATCTGCGGCATGGAAGCGGTTTGGTCGATGCAACCTTCGCGCTGCAGACTGACACACACGATTTCGTAACCGCTCTCGGGAATGGTGAAGGGCAGAACACCAACGGTCGGACGGCGCTGCCGACCATCCTGGCGGGGCAGGTGCATGGACGGACGCAAGGATCTTGAGCTCCTGATCGTGGAAGACCGGGAGGTGATGCTCAAGATCATCCGTCGGCTGCTCATCCAGATCGGGTTCGCCCGCATCGATCAGGCCGCCAACGGCCTCGAGGCAATCGAGATGATCGGCAAGAAGCGCTACGACCTGATCCTCTCCGACTGGAACATGGACGGCATGAGCGGCTTCGAGCTTTTGAAAGCCGTCCGCGCCAATCCGGACGTGAGCACGACACCGTTCATCCTCGTGACCGCCGAGGCCAAGCGCGAGAACATCCTGGCCGCCAAGGCCGCCGGCGCGTCGGGCTACCTTGTGAAGCCCTTCAAGCTGGACGTGTTCGAGCGGACGCTCGACCGCGTGCTCGCCGCCAAAGGCTTCGTCCACCTCGCCGTCGCGTGATGCGGGGGCCGCCCGGCAGTATCGTCAGGGACGTTGTCGTCGTCGGTAGATTGGCATCCCTTCTCCCGGAACAGACATTGTTACCGGGAAGCCCGAAAACGCTTCAGTTCCTCTTCGAGTTGCTCAATCCGCTGTTGTAAAGAACGGAGTGCCGATTCCACGTCTTCTTTCGGGAAAAGCTGCGGGATGTGTTGCGGGCAGTTACGATCCCAGGCCTCCACCGAGAACAGGATCGAGCGCTCGGCAACAATGCCGCCCACCGGCGGGCGCAGCCGGGACAACAACTTGTCGTCATCTTCAACCACGCGAGCGCGGCCCCAGATCTTGATGCGGAGCCGGCGGGCGTAGTCCATGAGAAAGATGATCGCGCGCGGGTTTTCGGCAAGGTTGCCGGCGGTGATGTACTGACGATTGCCAGCGAGATCGGCAAAGCCGAGCGTACGTTCGTCGAGCACTTTGAGAAAGCCGGGCGGGCCACCGCGGTGCTGAATGTACGGTTGTCCATCCGCGCTGGCCGTGCCAAGGAAAAATGACCGCGTGTTTTCGAGCAGTGCAGCCAGGTCCGGCGTTATCCGATCCGGCCAGCTTTTTGTCCGCTCCATGCGCTCATATTGCGCGCGCGAGCCGCGCCGCGCCTGCTCCGCTTTTACGGCGGGAGTAAAGGCGACGTCCGAGACAGGTTTGTTCATGACATTTCCTCTCGGTCCTATGGCGTCCGCGATCGACGACCGTCATAGCCCGGGCATGCCGATGAAGCCGGGCAGACCCTTCACCCGCTCCACCCAGGTTGCAACGGACGGATAGCGGTCGAGGCTCACGCCGCCTTCGTAGCCCAGAGCGACGTATGGCATTGAGGCGACGTCCGCGATGGTCGCTCGGCCGAGAGCGAGCCACGGCTGACGCTTCAGATGCGCTTCCATCAGGTCGAGGATTCGAAACGCCTTGGTGCGGGCCAGGTCCAGATCAAGCTTGAAACCGAACTTGTCGTGCAGGCGGGCGTCGTTGGGTCCGCGTGCGATCTCGTTCTCGGCAACCATCAGCCATTCGCAGACTCGCGCAAGTCCAGCCGGGTCTGTCGGCAGCCAGGCCTCGCCACCCCATTTGCGCGCGATGTAGACGAGAATGGCCTGGCTATCGCGCAGCACGACATCCCCGTCCTGGAAAACGGGCAGCTCTCCGAACGGGTTCAGGTCGATAACCGGCGGCTTCTTATGGTCGCCGGCGAGAAAGTTCACCGGAACGATGGTGACGGGCACACCGAGCAGCGCACAAAGCAGCCGGACCTTGTAGCAGTTTCCCGAAAGTTCCAGGTCGTAAAGCGTCGCGGCCATCTCAGTCATTCTCCCGAATTTGCCTTCAAAACAAAACTGGCTCAGGTCTGACCAATCCGGTAGATAGAATATCCGGCAATGATATTTTCATATTACGGAAATATGGCGTGGATCGATTGCGTGCAATGAGCGTGTTTGTGGCCGTTGCCGACGCCGGCAGCTTGTCTGCTGCAGCCCGTATCCTTGCAGAGCCGTTGACCAACGTCAGTCGTCTCCTGTCGCAACTTGAAGACCATCTCGGGCTCACGCTTGTCGAGCGGACGACACGGCGCATGGTGCTGACGGCTGCAGGGTGCGAATATCTCAAGACCTGTCGACAGATCCTTGACGATCTGCAAATCGCCGAGAATGCCATTGCCGGTCGTTCGAACGAGCTGTCGGGCGATATCTCGGTGACGGCCCCTGTCGGTCTGGGACGGGTACACGTGCTTCCTATCATAACCGAGTTTCTTCAGGCCTACCCGCAGATCAACGTGCGCCTCTTGCTCCTCGATCGCGTCGTTGACCTCATGGCAGATGAAATCGACGTTGCGGTTCGGGTGGGAAAGATGAGGGATTCAGAGCTCCGCGCCTCCCATGTCGGCTCTTTGAGATTGGTAGCGTGCGCAGCGCCGGCATATCTCGAACGAAATGGATCTCCGCGCAGCGTTGCGGCCATTGCCGATCATGATTGCGTTACGTTCGCCGAGTTGCCCGGGGGATCTGGCTGGGTCTTCGACAGTGGACGACACGGCCGTCACGCTGTCCGCGTGAGGTCGAGGCTGAGCGTGAATACGGCAGATGCCGCCGTGGCGGCCGCGGTTGCAGGCATCGGGATCGCCAGAGTGCTTTCCTACCAGGCGCAAGCGGCAATTGAGGCAGGATTGCTGGAACCCATTCTGCAGCGGTTCGAGGACGGTTCTATACCTGTTAGCCTCGTCTACCGGCCGGCGCGCCTGGAGAATGCGCGAGTTCGTGAGTTTGTGGGGTTCGCGTCCCGACGGCTTCGTTCGCGCCTTGGGAATAAATAGGTTTCGCAATGGCAAGGAAGAGGGTGCGACCGTCCTAGACCGGCCGGGTCTGCCCGGTCCCGCGCACCACGTACTTGAAGCTCGTGAGCTGCTCGACGCCGACGGGACCGCGCGCATGGAGCTTCCCGGTCGCGATGCCGATCTCCGCGCCGAAGCCGAACTCACCGCCGTCCGCGAACTGCGTCGAGGCGTTCCAGAGCACGATGGCGCTGTCCACCTCGGCGAGGAACCGCTGCGCGGTGGCCTCGTTGGCGGTGACGATCGCGTCCGTATGCTGCGAGCCGTAGCGTGCGATGTGCTCGATCGCCCCGGCCACGCCATCCACGGTCTTGACCGCGATGATGGCGTCCAGGAACTCGTGCCCGTAGTCGTCGGGCGCCGCCGCCTTGACGCGCGCGTCTGCCGCTTGTGCGGCCGCATCGCCGCGCACCTCCGCCCCCGCGTCGATCAGGGCCGTGACCAGAGCGGGCAGGTAGTCGGCCGGCGCGTCGAGGTCGACGAGCAGGCACTCCGTCGCCCCGCACACGCCCGTGCGCCGCATCTTCGCGTTGACGACGACGCTGCGTGCCATGTCGAGATCGGCGTTGCGATCCACGTAGGTATGGCAGATGCCTTCGAGGTGCGCGAACACCGGCACGCGCGCCTCGTCCTGCACGCGCTGCACGAGGCCCTTGCCGCCGCGCGGCACGATGACATCGATGGCGCCGCCGAGTCCTGCGAGCATGTGCCCAACTGCGTCGCGGTCCGTCGTCTCGACATACTGGATGGCCGCGGCGGGCAAACCGGCCGCAGCGAGCCCTTCGGCAAGACAAGCGTGAATGGCAAGGCTCGAATGATGACTGTCCGATCCGCCGCGCAGGATCGCCGCGTTGCCGGACTTGAGGCTCAGTGCGCCGGCATCCGCCGTCACGTTCGGCCGGCTCTCGTAGATGATGCCGATCACGCCGATCGGCACGCGCACGCGCTGAATGCGGAGCCCATTGGGCCGCGTCCAGTCGGCGAGCACGGTCCCGACCGGATCCGCGAGCGCCGCCACGTCCTCGAGCCCCTGCGCGATGGCCTCGATCCGCTTCGGATTGAGTACGAGCCGGTCGACGTAAGAATCGAGGCGCCCCGCCGCCTTGGCCGCCGCCACGTCCTTCGCGTTGGCGTCCAGGATCTTTGGCGCATCGCGGCGGATCGCCTGGGCCGCGGCAACGAGCGCCTTGTCCTTGGCGGCTCGTGGCGCAAGCGCCAGCGCGTGTGCGGCCTCTCGCGCGGCGACGCCGATGCCCCGCATGAGCGCGGCCGTGGACTCGGGGCTGTCTGAGACCTTCTGCATGGCTGGTTCTTAGAGCTACGGGCCGGATTTCTCCAGCCCTATACGGCGGAAAAGGGTCTCGCGGATGACACGAGGGCGGGGGCGGTTAGCCGCGCCCGTTCCGGGCCAGCGCCATGTCGTTGCGGTGGATGAGCTCCGGCCCGCCCTCGTAGCCGAGAATGTCGGCGATCTCCGACGACTTGCGCCGAAGAATGCGCTCGGCATCGCTGCGCGGGTAGGCGGAGAGGCCGCGGCCCAGCTCGCGCCCGTCGGCGGCCCGGATGACCACCGCATCGCCACGCTCGAAATTGCCGTCGACCCGCGTCACGCCCGCGACCAGCAGGCTCTTGCCCAGGGCCAGCGCCTTCTCCGCGCCCGCATCCACATAAAGCGTGCCGCGCGGCTCGAGCTGCCCCGAGATCCACCGCTTCTTGGCCGTGACCGGGTCCTGCTTCGCGAGGAACCACGTGACCTTGGAGCCCTCCGAGATCGCCCGCAGCGGGTGCATTACCTTGCCCGTGGTGATGACCATGTTGGTCCCTGCGCCGAGCGCAATGCGCCCGGCCTCGATCTTGGTCTTCATGCCGCCCTTGGAGAGCTCCGTGCCGGCGTCCCCTGCCATGGCTTCGATCTCGGCGGTGATCTCCGTGACCACGGGGATATGGGCGGCATCGGACGTCTCGTTCGGCGGCGCCGTGTAGAGGCCGTCCACGTCCGACAGCAGCACGAGGCAGTCCGCCGACACCATGCCCGCGACGCGCGCCGAGAGGCGGTCGTTGTCGCCGTACTTGATCTCGGCCGTCGCCACCGTGTCGTTCTCGTTGACGACCGGAATGGCCTTCAGCGCCACCAGGGTCTCCATGGTGTGGCGCGCATTGAGATACCGCCGGCGCTGTTCTGTATCGCCAAGCGTGAGCAACACCTGCGCCACCGTCAGCCCCGACTGAGCAGCAAGCTCCTGGTAGGCGTGCGCGAGGCTGATCTGGCCGACGGCCGCCGCGGCCTGCGACTGCTCGAGCTCGAGCGGCCCCTTAGGCAGTCCGAGCTTGTGCCGGCCGAGCGCGATGGAGCCGGACGAGACCAGCACCACCTCGCGGCCTTGGCGCACAAGCTCCGCCACGTCGGCAACGAGCGAGGCGAGCCAATCGCGCTTGAGCGTGCCCGTCTCGCGGTCCGCCAGAAGCGCCGAGCCGATCTTGACCACGATGCGGCGCGCCCCTGTCCACTCGGGACGGGCGAGGCTGGCATCATGCTTGGCGGCGGATTGAGACATGGCGGCAAAGACTGAAACGGGCTGGAAAGGTCGCGCTTCCTAGCACGAGCCGGGCGCGCGAGGCGAGATACCGTTTGGCGCGGTTTATGGGTCTCTCCGAGCGGCGGAGCGGGCTTTCATTTCTGGTGCCTGGCACATACGCGCGAAGGGCGCCAATCGCGGCGAAAACGAGTCCCATCTTGAGAAACAGCTTCATGCAAATGGCTTAAGCCGCGAATCGTGCGCTTGAAATGATCTCTGCGTTATCTCGATGATTTTACTTAGAAATATTGTTGTTCTCAAGTCTATCAAGTGTAGCCTCAAGATAAACGAAGCAGTATGATGCTTGCGTTGTTTGCATCGCACCAAGCAACGCCACTGACATCGCAAACCCCAAAAAATGGAGTTCTCATGAACCTCCAAGAGCAGAGATTTGCCTGCTTGCGGATGGCGATGGAGCTCGGCTGCAAGGCCGACTCGATCATGCATCTCGCACAGGAAATGAAGGAGTACATCGAAGGACCACCCTTCGCGCCGGCTGTCGCCGTTGTGAAAGGTCTGGATGCGGTTGCCGATTGCGGAACCGCGTTGGCCGAGCCCGTCCTGGCGGAAGCCAGCGCCGGGGAGGCACCCGTCGAGGCCGCTTTGGAAGTCCCGGCAGAGGAGGTGGCTGAGGAAGCCGCCGCCGAGCCGGTAGCCATGGAGGCCGAGGAGAGCGAGGCGCCGGCAGAGGCAAGCGATGGAGCGGAAGCACCCGCTGCTGCCGTCGAGGCGGCTCCGGAAGCCTCCGAGGAGGCCCCTGCTGCGGAGACCGTGGCGGAGGCCGCGTCTGAGGCGGCACTCGCTGCCGACGCTCCCGCTGAAGCCGACGCCGCGCCGGCCGAGCTCGAGGCGGAAGCCTCCGAGCCTGTTGCTGAAGCGGCATCCGCCGAAACGGAAGCCGTACCAGCAGCAGAAGCTGCGGAAGAGGCACCTGCTGAAGCTGCGGCCGAGGAGGCCGAAGCCGAGCCGGAGGTCGCACCCGAGGCAATCGCCGCCGCCGTCAACGGTGCTGCGGAAGCCGCGGTTCCCGCACCTGCCGAGTAACAAGAAACGAGCGCACGTCACGCTGTCCATGCGCAGGGATGGCGAGAGGAAACCGAGTTAAAGGAGGGCGGGCTGGCTGTGAGGCCTTCAGCCAGTTCGCTCGACGAATAGGCCAAACAAGCACATTGAGATGTGATCGCTCAGATCACCGCGAGGTGGCCTGCCATTAACGTCATGGCCGCGGAGGCGGCCATCCACGCCAGCATCCACCAGCAAGCGGATGGCTAGAATGCTCGCCTTTAGGGGGCAGATCGCGTTCGTCGAATTTGCTGAGACTTGCGTAGACGGCCGCCTGCGCGGCCGTGACGAGAAGGAAGAGAGTTATCTCCGGTTCAGGTCGCACCGCATGGCAACCCCCTGTCATTCCCGCCAAGCGGAGCGCATGCGACGCGCAGAGCGGTAACCCAGCGTAAGCTCACTATCGCAATATCTTCCTAGATGATGCTCTTCTCGTAGAGATCCGTGCGCCGGTCGCGGAAGAAGCCCCAGTCCGCGCGATAGCTCTCGATCAGCCCGAGATCGAACGTGTGCACGAGCACACCCTCGTCGTCCGCGCCGAAGCTTTCGACCAACTCGCCGCGATGGTCGGCGATGAACGAGTGCCCGTAGAACTTCTGCTGCACGCCCTCGTTGTCCTCGAGACCGATGCGGTTCGCCGCGACGATGGGCACCGCGTTCGACACCGCATGCCCCTGCATCGCCCTCTGCCACATGAGATGCGTATCGAGGCTCGTATCGTAGGGCTCGGACCCGATCGCCGTCGGATAGAACAGCACCTCCGCGCCTTGAACGGCCATCGCGCGCGCCGCCTCCGGGTACCACTGGTCCCAGCAGATGCCGACGCCGATGTGCCCGCGTTTCGTTTTCCACGTCTTGAAGCCCGTGTCTCCCGGCCGGAAATAGTACTTCTCCTGATAGCCGGGGCCGTCCGGAATATGGCTCTTACGGTAGACGCCGAGCATCTCGCCGTCCGCGTCCGCGATGGCGACGCTGTTGTAATAGCGCGGCCCGTCCTTCTCGAAGAACGAGATCGGGATCACGACCTCAAGCTTCTTTGCGAGCTTGGCGAGCTTCTTCACGCACGGATGCGCGTCCACGGGGTAAGCAGTCTCGAACCACTTCGGGTCCTGCTTG
>CAZDUD010000073.1:0-18115 GCA_964508485.1 uncultured Hyphomicrobium sp. | reverse complement strand
TCGCGCTCGGCATCATTTTCGCGGGCGAGGACGACCTGATGATCGCGGCCCGCCAGGGCAGCCCCCTCGCCATCGGGCACGGCCGGGGCGAAATGTATCTCGGCAGCGACGCCATCGCGCTCGCGCCCTTCACGGACGCCATCACTTATCTGGAGGAGGGTGACTGGGCGGTGATGCGCCGCTCGGGCGTCGAGGTGTTCGACCGCGCCGGGGAATGCGTGACCCGGCCGCTCGTCAAGTCGGTTGCCAGCTCGCTGCTCGTCGACAAGGGCAATCACCGCCATTTCATGGCCAAGGAGATCCACGAACAGCCGGACGTCATCAGCCACACGCTGTCGAACTATCTCGACATGGCGAATGCGCGCGTGAACTTCCCGGACCTCGGGCTCGACCTCACCAAGATCTCGCGCGTCACCATCTCGGCGTGCGGTACGGCGTACTATGCGGGCCTGGTCGGCAAGTACTGGATCGAGCGCTACGCGCGGCTTCCGGTCGAGATCGACGTTGCCTCCGAGCTTCGCTACCGCGAGGCGCCGCTGCCGGAGGGCGGGCTTTCGATCTTCGTCTCACAGTCGGGCGAGACGGCCGATACGCTCGCGACGCTCAGGTATGCGCGTGCCAGCGGGCAGCGCATCGCCTCCATCGTCAACGTGCGGACGTCGACCATCGCGCGCGAGTCCGATGCTGTGCTGCCCACGCTCGCCGGTCCCGAGATCGGCGTTGCCTCGACCAAGGCGTTTACGTGCCAACTCGCGGCGCTGGCGTGTCTCGCCATCGCGCTCGGCAAGGCGCGGGGCGTGATCTCGCCCGAGCGCGAGCAGGAACTGGTGACGGCGCTGGTCGAGGTGCCCCGGCTCATCTCGTCCATGCTGCACAACGAGGAGCAGTACGTCGAGCTGGCACAGAGCCTCTCCAAGGCGCGCGACGTGCTCTACCTGGGGCGCGGGTCGAGCTATCCCATTGCCCTTGAAGGGGCGCTCAAGCTCAAGGAGATCTCCTACATCCATGCCGAGGGCTATGCGGCAGGCGAGCTCAAGCACGGCCCGATTGCCCTCATCGACGAGAACGTGCCGGTGATCGTGGTGGCGCCGGAGGACGACCTTCTGGAAAAGACCGTCTCCAACGTGCAGGAGGTGGCGGCGCGGGGTGGTCAGATCATATTGATTTCGAATGCAAATCCCGAAAAGATCGGGTGTGCGCTCGCGGCCCACATCCGGCCGCCCGCGGCGCACGCCCTGACCAACCCGCTGATTTATGCGGTGCCGGTGCAGCTTCTTGCCTACCATACGGCCGTGTTCATGGGCACTGACGTGGATCAGCCCCGTAATCTGGCCAAGTCGGTCACGGTTGAATGAGGGGATAAGATCCGCCGTCGTAGCGCCCCGGATTTGCCTCTTCGGTATGATTGACTTAAATCTTCGCGGGGTGCTGCGTTTCAGGCAGGCTGCAGGGACAAGAGCGCATGGTAAATGCGACGCGTCGGGGCTCGGGGGGTGATCGTTCGTCCGGGCAATCGATCTATCGGGGCTGGCATTCGGGCTTGAGGCTCGGTGCTGCCGTGCTTGCCGTCTGCCTTGCGAGTGCGCCGCTCTGCGTCGATGCGCGCGCCCAGACGAAGAAGAAAAAGGCCGCGGATGCGGCTGCTCCCGTCCAGCAGGATACGGCGGCTGCGCAACGCGCCTATGCGGCCGGCGCCAAGGCCTTCGAGGCCGGCGATATGGCGGGCGCGGAGCAACAGCTTTCCGTCGCTCTCTCCGGTGGCGGACTCCCCAACTCGCAAATGGCGCGCGCGCTCTATCTGCGCGGCGCTGCCTCCCGCCGTCTCGGCAAGCCGGCGCAGGCGATCTCCGATCTCACGACCGCGGTGTGGCTAAAGGGCGGCCTTACCGATACGGACAAGACGAAGGCTACGGAGGAGCGGCAGCTCGCCTATCGCGAGGCGGGGCTTGGCGACACGCCGCCGCCGATCGGCACGCCTCCGCTCGACCAGAGCACCAAGGCGGCCAGCACGCCTGCCGCGGCGAAGCCCGGTTCACAGGTGGTACAGGTTACCGAGCAATCCTTCTGGAGCAATTTCTCTCTGCCGACGATGCCGTCGCTCACGGGCTCTTCTCAGCCCGCACAGACGGCCGAGGCAGCGCCTGCTCAGACGCAGCAGGAGACGTCGTTCTGGAGCTTCCTGTCGCCGACCCCATCGCCGACGGAGACGCCTGCACAGGCTGCCGCGCCCGCTCTCGGAATCGCTCCGGCCTCTGACGGGACGCAGACGGGCGTTCCCGGATCGCTCACGGGCTCCAGCGCAGCCATCGTGCCAGCGTCTTGGGAGACGCAAACGGCCACTGCGTCTTCCGCTGAGCCGGCGGCCGTCGCGCAGCCGCTTGCTTCGAGCTATGCGCCGTCGTCGCCGCCGCCTGACACCGGCATCACGCCGATGGGGGGATCGAGCGATACGTCGTCGTCTCAGGGCTCGTTCTCGAACCCGCTGGCGGGTACCGGGACGGCCGTCTCGAATTTCTTCGGCAACATGTTCAGCTCGGGCTCGCCAGCCCAGGCACCCGCCACGCCGGTGATGACCGGATCGACCGACCAGCCGCCGCACTGGGGATCCGAGACGACCGTCACCACGGCGCAAACCTCGTCGATGGTGCAGCGCGGGCCCGATTCGCCGCCGGCACCGTCGCCCGATGAGGCGTTGCCGTGGGGTACGGCGAACGCGGTGCCCGCAACGCCTCAGGCCGCTCCCGTCAAAGTGGCCGCAGCGCCGGGCGGCGTCGGCAAATACAAGCTTCAGGTTGCGGCCGTGCGCTCGCGTGAGGAGGCCGAGCGCCTTGCGCAAACACTGACCGGATACCAGCCGGTTCGCGACGGGATGGTGGCGCCGGAGATCGACGAAGCCGTGATCGGCAGCATGGGTACGTTCTATCGCGTGCGGCTCGGACCCTACGCGGACGCCAAGGAACCGAATCAGCTTTGCAAGACGCTGAAGCCGCAGGGCTTCGATTGCCTCGTCGTGACTCAATAGGGGCTGCGCCCGAGCGCAGGCGTCGCGGGCAGTTGACGGGGGCCACGGCGCGTCCCACGATGGCCGCGCGATGACCGACTCCACTCCCGGCAACGACACGCCGAAAAAAGACGGCGATGACGGCGGCCTTTCCGCCGGTCTGCAGCTTCTGGCGACCGATGATGGAGCGCCGCTCCGCATCGGTGCGCGGCTCAGGAACTATTTTCTCACCGGTCTGATCATCGTCGGCCCCGTCACGCTCACGATCTACATCATCTGGTGGGTGATCAACGTCACCGACGCGTGGCTGAAGCCGTTCGTGCCGGCTGCGTACCTGCCGGACACCTATCTCCCCTTTGCGGTCCCCGGCATCGGGCTTCTGTTCGGCATTCTGTTCCTCACCATCACGGGGGCGCTGGCCGCCAACCTGTTGGGCCGCTCGCTGATCTCATTCGGCGAGATGGCGCTCGACCGCATGCCGATCGTGCGCAACGTGTATCGCGCGTTGAAACAGTTCTTCGAGTCGCTCGTCACCGCTTCGGCGAGTAGCGGTCAACATGGCTTCCAGAAGGTCGGCCTCATCGAGTTTCCCTCCAAGGGCTTATGGTCGATCGTGTTCGTGACGGGCGAGACCAAGGGCGAGATCTCGATCTCTCAACCGGGCGGAGAAGAGGAACTGCTGACGGTGTTCATGCCGACGGGTATCGTGCCGCCGACCGGCTTCATCTGCTTCGTGCCGCGGCGCGACGTGACGTTCCTCAAGATGAGCGTCGAGGATGCGGCCAAGATCGTGATGTCGGCCGGTATCGTCGTGCCGGACTACGAGGCACGGCTGAAACAGCTCGCCGAGCGTGGGATTAGAACCGAGACGAAGCGGCCCGGTCCGCCGCCTGCGGCCGCCGGGACATGACGATCCAGGGCATACAAGTAGCCTCTGGATGGCCGCCTCAAGGGCGGCCATGACGTGGGATAGGGACAGTGCTCCAATAGTTCCGCAGAGGATTACGCGGCCCGGAAGAGGCGGATGGCTTCGTCGCATTCGAAAAGATAGAGCAGGCGGCGGAGCGCCTGGCCGCGGTCGGTCGTGAGGTGCGGATCGGCGCTCATGATCATGCGGGCGTCGTCGTGGGCGGCGGATAGAAGCTCGGTGTAGTTGGCACCGCCCGCGACGCGGAACTCGGCGTCGCCGCTTTGGCGGGCGCCCAGCACCTCGCCGCCGCCGCGCAGCTCGAGGTCCTTTTCGGCGATCAGGAAGCCGTCCTCGGTTTCCTCCATCATGGCCAGGCGTTCCTGCGCGGTCTTGGTCAAGGGTTCGGCGTAGAGCAGCATGCAGAAGCTCTCGCGGCTGCCGCGGCCGACGCGGCCGCGCAACTGATGAAGCTGGGCGAGGCCGAAGCGCTCGGCGTGCTCGATGACCATGATGTTGGCGTTCGGCACGTTGACACCGACCTCGATGACGGTCGTGGCGACGAGGACCTTCAGGTTGCCGTCGGCGAACGAGGCCATGGTGGCGTCCTTGGCGGCGGCGTTCATGCCGCCGTGCAGGAGGCCGACGCCACCGCCCAGAACTTGCGTCAGGTGCGCGTGGCGCTCCTCGGCGGCGGCGAGGTCGGAGACGTCCGAGCTTTCGATCAGCGGGCAGACCCAATAGACCTGCGCGCCTTCCGCGAGCTGCGCTTTGATCCTGGCGATCAGCTTCTCGATGAGGTTGGTCGAGATCTGCTTGGTGACGATCGGCTTGCGGCCGGCCGGTTTCTCGGTGAGCTTGGAGACCTCGAGATCGCCGTAATGCGTCATGAGCAGCGTGCGCGGGATGGGCGTCGCCGTCATGACCAGCATGTTGGCGCCGCCGTCGCCGCCCTTGGTCTGCAAGGCGAGGCGCTGGTGGACGCCGAAGCGGTGCTGCTCGTCGATGACGGCGAAGGCGAGATCGCGGAACACCACGTCGTCCTGGAACAGGGCGTGCGTGCCGATCAGGATGTCGATCTCGCCCGAGGCGAGGCGCTTCAGGATCTCGTCGCGGGCGCGGCCTTTCTCGCGACCGGTCAGGAGCGCGGTGGTGAGTCCGGCTGCGTCGGCCAGAGGGGCAATCGTCTCGGCGTGCTGGCGGGCGAGGACTTCGGTCGGCGCCATCATCGCGGCTTGTGCACCCGCTTCGACGGCGGTCGTCATGGCAAGAAGTGCAACCACGGTCTTGCCGGAGCCGACATCGCCTTGCAGCAGCCGCAGCATGCGGCGCGGGGCGCCCATGTCGGCCTCGATCTCCTTCAGTGCTGTGCGCTGCGAGTTGGTGAGCGCGAAGGGCAGGGCGGCGACGATGCGCTCGCGCAAGCGGCCGTCGCCTTTCACCGGGCGGCCGCGCTGGGCCTTGAAACCCTCGCGCACGATGGCGAGCGCAAGCTGATTGGCGAGCAGCTCGTCAAAAGCCAGGCGTTGCAGTGGTGCGCTGCCGGTCGAGACGTCGGCTGCGTCGTCCGGGTGATGGAGGCGGCGCAGGGCGTCGTGGAACGTAGGCCAGCCGCGCTGCTTCAGCCAGGATGCGTCCTGCCATTCGGCAAGCTCGGGTGCGCGCTCGAGCGCCTGGCGTTCGGCCTTAAGAAGGACCTTGCCGGAGAGCCCGGCCGTCATGGGATAGACGGGCTCCAGCAGCGGAAGGTCGCCGCGCGCTTCGGGGGCGACGATGTAGTCCGGGTGCGCCATCTGCAGCGTCTCGCCGTAGCGCTCGACGCGGCCCGAGACGTAGCGTTCCTCGCCGACGGGAAGCTGGCGCTCGATGAAGGAGCGCTCGGCGCGGAAGAAGACGAGATCCAGGCGGCCGGTCTCGTCCTCGGTCGATACCTTGTAAGGGGCCTTGGTGTTGCCGCGCGGAGGCGCCTTGTGCTTCAGCACGCGCACTTTGAGGGTTGCGATGGTGCCGGGAATGGCCGCCGCGACGGTCGGCTCGGCGCGGCGGTCGATGACGCCGGTGGGCAGGTGCCAGAGCAGGTCGATGACGCGGGGCTGGGTCACGCCGGACGGCATGCACAGCGCCTTCTTGAGCAGCGTCATGACGTGAGGGCCGACGCCCTTCAGGACATCGGCGGACGCGAACAGGGGGGTAAGCTCGTTGGGCCGCATATTGTCCGGCGGGACTGCTTTTGCTCATTCGAATGGGCCGGAAGCCGGCCTGCGGCGATGCGGAATGGCGATTGCCGTCTCCGCGGGCTGACAGGCTCCGGAGAGGGCGTTATATGACACCTCACGACGGGCGAAGCAAAGCGCTGCCCTGCCACTCCAAACCGGTTTTCTGGTCATGAGCGAGGATATCGAGGTCCGGCGCCGGCGCGCCGCGTGGCGCGCGGGGCATCGGGGCACCAAGGAGCTCGACCTACTGGTCGGGCGTTTTGCGGAAGCGCGCCTGCCCGGCATGGCGGCGGCCGATCTCGAGCGGTTTGAGCGTTTTCTGGCTGTGACCGATCCCGAGATCCAGTCGTGGCTGCTTGGGCCGTCGCCTTCTGACGAACTCGAGTTCGCCGACGTGATTGCCGACATCCGTGGCTTTCATGGTCTTGGCTGACCGCAAGGACGACACTTAGACATGAGCGAGCGGGCGGATCTGATCTTTACGGGCGTGCCGGAGGGGCTCGATGCGCTCGTGCTCGCGCGTCTCGTCGAGGAGGCGGCCGACGGTGCGCGTGCGGGATTGCTCGTGCATGTGGCGCGCGACGACCGGCGGCTCGAGGCGCTCGAAGGGCAGCTCCGCTTCTTTGCGCCCAAGGTGCGTGTGGTGCCGTTCCCGGCATGGGACACGGTGCCCTATGACCGCGTGAGCCCAAACGCGGAAATTGTCGCCAAGCGTATCACGGCGCTGTCGCGGCTCGCGCTTTCGGGCCGTAGCGAGCCGGTGATCGTGCTCACGACCGTCAATGCCATCCTGCAGCGCGTGCCGTCGCGGGCGTTCATCCGCAACGCCATGAAGAGCATCGCACCCGGGCAGCGGGTGGACCTCAACCGCTTCGTGCAGCGGCTGTCGCTCGCGGGCTATACGCGCACCGGGACGGTGATGGAACCCGGCGAATATGCCGTGCGCGGCGGTATTCTCGATCTTTTCCCGCCGGGGCGACAGAACCCCGTGCGGCTCGATTTCTTCGGCGACACGCTTGAAAGCATCAAGGCGTTCGACGCCGAGACGCAGCGGACGGCTAAGCCGCTGCGCAAGCTCGTGCTCATGCCGGTGTCGGAGGTTGCCTTCGGAGAGAGCGCGACGGCGCGCTTCCGCTCGCGGTATGTGGAGCTGTTCGGCGGGGCGACCGGCGACGATCCGCTTTATGAGGCCGTGAGCGCCGGGCGGCAGTATGCGGGACAGGAGCATTGGCTGCCGCTGTTCCACGAGACGCTGGAGACGCTGCTCGACTACACGGGCGCCGCGCCAATCAGCTTCGATCATCTCGTGGACGACGCGGTGAAGAGCCGTTTCGAGCAGGTGTCCGAGCATTATCTCGCGCGGACGGAGGGGCTCGAGTCCGAGCGCTTCGGCGCGCCACCGTACAAGCCGGTGCCGCCGGATCAGATGTTCCTGGACGCCAAGGCGTGGGGGAAGGTGCTCGGGTCGCACAAAGTCGTGCGGCTGACGCCGTTCGAGATGACCGAAGGCGAGGGGGTGCGTCCCTGGCGCGGCCGCATGGGCCGCTCGTTCGCGCCCGAGCGGCAGAACCCGGACGCGAACGTGTTCGATGCCGTCGTCGGCCATGTGAAGCAGATCCAGGCGTCGCACCGACGCGTGATCGTGGCCGCGTGGACGGCCGGCGCGCGGGAGCGTCTGGGGTCGCTGCTGTCGGATCACGGACTCAAAGCGCAGGCCAAGGTTGACGGCTATGCGGATGCTTTGGCGCTCGAGCCCGGCGTGACGGCGCTTGCTGTGCTCGGTCTGGAGCAAGGATTCGAAACGCCGGAGCTGGCGGTCGTTGCCGAGCAGGACATCCTCGGCGACCGGCTCGTGCGGCCGCGGCGCAAGGCGAAGCGCGCGGCGGACGTTCTGACGGAAGCGACGAGTCTCTCGGTCGGCGATCTTGTCGTGCATGCAGATCACGGCATCGGGCGCTTCCACGGCCTCAAGACCATCACCGCGCTCGGTGCGCCGCACGATTGCCTGGAGCTCAAATACGCGGGCGGCGATACGCTCTATCTGCCGGTCGAGAACATCGAGCTTCTTTCGCGCTACGGCTCGCACGACGGCGATACGCAACTCGACAAGCTCGGCGGCGTCGCGTGGCAGTCGCGCAAGGCGCGGCTCAAGAAGCGCCTGCGCGAGATGGCGGGCGAGCTGATCAAGATCGCCGCCCTGCGCCAGCTTCGCGAGGCTCCGGTGCTCGGGCCTCCGCAGGGTGCCTATGACGAGTTCGTGGCGCGGTTCCCGTATGAGGAGACCGAGGATCAGGCGGCGAGTATCGATGCCGTGCTGGCGGATCTGCAATCGGGCCGTCCCATGGACCGGCTCGTGTGCGGCGACGTCGGCTTCGGCAAGACGGAGGTGGCGCTACGGGCTGCGTTCGTTGCCGCGATGAACGGGATGCAGGTCGCCATCGTCGTGCCGACGACGCTGCTCGCGCGGCAGCATTCGCGGACGGTCAACGAGCGGTTCCAGGGACTACCCCTCAAGACGGCGCAGGCGTCGCGGCTTGTTGCAGCCAAGGATCTTACGTCCGTCAAGGACGGGCTCAAGAACGGCACCATCGATATCGTGGTCGGTACGCACGCGCTGCTCGGCAAGCAGATCGAGTTCCAGCGGTTGGGTCTGCTCGTCATCGACGAGGAGCAGCACTTCGGCGTCACGCACAAGGAGCGCTTGAAGCAGCTCCGCGAGGACGTGCATGTGCTGACGCTTTCGGCAACGCCCATTCCGCGCACGCTGCAGTTGGCGTTGACGGGCGTGCGGGAGCTGTCGCTGATCACGACGCCGCCGGTCGACCGGCTCGCGGTACGCACCTACATCTCGGAGTTCGATCCGGTGATCCTGATCGACGCCTTGAAGCGCGAGCGTGACCGCGGCGGGCAGACGTACTACGTGGCGCCTCGCATCTCGGACCTCGACGAGGTGGCGGAGTTCCTGGCCGAGGCGGTGCCACATCTCAAGGTGGCGCGTGCGCACGGGCAGCTTGCGCCGTCCGAGCTCGAGGACATCATGACGGCGTTCTATGAGGGGCAGTACGACGTTCTGCTCTCGACGGCCATCGTCGAGTCCGGTCTCGATGTGCCGAACGCGAATACGCTCATCGTGCATCGCGCGGACATGTTCGGGCTGGCGCAGCTCTATCAGCTTCGTGGCCGCGTGGGGCGGTCGAAGCGTCGTGCGTATGCCTACTTCACGACGCCGCCCGGGCAAGTGCTGAGCGAGGGCGCGCAGAAGCGGCTCAAGGTGCTGCAGTCGCTCGATACGCTGGGCGCGGGCTTCTCGCTGGCCTCGCACGACCTCGACATCCGCGGCGCTGGCAACCTGCTCGGCGAGGAGCAGTCGGGGCATATCCGAGAGGTGGGCTTCGAGCTCTATCAGTCGATGCTGGAAGAGGCGGTCGCGGCCATGAAGGGCGGCGATCTCGCGGAAGCGGACGACAAGTGGAGCCCGGAAATTTCGATCGGCATCTCCGTGCTCATTCCGGAGACGTACGTCGCGGATCTGCAACTACGGCTCGGGCTTTACCGGCGTCTGTCGGCGCTCGAAACCCGGGCCGAGATCGATGCGTTTGCGGCGGAGCTGGTGGACCGCTTCGGCGAGCTGCCGGCGGAGGTCGATCATCTGCTCGACGTCATGGAGATCAAAGGGCTTTGCCGCGCGGCCGGCATCGCCAAGGTGGACGCAGGCCCGAAGGGCGCTGTCATCACCTTCCACCGCAACCAGTTCGCCAATGCGCAGGGGCTCGCGCAGTTCCTGCAGGCGTCGCGCGGGCTCGCCAAGCTGCAGCCCGATCACAAGCTCGTTTTCCGCGGCGACTGGGATCAGCCGGAGGCGCGCTTCAAGGGCGTGCGCGGTTTCGTGACGGCGCTGGCCGAGATTGCCGCCAAGGGTGCGAAGGCGGCGTAGGGCGGGGCTTTGTCAGGTCCGGGCGCGATTACGCTACGTCGATGAGGTGGGGCCGTTCGGGATCGATACCTGCGGCGCGATGGTGTACTTAGGGGTCGAACCCTGAAGACAAGAGCGTCCTGTCTGGATCATGTGCGCGACAACCTGGGACCCGAGGCTTTACCTCGCTTTCGACGACCATCGGTCGCGACCGTTCCACGATCTGATCGCCCGTATCGGGGCGGACAAGCCGAGGCGTGTTGTCGACATGGGTTGCGGGCCTGGCCACCTGACCGGTCTGCTGGCTGCCCGTTGGCCCGGCGCGGCCATAACCGCATTCGACTCATCGGCAGACATGGTCGCAGCGGCCCGCCAGCGCGGGGTTGATGCGGAGCAAGCCGATGTTGTGGATTGGATGCCTCCGGCGGACGCGGACGTGGTCGTTACCAACGCGGTGCTGCAATGGGTGCCGCACCACCGGGATTTGCTGCCGCGTTGGATTGCCGCTCTCCCGGAGGGCGCCTGGTTTGCGATGCAGGTGCCTGGCAATTTCCGCTCGCCGTCCCATACCTTGCTGCGTGAGCTGGCCGAAGAGCCGAGGTGGTCCGGCTGCTTGACCCTACGTGATCCCGCGGCCGTCGGCGAACCTGCCGAATATGCGGAGCTGCTTGGCCGCTCGGGCGCGCAAGTCGATGTTTGGGAGACGACTTATCTGCAGCGGTTGACCGGAGACGACCCGGTGCTGACCTGGATTAGCGGCACTGCGCTGCGCCCCGTGCGCGACGCGCTCGACGACGACGCCTACAGCGCGTTCACCGCGGAGCTCGCTCCTCGGCTGCGAGCGGCCTATCCATCTGTGTCTGACGGCAGCACCTGGTTTCCATTCCGTCGGATCTTCGCAGTTGCGCGCACCTGAGGCTGCAATCAGGGCGAAGCTGCGGCCGTCATGGGGCGGCGGCGGCCGGACGGCGGACTTGCCACCAATAGCCTGCGCCGACGGCGATCTGGTGCGCGGTGAGCGTGGTCTCGATGTGGCCGAGCTTCGGGGGCTCGCCGCGCCACCAGCGGCTGAGCTGGCGCAGGAGATCGCCCGGCAGCATGAAGTTCATCCACGACTCGTCGCCCGTGAGTGCGGCCGAGATCTGCGCCCATGTGACCTTGTACTCGAGAAAGTAGGAGAGCTTGCCGGTGCGGATCTCGAGGCCGGCAACCGCCTGGGCGGCGGGGCCGGCATACTGGTACTCGCTCGTGCGGTCGTCGCGGGCGCCGCGCGGAAACCACACCTCGACGTGCGGGAGCGCGAAGCCGAGGCCGAGGCCGAAGTAGGGACGCAGGCGCGGCGTAATGGCGGCCGGCCTCAGGAGGCCCGTGAACAGCAGCACGTTGTGCCCATGCGTGAACTCGAGCCGCTCGAACACGTCGGTCAGCTTCACGCGGGGTTCGATAGCAGCGCCTGCGAGCGTACCCGTTGCGTCGACGTCCTCGATCACGGGGTTGGCGAGCTTGCGGCCGTGGGCGCCTTTGCCCAATCGCGCGACGGCCTTGTTGTGCAGAAAGTCGACCATGAAGCCGGCCGGGCCCCACCACTCGACGCTGCGCACGCCGCCGTCGACCGGAAAGCGCAGCGCGTCGCCGTCCCAGCCCATCCCCTTCAGTGTGACGTCGGTGGCGTCGTGGCGCGACATGTGCAGGTCGCTGCGCTGGTAGGCTGGCTGGGAGATATAGCCGGCAAGCAGGATCTCGCGGCCGGTCGTACCCTTAGCCCGTGCCGGGTCGGCCGCCGTGTTCTGCACCTCAGCCGGAACATCGCCCGGTGCTATCGCGGCGAGGCCCTGCGGATACATGGTGACGAGGGCCAGAACGACGATAGCGGCCAGGGCGGCGGCCTTGTCGAGCGCCGCGCTCCATTCCCTTTCCGTGCTGTCCCGGCGGGACCACGCGCTCCGTGTAACGACCTGCATCGTATTCCCCGTCATGCTCCAGCTTCAGGACGTACTGCGGCCGTGCATGGACTATCGTTGATCGCGGTCAACGTGGCGGCGGTCGGGGTCGGCTAGGCGCGGGCGCGACGGGCGTGGCCTTTCGCGATCGGGGGCTCGTCGCCTGCAAAGGCGATTTTCGCGATGCGGATCGCCTGGTGATAGACCAGCGGGAAGATGACGATCAGGAAGGCGCCGATATATTGCAGATCGCGCAGGTCCGCCTGGTAGCCGCGGTGGAAGACGAGTATGCCCGAGACGAAGCCGGCGGCGCACAGCAGCGTGACCAGGACCGAATGCAGGTGGTGGGAGATCACATACCAGCCGCCGATCAGAGCAAGCAGCGCGAAGACACCGAGTGCCGTCAGAATGACCGGGTGATCGATGAGATACTGGGAAAATTCCTGAAGCATCGAAAAACCCCCATACGCAATTGACCCAGACTGCCGCGCGAAGCCGGCAAAAATCAGCCCTCTGCCGACAACTTCCTAACCTTTCCCGGCGGATTCCGCCAGACCGCGCCGTCACTTCGCAGGGGATGCGAGGCGCGCTCGCCGCAGTTGCTATTTGGTCTCGCTCATCGGCGACGAGACGCTCGCGGCGAGTGAGCCTCGTTTGACCTTGCCGTTGGCAGTGCGCGGAAGCTGATCAAGAAAACGGATCTCGCGCGGACATTTGTAGGCGGCGAGGCGCTCGGCGGCAAAAGCGAGAATGCCCTCGCGATCGGGGGATGCGTCTTTCTTGAGCACGATGTAGGCGCCGACGACGTGCACGTCGGGGCGCACGGCGACCTCGGCGCAGGCGATCTCGGCAATATCAGGGTGGGCTGCGAGCACGGCCTCCACTTCCATGGGCGAGACGCGGTAGCCGAGCGCCTTCATGATCTCGTTGTTGCGGCCGAGGTGGGTGATGTAGCCTTCGGCATCCATGCGGCCGAGGTCGCCGCCTGCGAACCATTCGCCGCGCACGACGTCTGCCTGCTCTTCGGGCCGGTTCCAGTAGCCGAGCATCAGGCCGGGATCCGAGCGATGCACGGCAATCAGGCCGTCGGTATCGGGCGGGAGCGGCTCGTCGGTGCCGTCGACGGGTAGGATGGCGACGTGGCGGCCGGGCTGTGCCTTGCCGACGGTGCCGGGTTTGCGCGGCATGCCGGGGCCGGTCGAGATGTAGGTCGAGACCTCGCTCATGCCCAAGGCTTCGTAGAGGGGCCTGCCGGTGCTCGCCATCCAATCCTCGAACAGGCCCGGCGGTGGCGCCTCGCCCGCCATCAGGGCGTGCCGTAGTGTCGGCATGGATGACGGTGTGAGGTCCGCGTATTTGAGGATCTGGCGGAAGAGGCCGGGTACGCCCGCGAACAGCGTCGCCTCGGTTTTGTCGATCAGCGCCGGCCACAGCGCCGGGTCCTTCTCTCCGGTGTAGACGATGGCGGTTGCGCCATTGGCCCACGGGTCGGTCAGGCCGACGCCGAGCGTGAAGGTCCAGTTGAAGGCGCCGGCATGCAGCACGCGGTCCGCAGGCGTGATGCCGTACCAGCCCTGATACATGGGACGACGGCCGAGGGCGGCGCGCTGGGCGTGGAGTACGCCCTTGGGGTTCGCGGTCGTGCCCGAGGTGTAGATCAGGAATGCGGGTGTTTCGGCGCGTGTTGGCGCGTAGTCGAGGCGCGGGCCTTCGCGCATCATGCGTGCGATGTCGTCGGGGGTCAGCACGCGCGGCGCGCGGGGGAGTGCGCTCGTGTCGAGCGGCGCTGCGCAGGCGATGGCGGCCGCGCCGCTGTCCTCGAGCAGGAACAACGCCTCGCGGTCGGTGAGCTGGCTCGACGCGGGGAGGGCGACAAGGCCGGCGGCGATGGTCGCAAAAAAGAGCACGGCGTAGGCGCTCGTGTTCTCGAGGCGGATCATGATGCGGTCGCCGGGCAGGAAGCCCATCTGGCGCAGCGCGCCCGCCGTACGCAGCACGGCGTCCTCCAGGTCGGCGTAGGTCCAGACCTCGGACGGCGTGCCGTTCGCGTCGGCGATCACGATCAGCGCCGGCTTGCCGGGCGACGTGGCTGCGCCGCCTGCAAGGCAGTAGCGGGCCATATTGAAGGGCGGATTGTCGGCGGGCTTGTAGAGCGGCGTGTACATTCGCGTGTTAGCCTGAAGGCAGGATGTGCGTCAGTTCTGCGGCCTGGCCCACCAGGTGTCGAGGTTGAATCCGAACAGCGGCGTTTGGCCGGGATGCGCGAGGCGGTTCCAGGAGGCGACCCATTGGGCGGGCGGGAAGAACAGCGGGATGACGTATCGGCCCGAGAGCAGGACGCGGTCGAGGGCACGCACGGCGGAGACGAAATCCTCGTTCGTCTCCGCGGCGAGCATGGCGGCGATCATGGCGTCAGCGGCGGGATTTTTCACGCCGGCGTAGTTGTAAGATCCGGGCTGGTCGGCCACGCGCGACGACCAGCGGAAGAGCTGCTCGTTGCCGGGTGACAGCGATGACGGCCAGGTGAACTGGATCATGTCGTAGTCGTAGTCCTTGAGGCGTGCCTGATACTGGGCGCTGTCGACGACACGGATGCGGGCGCGGATGCCGAGGCGCGCGAGGTCGCCGATGAAGGCGCCGAGCAGGCGTTCCTGGCCCGTGTTCGAAGCGAGGATCTCAAAGCTCAACTGCTTGCCGGTCGTGTCGACGAGGCGGCCGCCCTCAAGGGAATAGCCTGCCGCTTCCAGCATCTCGAACGCGCGCCGCGCGTTGGCGCGGTTCTGAGGCGAGCCGTCGCTCACGGGAGCGTGCCAGGTGCCGTCCAGGATCTCGGGGAGGACAGCGCTCGCGAAGGGTGCGAGCAGCGTGCGCTCGCGTGCATCGGCGGAGCGGCCGGCGGAGGACAGGATCGAGCGCTCGAAGTAGCTCTGCGTGCGCCGATAAAGGCCGTTGAAGAAGCTCTTGTTGACCCATTCGAAGTTGAAGAGGTGGATCAGGGCCTCGCGCACGCGCTCGTCGGCGAAAACGGCGCGGCGCGTATTGAAGACCAGGCCCGTCATACCGGCGGGCAGGCCAATCGGGATCTCCTCGCGGGCGATGCGCCCGTCGCGGACGGCCGGGAAATCGTAGCGCTTGGCCCACATCGCCGGGTCGTCCTCGTTCCTGAGGTCGATGGCGCCGGTCTTGAATGCCTCGAACTGCGTCGAGCCTTCGCGGTAGTACTCGAATCGGATCTCGTCGAAGTTGAAGCGGCCGCGATTGACCGGCAGGTCGCGCGCCCAATAATCGGGGTCACGGCGATAGGTGATGGAGCGTCCGGGATCGACGGCTGCGATGCGGTACGGTCCGGATCCAATCAACGGCGCGAGCGTCGTCTCCTCGAAGGTGTCCGCGCTCATGGCGTGGCGCGGCAGGATCGGCATCAGGCCGAGGATGAGGGGCAACTCGCGATCCTCGGCGCCGGCAAAGACGAAGCGGATCTCGTGGTCCGACAACACCTCGGCCTTCGTGACCTTCTTGTAGTACGTGCGGTAGTTGGGCCGGCCCTTGTCGCGCAGCACCTCGAAGGAGAAGAGGACGTCGGCGGCGGTGAGCGGCGTGCCGTCCGAGAATTTCGCACGCTTGTCGAGGGCAAAGGTGACTTGGCTGCGGTCGTCCGGCACGTCGATCTTTTCTGCGATCAGCCCGTAGAGGGTGAAGGGCTCATCCTGGCTGCGGGCCATCAGGCTTTCGATGACGAACTCGCGGATGCCCTGCACCGGCTCGCCGCGCACGATCATGGGATTGAGGTTGTCGAAGGAGCCCGACGAGCCGAGCGTCACGCGGCCACCCTTGGGGGCATCAGGGTCCACATAGGGAAAATTAGGAAAGCCGGCTTGCAGGGCCGGCGCGCCATGCATGGCGATGGCGTGGGCCGGCTCGGCATAGGCCGCTGCGCCTGGGACAGAGACGTGCATCAGGCCAGCCACGGCCGCGAAAATCATTCGTTGCACGGATCGTTCCTTTCCGAGCGCCGGGTATCTCGCACGCGTCCGTCTCTCACGCGGGACCTGTTTTCCCTGGTAATCCGGGGCCTTGCCTCCCCATGCATTCGAGGGCGCCGCGGTCGATCTGCCGGCAGCCCAGGGTTCACGTATCACACATCGGGTGCGCGGGAATGGCGGATCGATGCGGTGTCTGCGTGGCGGGATTGCCACGGCGATGTCACATCCACCTGTGCAAGATGCCGGCTTAATTTCTGCGGCCACGGGATTGCCTCATTCCGGGCTTTAGTGCCGGGCCGGATGACGCGAAATGCGTCAGGGGCGCGCGCCAATTTTTGCCGATTGAGCGCTGCGAAGTGGGGTCGAGCTGCTGGCTGGGGTACGCCGAGCGGCTTCTGGACTGGCTCATATACGAAAGGTCGATTTTCCGATGTCGCACAGAGATGGCTTTGCAGTGGGCTTGGGTCGCGGCGTAATGGCGGGTGGCGCGGCTCTCGCCCTGGTGCTGGGGCTTGCCGTGTCTCCGGCTTTCGCCCAGGACGCCAAGAAGGAGGCCGCACCGGCCGCGAAGGACGCCAAGGCTCCGGCCGGCAAGCAGAGCGCATGGGTGAAGCTCTGCGAGAAGGCGCCGCTGGTCAAGCATGACAAGGACGGCAAAGAGCAGAAGGAAGAGAAGAACATCTGCCTCACGCACCACGAGCGCCTCGACGGTAACTCGGGCATGGTTCTCGTGTCGGCGGCCATCCGGCAGGTCGAGGGCAGCACCGACGATCACCTCATGATCATGGTTCCGCTCGGCATGGCTCTTCCGCCGGGCATCAAGGCTGCCGTCTACACGAAGGAGCAGTGGGAGAAGGCCGCCAAGAACGAGAAGATCGACGACAAGGAGCTGAAGCCGATCGACCTTAAGTATTCGCTCTGCCACGCGTCGGGCTGCACGGCCGAGACCAATGCGACGAAGGAGATCGTTGAGCAGATGAAGACCGGCGGCGGAATCATGGTTCTTGCCATGAACGCCCAGGCTCAGCCGATCGGCTTCCCGGTTCCGCTCGACGGCTTCAACGAGGCGTTCGCCGGCAAGCCGGTCGACAATGCCGAGTACAAGAAGGCGCGCGGCCAGCTCATGGCGCAGATCCGCCAGCGCCAGCAGGAAGCCTATGAGAAGTTCAAGGCCGAGAAGATGAAGGAGCTGCCTCCGCAGCCCGGCGCTGCCGAAGCGGCAGCCGCAGCGGCGAAGAAGGATGCGCCGAAGAAGTAACGGCGCGCGAAATGGAAACGAAAAAGGCCGCCCAAAAGGCGGCCTTTTTTTTGTTTCCGAGCTCAGTGGGGCTGGATGAAGACGGCGCGATAGTGCCCGTCCTCGTCCTCGACGAAGTAATCGTCGAGCTGCGGGTGGCGCAACGGCTCGCCGCTCTCATCGGGCAGAAGGTTCTGCTCCGAGACGTAGGCGATGTACTCGGTCTCCGCGTTCTCGGCCAGGAGATGATAGAACGGCTGATCCTTGACAGGCCGGTTCTCGGCCGGGATCGAGAGATACCAGTCCTCGGTGTTGTTGAAGACGGGGTCGATGTCGAACACGACGCCGCGGAATGCGTACACGCGGTGGCGCACGACCTGGCCGAGCGCGTACTTCGCCTTGCGAATGCCCGGGGCTCCCGATGCGCGCTTGCGAGAGCGCGGCGTCACCTGAGTTTGCTTGCGTGGCATGGTCCTTATCCCCAAGGGCATTCGAGGGGACGTGGCGGCCGATGTCAACCGATCAATAGAACATAGTTGACGTACCGGCCCCCGGTTCAAAGTGCGTCAAAAGCCGTAAGCGGCGGCGCGCTCCGGATCCTTCTCGGCAACGAGGCGTGCCAGGTCGACGATCACCTTGGCCTGCTTCCAGGTGGCGTCGTCCTGCATCTTGCCGTCGATCATCACGGCGCCCGAGCCGTCGGGCATCGCCTCGAGGATGCGCTTCGCGAAGGCGACCTCGGCCGGATCCGGGCTGAAGACACGCTTGGCGATGGCGATCTGCGAGGGGTGCAGCGTCCAGGCGCCGGCGCAGCCGAGCAGGAAGGCGTTGCGGAACTGAGCCTCGCAGGCCGCCTCGTCGGCAAAATCGCCGAAGGGGCCGTAGAAGGGCTTGATGCCGGCCGCCGCGCAGGCATCG
>CAZDUD010000072.1:0-18139 GCA_964508485.1 uncultured Hyphomicrobium sp. | reverse complement strand
CCTGGATGATGTCGCCGATGGCGTTGGCGCGCGCGCAGAGGTCCTCGTCCTTTATGATGTCGAGGACGGTGTGGGCGGCCGCGCAGGCCACCGGGTTGCCGGCGTAAGTGCCGCCGAGGCCGCCGGGTCCGGACGCATCCATGATATCGGCGCGGCCGACGATGGCTGAGAGCGGCAGTCCGCCCGCGAGACCTTTGGCGAGAGTCACGACGTCTGCCTTTACGCCCATATGCTCGAGCGCGAACAGCTTGCCGGTGCGGGCGAAGCCGGTTTGGATCTCATCCGCAATGAGCACGATGCCGTGCTCGTCGCAGAGCGCGCGCAGGGCCTGCATGAAGTCGGTGGGCGTGATGTTGAAGCCGCCTTCGCCTTGTATCGGTTCGATGATGATGCCGGCGATTGTCGAGGGATCGGCCTGATACTTGAAGAGGGCCTTCAGGGCCTTGATGCTCTCGGCGCTCGAGGTGCCGTGATAGAGGTTCGGAAAAGCGACGTTGTAGATGTCGGCCGGGAAGGGGCCGAAGCCCTTCTTGTAGGGAACCGCCTTGCCGGTCAGCGCCATGCCCATGTGGGTGCGGCCATGGAAGCCGCCTGAGAACGAGATGATGCCGGGGCGGCCGGTGAAGCAACGTGCAACCTTGACGGCATTCTCAACGGCTTCGGCGCCGGTGGAGGCGAGCATGGTCTTTGCGGGGCCCGAGACGGGCGCCACGGCGTTGAGGCGTTCGGCCAGCGAGACGTAGTTCTCGTGCGGCGTTACCTGAAAGCAGACGTGGCTGAAGTCCTCGAGCTGCTTCTTCACCGCCTCGACGATGCGCGGGTGCTGGTGGCCGGTGTTGACCACGGCGATGCCTGCGCCGAAATCGATATAGCGCTTGCCTTCCTCGTCCCAGATCTCCGCGTTCTTCGCGCGCTTGGCGTAGATCTGCGTCGCGTGGCCGATGCCGCGTGGGACAGCGGCCGTGCGGCGGGCTTGGAGCTCGGCGTTGGTGGTCATGAGGCGAGGCTTTCGTTGTGCGGCTGCGATCAGCGGTTCATTTGAGGGCGATCACTCATCCCCTTACGTCATGGCCGGGCTTGACCCGGCCATCCAGGGCCAAGCCCGCCACCGCCGAACAAGCGGCCCGTGGATGGCCGCCTCGGAGGGCGGCCATGGTGTGGAGGATGGGGATGCGTGCGAATACATCTCAGCCGATCCCTCCGAGGCAGAGGAATTTGGTTTCGAGGTATTCGTCCAGGCCTTCGGCGGCGCCTTCGCGGCCGAGGCCGCTCTCCTTCACGCCGCCGAACGGCACGGTCTCGTTCGAGAAGATGCCTTCGTTGACGCCGACCATGCCCGCATCAAGCTGCTCGGCGACGCGCCATGCGCGGCCGATGTCGCGGCTGAAGAGATAGGCGGCGAGGCCGAAGGGCGTGTCGTTGGCCATCTTGATGGCCTCCTCTTCGGTCTCGAAGCGGATCAGGGCCGCGACGGGGCCGAAGATTTCCTCCTGGGCGATGGTCATGTCCAGGGTGACGCCTGTCAGCACGGACGGCTGATAGAATAGCGGCCCGGTGCTATCCGGTGCGCCGCCGACGATGGTCTTCGCACCTTTGGCGGTCGCATCGCCGACGAGCTTCTCGACTTTCTTTATGGCGTCCGCGTTGATGAGCGGGCCGATGACGGTGCCGGTCTCGCGGCCGGGTCCGACCTTGAGCTTCTTCACCTCGGCGGCGAGCGCCTCGGCGAAGCGGTCGTAGATGCCGGCCTGCACGAAGATGCGGTTGGCGCACACGCAGGTCTGGCCGGCGTTGCGGTACTTCGAGGCCATGGCGCCGGCGACGGCCTGACCGAGATCGGCATCGTCGAACACGAGCAGCGGCGCGTTGCCGCCAAGCTCGAGCGTCAACTTCTTCACGGTGCCGGCGCACTGGCGGTAGAGGATCTTGCCGACCTCAGTCGAGCCAGTGAACGAGAGCTTGCGCACGCGCGGGTCCTCGCACAGCGCCTTGCCGACGGCGGGCGCGTCCATTGTCGTGACGACGTTCAGCACGCCCGGAGGGATGCCTGCGTCGAGGGCGAGCTTGGCCACGGCGAGCGCGCATAGCGGCGTATCCTCGGCCGGCTTGATGACGGCCGTGCAGCCGGCGGCGAGGGCAGGGGCGATTTTGCGCGTGATCATCGCGATCGGGAAATTCCACGGCGCGATGGCCGCCACGACGCCGATAGGCTGCTTGATGGTGATGTAGCGCTTACCGGCCATCGTGGTGGGGATCGTGCGGCCGTAGGCGCGTTTTCCTTCCTCGGCGAACCACTCGATGAAGGAGGCGCCGTAGGCGACCTCGCCGCGGGATTCGGTGAGGGGCTTCCCCTGCTCGGCGGTCATGAGCTGCGCCAAGAGCTCGGTGTCCGCGATCACGAGGTCGAACCAGCGCTTCAGGATCTGAGCGCGCTCCTTCGCGGTCTTCTTCGACCAGGCGGGGAGGGCCGCCGCGGCTGCATCGATTGCCTTGGTCGTCTCGGCGGCGCCGAGGTTCGGCACGCGCGCGATCTCGGTGCCGGTGGCCGGGTCGATGACCGGGAAGGTGTCCTTCGATGTGACCCATTCGCCGCCGATCAGGGCGGCGTTCGGATATTTCGGAGAGGCAACGTTCATGGGCGTTCTCCGTCAGAGCAACGTGATCGAGACCGACTTCAGGTCGGCATACTTGTGGAGCGCGTGCAGCGAGCGGTCGCGGCCGAAGCCGGACTGCTTGAAGCCGCCGAACGGCATGGTGATGTCGCAGCTATCCCAGCCGTTGACCCAGACGAGGCCCGCCTTGATCTCGCGGGCGGCGCGATGGGCAAGCGAGACGTCGCGCGTCCAGAGGCCGGCGGCGAGGCCGAACGGCGTGTCGTTGGCGAGGCGCAGCGCGTCCTCAGTGTCGGTGAAGCGCGTGACGGCGAGGACGGGGCCGAACACCTCCTCGCGGGAGAGCGTTGCCTGAGGGGCAACGTCGTCGAACACGGTGGGCTCGACGTAGTAGCCGCCGGTTTCCGTGCGCGTGCGGTTGCCGCCGAGGCGCAGTACGCCGCCTTCCTTCTTGGCGGTATCGATGTAGCGCAGCGCAGTCTGCATCTGATCGGACGAGACCATGGCGCCGAAGACTGTCGACGGCTCAAGCGGGTCGCCGGCCGCGATGGGCTCGGCCACGCGCAGGAGCTTGTCGAGGAAAGCGTCGGCGATGCTCTCGTGCACGAGCAGGCGGGAGGCGGCCGTGCAGACCTCGCCCTGATTGTAGAAGATGCCCCAGGCGGCGTGCTCGGCCGCCTTGTCGAGGTCGGGGCAGTCGGCAAAAATGATGTGCGGAGACTTGCCGCCAAGCTCGAGGCTCACGCGCTTGAGGTTGCTCTCGCCCGAGTACTTCATGAGCAGGCGGCCCACGGCGCCGGAGCCGGTGAAGGCGATCATATCCACGTCGTTGTGGAGTGCGATGGCCTTGCCCGCATCGCCGCCCATGCCGGGCACGACGTTCAAGACGCCGGGAGGGAGGCCGGCTTCGAGCGCCAGCTCGCCGAGCTTCAATGCCGTGAGCGGGCTCTGCTCGGCAGGCTTCAGGACCACGGAATTGCCCATGGCGAGGGCGGGTGCGACCTTCCACATTGCCATGTGAAGCGGGAAGTTCCACGGCACGATGGCGCCGATGACGCCCAGCGGCTCGTGGATAACGAACGAGAAGCGGTCCTGCGTCTCGGGGCCGACCTCGCCGTAGACCTTGTCGAGGGCTTCCGCGTAGTAGCGCAGCGTGCGGATGGCTTGCGGGATGTCGCTCGCCAGCGTGTTGGCGATGGGCTTCCCGACGTCCAAGCTCTCGAGCACGGCGAGCGCTTCCGTCTCGCGCTCCATGATGTCGGCGAGCTTGAACAGGATGCGTTTTTTGTCCTTGTAGGACAGCTTGTGCCAGCGGCCGTCGTTGAAAGCTTGGCGCGCGGAGGCGACGGCGATATCGACATCGGCCGCCCCGCAGGCGGCGACCTGGTTCAGCACGCGGCCGTCGCGCGGGGAGACGTTGTCGAATGTCGCGCCGCTCACGGCGGCCAACATCTGTCCGTCGATGACGGCCTTGCCGGGGAGGGCCAGGGCGCCTGCCACTTTCTCGAAATGTGCGAGCGAGGTCATAGCCAATACCTCATGCAACCAATGCGTACCAGAGATGGTCGAGCGAGGTGACGATGCGTTCGAAGTTTGCGCGCTCGGTCTGCTTCAAGCGCGTGTAGACGTCATGGAAGCCGGCGCCAAAGGCGTTGCGGACGACGGTCGACTTCTCGAAGACCTCGAGCGCATTGACCCAGGCCGTCGGCAGCGTCACCGGCGCATCGATCTCCTCGGCGTCGCCCTCGGCGTGGGGGCCTGGATCGGCCTTCGTCGCCATGCCGTGGGCCATGCCGGCGAGGATCGCCGCTATCACGAGATAGGGATTGGCGTCGGCACCGGCAACACGGTGCTCGATGCGTGTTGCGGCCTCGCTTCCCTTCGGGATGCGCAGCGCCACGGTGCGGTTGTTGAATCCCCAGTGCGGTGCGACCGATACGTAGGATTTCGGCACGTAGCGGCGATAGGAGTTCGCGCCCTGCGCCCAGATGGCCATGAAGTCGGCCATGGTTTCCCGGAGGCCGCCGATGGCGTGGCGGAAAAGCGGCGAGACGGGTTTGCCGGCAAAGGCGTTGGCGCCTGTCTTGTCGACGAGGCTCATATGAATGTGCATGCCCGAGCCGCACCACTCGTGATGGGGCTTGGCCATGAAGGTGGCGTTGAGGTTATGGGCGCGGGCGGCGGCCTTCACGGCGCGCTTCAAGAGCAGGCCGTCGAGCGCCGCCTGGACAGCATCGTCGCGGTGCTTGAGGTTGATCTCGAACTGTGCGGGGCCGCTTTCCTGGATGACGGCATCGACGGGGAGGCTCTGCGCTTCCGCAACGCGATAGATATCGTCGATGAAGGGTTGCAGCGCATCCAGATCCGCGAAGTCGTAGGTGCCGGCCGCGTCGGGGTCGGTCGTCATGCCGGCGGGCGGCTCGAGCGTGAAGGCGCCGTCCTTGCCGGGCTGCGTGACGTAGAACTCGAGCTCGACAGCGGTGACGGGGGTCAGGCCCTGCTTCTTCATGCGTGCGACCTGGTCTGCGAGCACGGCGCGCGCGTCCATCTCGCCGTCGGTCTCGAGGTCCATGACGGCCTGGGCATGTGTCGCGCCATTGAGCGGAATCGACGCGAGCGTGCCCGACAGAATGCGCGCGGGGACGTCCGGATCACCGGTTTCCCATAAGCGGCCTGTTTCAGCGATAGAGTTGCCGCGTGGGTCGATGATGAATGCCGAGGACGGCATCATCAGACCGTCCTTAGCGAGCTTCACGAGATCGTCGCGGCGGTAGCGCTTGCCGCGCGGGATGCCGTTAAGATCGAACGTGAAGATGTCGATCCACTGCATGGCCGGGTTGGCGGCCAGGAAGTCCTTGGCCTCGTCAACGGTGATGTACGTGCTCATGCTGCGAGACCACTTGCGTTGCGTTTTCTCACGGCGTCGCCGAAGTGCCGGAAGATTTCGACAGATGCCTTGTTGTTCTTTGCTTGCCACTCGGGATGCCACTGCACGCCGAACAGGAACGGATGATCGGACGGGCCGCGCACGGCCTCGATCAGTCCATCCTTGGCGTGGGCCTCGGCCGTGAGTGGCGGCGCAAGGCGCTGGATGCCCTGCCAGTGCAGGGAGTTGACGATGATCTCGTCCTGGCCGACCCAGCTTCTGAGCGTGCCGGAGAGCGTCACGGGATGGGCCGGGCCGAAGCGATCGTCCATCGGCACGTTGGAGGGCTCGCGATGGTCGTTGCGGCCGTCGACGGTGTGGACGGCCTGATCGAGCGTGCCGCCGAGGGCGACATTCAACTCCTGGAAGCCGCGGCAAATGGCGAACAGCGGCTTCTTGCGGTTGAGGGCCTCGCGCACGAGCGGCAGCGTGAGGCTATCGCGCTCGTGATCGAGCGCGTTCTCGTTGAGCGGCGGCTCGTCGAGACCGTAGTGGCTCGGGTGCACGTTGGAGACCGCGCCGGACAGCAGGATGCCGTCTGCGATGTCGAGCAGCGCGTTCATGTCCAGCATGCTCGGCCCCAAGGGCGCGAGCAGCGGCTGGCAGTCGGCGACCTCGGCCACGGCGGCGGAGTATTTGCGACCCACGGCGTCGAAGGTCATGCCTTCGATCACCTTGGTATCGCACGGGATGATGACGACGGGGCGGCTCATGCTGCGATCTCTCCCGCCACGTCAGCCAGCGTCAGGTCGAGCGCCTTGCGGATGACGCGCTCTGCTTCGGCGAACTGCTCGTCGCCCCAGATCAGAGGCGGCGCACAGACCATGGTGTCGAAGACGGCGCGCATGATGAAGCCCTCGCGGAAGAAGTGGTCGCGGCAGATGAGGCCGACGCGGCCGGGATTGTCGAAGCGACGGCGCGTGCGCTTGTCGGCCACGAGCTCGATAGCGCCCATCATGCCGACGGAGCGCACCTCGCCGACGAGCGGGTGATCCTTGAACTTGGCGAGCAGCTTGGCAAGGGCCGGTGCGCTGTACTCGGCCACGCGCGACACCAGCTTCTCGCGCTCCATGATCTCGATGTTCCTTAAGCCCACGGCGCAGGCGACGGGGTGGCCCGAGAAGGTGTAGCCGTGGTTGAAGTCGTCGTCGTGGCCCATCAGCGCGTCGACGATCTTGTCGTCGACGAGGATGCCCGAAAGCGGCAGGTAGCCTGACGTCACGGCCTTGGCGAAGGTGATGATGTTCGGCTTGATGCCGTAGTAATCCGACGCGAACCACGTGCCGAGGCGGCCGAAGCCGGTGATGACCTCGTCGGCGAGGAACAGAATGCCGTACTTGTCGACGATGCGCTGGATCTCCTTCCAGTAGGAGTCGGGGGCGATTTTAACGCCGCCCGCGCCCTGCACCGGCTCGCCGGCGAATGCCGCCACGTTCTCCGGGCCGACGGCGAGGATCTCGTCCTCGAGGGCCTTGGCGGCGCGCAGGCCGAAGGCTTCGAGGCTTTCGCCGTCACGGCCTTCGTCGAACCAGCAGGGATCCATGATATGGCGGAAGCCCTCGTACACCGGATAGCTGTGCTTGTGGACGTGGCCCATGCCGCCCATGGAGCCCGCGGCGATGGTCGAGCCGTGGTAGGCGTTCTTGCGCGAGATGATGATCCGCCGGCTGGGCTCGCCCTTGAGCGTCCAGTAGTGGCGGATCAGGCGGATGGCCGTATCGTTCGATTCCGAGCCGGACGAGCCGTAGAACACCTGGTTGATGTGGGGCGGCGCGATCTCCGCGAGCTTCTTCGACAGGGCGATGACCGGCGGGTGCGTGGTGCGGAAGAAGGTGTTGTAGAACGGCAGCTCTATCATCTGGTCGCGGGCGACGTCTCCCAGCTCCGCGCGGCCGTAGCCGATGTTGGTCGTCCAGAGTCCGGCCATGCCGTCCAGAATGCGGTGGCCTTCGCTGTCCCAGATGTAAGGGCCGTCGCCTTTGACGATGACGCGCGCGCCGCCGGTGCGCAGCGACTTGTGATCGGTAAAGGGATGCAAATGGTGCAGAGCGTCGAGGTCCCGCAACTCCGTGGTGCTGTTTTTCAGTTTGATGTTCGACATTTGGGATCCTCCAGTATGAGGGGGGATTCGTTGCATTGGGTGCCGCCCGGAAGCGGGCAGGGCGTTCTATCGGCCGCGCAGCAATCGTGCGGGCTCAGCGGTCCAGGAGCGGCGGCGTAAAGCTGATACGCGCGCAGAGCTCGAGGAGCTCCGTCTTGCGCGATTTCGCGAGTTGGCTCACCTGTCTCACGTTGCTCTTCCTCAGACGCTGAGCAAAAGGTGCTCGCGCTCCCACGGGCTGATGACGCGCATGAATTCCTCGAACTCGCTGCGTTTGAGCGAGAGATAGACGTGGCAGAAGCGCTTGCCGAGAATTTCGTGCAGCTCCGTCGAGTCCTCGAACTCCGTCAACGCCTCGAGCAGGCCGCGCGGGAGCTGATGATCATTGCGGTACGCATTGCCGATCACGGCTTCGCGCGGCTCGAGCCCCAGCTTGATGCCGAGGTAGCCGCAGGCAAGGCTCGCGGCGATGGCGAGGTAAGGATTGGTATCCGAGCCCGCGAGGCGGTTCTCGATGCGGCGCGCTGCGGGCGGCGAGAAGGGCACGCGCAGGCCGGCCGAGCGGTTATCATGCCCCCATTCGACGTTGATCGGCGCGGCGCCGCCCGGCACGAGACGCCGGTAGGAGTTGACGTAGGGCGCGAGCAGGCACGTGGCCGACGGCAGGAACCGCTGCTGCCCGGCGAGGAACTGGTAGAAGAACTTGCTCGGGCCGCCGGTCTCGTCGGTGAAGATGTTGCGGCCCGTTCTGGCGTCGACCACTCTGGTGGACGTGCATGGCGCTGCCCGGCTCGTTGGCGAGGGGCTTTGCCATGAAGGTCGCGTAGCAATTGTGCGTGAACGCGGCTTCGCGGATCGTGCGCTTGAACAGGAACACCTGATCGGCAAGATCGACCGGATCGCCGTGCAGGAGGTTGATCTCGAGCTGCGCCGCGCCGCCTTCCTGGATGATGGTGTCGATCTTCAGGTACTGGCGCTCGGCGTAGTCGTAAATGTCGTCGACGATCTTGTCGTACTCGTCGACGGCGCCGAGGCTGTAGGACTGGCGCCCCGCGCCCGCGCGTCCCGAGCGGCCGATCGGCGGCTCGAGGGGATAGTCGGGATCGGGGTTGGTCTTGGTCAGATAGAATTCGAGCTCCGGCGCGACGACCGGGATCCAGCCTTCCTTGCTGTAGAGGTCGAGCACGCGCTTCAGCACGGAGCGAGGGGCAATCTCCACGGGCTCGCCGTTCTGCCAGGTCGCGTCGTGAATGACCTGTGCGGTCGGGCTCGAGGCCCACGGTGCGGGACGGATGGTGGACAGGTCCGGCACCATCATGAGGTCGCTCTCGGCGTAGAGGGTCTCGCCCTCCTCCTCGAAGCCGACGTAGTCGCCGGTGATCGTCTGGTGGAAGATCGAGATCGGGAGATGCACGTTGTCGAGCTTGACGAACTTCTCGGCCGGCATCGTCTTGCCGCGTGCGACGCCGGCGATGTCGGGCACCGCGCAGTCGATCTCCTCGATGCGGTGATGCTGCAGCCAGGCGCGCAGGTGCTGGGGCTCGGTGCCGACGCTAAACGTCTCGCCCGTGAGGTTGGCCATCGCTCCTGTGTCGGCTGACATCATTCACCTTGGTTCTTGGAGGCTCAATCGCGCCGTCCATCGGCCCGGATTGTCGCGGCACACGCCGCCGTCCGGTGACGTACGGCATCGCCGGAACCCGTGCGCCACGGGACGCATCCGCGCTCTATCTCGTATAATGTGATCACAAAATAGGCCAGAACTCAAGCGCCGGTTCTTAACCTTCGTAAGGCTCTTTGCCTTTCAAATCGTTAGGAAGACCGCCTCAGCACCGCGTCGCCTATAAAGCTCATGCCCTGGCTCACATCGGCGGCTATTGCTGCGCGGAGCGCCTTCCTGTCCTTGTGCTGCAGGGCTGCAAGGGCGGCCTGATGCTGATCCTCGAGATCCGAGGTTCCCCAGCGATTGTAGGCCATGCGCATGAAGGGGCCAAATTGGAGCCAGATGCTCTCCACGAGCGCCATCAGTGTCTCGGCTCCGGCCTTCTCGTAGATCGCGAAGTGGAATCGATAATTGCTTTCCATGTAGCCGGACACGTCACTCATGGCCATGGCGCGATCAACGGCCTTGTCGTGCGCGGCGATGCGGCGAATGTCTGCCGGACTGATCCGATCCATGGCCCGCGCGGCCAGCTCGGGCTCTAATGTTTTGCGCGCAAATACAATCTGTTCGAAGCTGTCGGGCGTCATCGGTGGCACAAGGACGCGGCGGTTGTCCTGCATCTTCAGGGCGCGCTCAGCAATGAGGCGACGGACTGCCTCACGAATGGGCATCGGGCTTACGCCCATATCCTCGGCGAGGCCACGAAGCGTCACGGCGCTGCCCGGCAGGAAGCCGCCGAAAAGGATGCGGTTGCGGAGACCGCGATAGACATTTTCGTGCGTCGTTAAAGTGATCTCGCTCTTCACTCCAAGCGTTCTCCTGAGCGCCGGTTCCGCTCGCGCGGGCGCCATTTTCGTGCCGTGACGCTTGTGTGCGGACCTTCCGGCTCTCTCTTGCTCGCGTGCCTTATCATTGCGCATCGCACAAACTCGTTCCCTCCGGAATTGCGCGGGTGCCCAGGGGCGTTCTCCACCTATCCGGAAAACTCTCTCAAGGAAGTACTTGTAGCGCGCGAATAATGTGATCACAATGGAAAGGTCAGGCTGGGACCGATGGCAAATTTTCTGCGCGGCCGACTTCCGTCCGCTCGGACTGCTCCTGTGAGAGGAGAGACCATATGTTCAATGCTCCCAATGTTCGTGGGCCGATCGCAAGCGCGATCGTGGCAATGTCATTTGTCATTTCCGGTGCGGTAACGGCCAAGGAGGTTCGGATCTATAACTGGTCCGACTACATCGACGACGAGATCCTCAAGAACTTCCAAAAAGAAACCGGCATCAAGATCGTTTACGACGTGTTCGACAGCAACGAGATACTGGAGACCAAGCTGCTTGCGGGCGGTAGCGGTTATGATGTCGTTGTTCCGTCGGCACCGTTCCTTGGCCGGCAGGTGCAAGCGAAGGTGTTTCAGAAGCTCGATAAATCCAAGCTTCCGAACCTAGAGCACATGTGGCCCCTGATCATGGAGCGCACCGCGAAACACGATCCGGGCAACGAGTACTCGATCAACTACATGTGGGGCACGACTGGCTTCGGCTATAACGACGCCAAGATCAAGGAACGGATGCCGGACGCGCCGGTCAACTCCTGGGCGCTTATTTTCGACCCGGATGTGGTCTCGAAATTCAAGGATTGCGGCGTGCATATCCTCGATGCGGCTGACGATGTATTGCCCGCAGCCCTCAACTACCTTGGTCTCGATCCCAATAGCAGCAACGCCGACGATATCCAAAAGGCGGCGGACCTGATGGCCAAGATCAGGCCTTACATCCAGAAATTTCACTCGTCCGAATATATCAATGCGCTCGCTAATGGCGATATCTGCCTGGCGGTCGGCTATTCGGGCGACATCCTCCAGGCGCGTAGCCGCGCGGAAGAAGCCGAGAACAACGTGACCATCGTCTACTCGCTGCCGAAAGAAGGGGCGCAGATGTGGTTCGATCAGATGGCAATTCCTGCGGACGCCAAGAACGTCGAGGAAGCGCATGCCTTTCTCAACTATCTGATGACGCCGGAGGTGATTGCTAAGGCGTCCGACTATGCGCACTATGCCAACGGGAATCTCGCGTCACAGGAGTTCATCAGCGAGGAGGTGAAGGGTGACACCTCGATCTATCCCGACGGGGAGACGTTGAAGCGGCTCTATGTGAATGATGCCTATGAGGGTGCGGCGCAGCGTGTCGTGACGCGGGCTTGGACGAGAATTGTGACTGGACAATAGAGACGCGCCTGGAGAGATCCGGGCGCGTCTTTCTTCATGCCTCAGATGAAAGGAAGGGCTTGTGAGGTGCGGATAATGTGATCACAATAGAAAAGTTCAGGCCGGCGGCTTGTGACGGGGCTGCGCGGTCTTTCGATCCGTCGGTTTCATAGGCTCCCGTGGGAGATAGTCGCATGATCAAGCTTCGTAATGTCCGCGCATCGATTGCGGGCTCAATCGCGTTGATGTCGTGTTTCGCCACCGGCATTGCTACGGCAAAGGAAGTCCGCATCTATAACTGGTCGGACTATATCGACGAGGAAGTGCTCAAGGAATTCGAGGCGGAGACCGGCATCAAGCCGATCTACGACGTATTCGACAGCAATGAGCTCCTTGAGACAAAGCTGCTTGCAGGCGGCAGCGGATACGATGTCGTCGTGCCGACAGGTCCGTTCCTGGCGCGGCAGATCACGGCGGGCGTGTTTCAGAAGCTCGACAAGTCGAAGCTTCCGAACCTCAAGAACGCCTGGCCTCTGATCCAGGAGCGGACGGCTCTCTACGATCCCGGCAACGAGTACTCGATCAACTACATGTGGGGCACGACGGGCATCGGTTACAACAAGGCCAAGATCGAGGAGCGCATGAAGGACGCTCCGGTCAACTCGTGGGACCTGATCTTCAAGCCGGAGATCGTCTCCAAGTTCAAGGATTGCGGCATCTTCCTGCTCGATGCTGCCGACGACATCATCCCGGTGGCGCTGCTCTATCTGGGCCTCGATCCGAACAGCAGCGATCCCAAGGATCTCGAGAAGGCGGGCGAGCTGCTCTCGTCTGTCCGGCCAAATATCCAAAAGTTCCACTCGTCCGAGTTCATCAATGCGCTGGCCAATGGCGACATCTGCATCGCTGTCGGCTACTCGGGCGATATCCTACAGGCGCGCGATCGCGCCGATGAGGCCAAGAACGGCGTTGAGATCGGCTATCATATTCCGAAGGAAGGCGCGCAGATGTGGTTCGACCAGCTGGCCATTCCTGCCGACGCAAAGAACGTCGAGGAGGCCCATGCTTTCCTCAACTACATCTTGAAGCCGGAGGTCATCGCCAAGGCGTCAAACTACGTGAACTACGCGAACGGCAACCTTGCCTCGCAGCAGTTCATCAACAAGGAGGTCCTCGAGGATACCTCCATCTTCCCGGATGAGGCGACGCTCAAGCGTCTGTTCGTGAAGAAATCCTACGACGCCAAGACGCAACGCGTGGTGACCCGGATATGGACAAAGGTCGTCACAGGACAATAGACGAAAAGCATCGCGCCCGAGGAAAGCTCCTCGGGCGCGGTTTTCTTTCAGGGATTGGGGGCCAAGTCCCCCGGCAGTCAATCGAGGATCGTCACCATGACAGGGGCAGCCGTGCAAAGCTCTTCGCCAAGCTCCACGCAGCCGCAGGCGGTTCGAACGCCGGCTCCGCAATCTAATTTTGCGCCGTGGAAGGATCCGTCAAAGGCTCCCATCGTGCGCTTCGAGAATGTCGTGAAGCGGTTCGGTGATTTCGTAGCCGTCAAGGATTGCACGCTCGATATCTACGAGCGCGAGTTCTTCGCGCTGCTCGGCCCCTCGGGATGCGGAAAGACGACACTTCTGCGCATGCTCGCCGGTTTCGAGAAGCCGACGAGCGGGCGCATCCTCGTGGCGGGACAGGACATCACGGAGCTTCCTCCCTACGAGCGGCCGGTCAACATGATGTTCCAGTCGTACGCTCTGTTTCCGCATATGACGGTCGAGCAGAACATCGGATTCGGTCTCAAGCAGGAGGGGTATCCGAAAGAACAGATCGCGGCGCGCGTGGATGAGGCGATGGCGATGCTCGAGCTCGGGCGCTTCGGGAAACGCAAGCCGCATCAATTGTCGGGTGGGCAGCAGCAGCGCGTGGCGCTTGCACGCGCCATCGCGAAGAAGCCGCGCATCGTGTTGCTCGACGAGCCGCTCGGGGCGCTCGACAAGCGCCTCCGGCAGACGGCTCAGTTCGAGCTGATGGGCATTCAGGAGCGCACGGGTACGACCTTCATCATCGTGACGCACGACCAGGAAGAGGCGATGACGGTGTCGTCGCGAATTGCCGTCATGGATCACGGCGAGTTCGTGCAAATTGCGACGCCGGGCGACATCTACGAGGCGCCGAACTCGCGGTACACGGCTAACTTCATCGGCGACGTGAACCTTCTCGAGGGCAAGGTCGTGAAGATCGACGGCGGCTTTGCCGATATCGATTGGGGGCCGGGGCTCGCGCGCTTCAAGGCGCTCGCGCCGGAAGGCTGTGTGGGCGATCAGACCGTGTGGCTGGCCCTGAGGCCGGAGAAAGTTCACATCGACCTCGATAAGCCGGATGATGCCAGCAATGCCGTGCAGGGCAAGGTGGTGGACGTCGGCTACCTCGGCTCGATCTCGCACTATCACGTCGAGCTTTCCAATGGGCAGCGGATCAAGGCGCTGCGCACAAACTCGTCGCGTCTTGTCGACCGGCCGATCAGCTGGGAGGACAAGGTCTGGCTCGAGTGGCCGCCGGAGACCGGCATCGTGCTTACACGCTAGTCACGGGAGGCTCCGATGCGTCGCTGGCTATTGATCGCGGTGCCCTACCTGTGGCTCCTGGTCTTCTTCCTCATTCCGTTCTTCATCGTTTTCAAAATCTCGCTGTCGGATATCGCGACGGCCATTCCGCCCTATACGCCGACGTTCGACATCACTGATATCGGCGGGTTCCTGTCGCAGCTCGATTTCGAGAACTACGCGTTTATCTTCAGCGACTCTCTGTACGTGAACGCGTATTTCTCGGCGCTCAAGATCGCTGGGATCTCGACGTTTCTGACGCTGCTCGTGGCCTATCCGATCGCCTACGGCATGGCGCGCGCTCCCAAGGAATGGCAGCCGACGCTTGTCATGCTGGTCATCCTGCCCTTCTGGACGTCGTTCCTGATCCGCGTCTATGCGTGGATTGGCATCCTCAAGAAGGAGGGGCTGCTCAATCTGTTCCTGATGAACATCGGGCTGATCAGCGAGCCGCTCACCATCATGAACACGCCGACGGCGGTCTACATCGGCATCGTCTACTCGTATCTGCCGTTCATGATCCTGCCGCTCTATGCCAGCCTCGAGAAGATCAACCCTGCGCTGCTCGAAGCGGCGGCCGATCTCGGCTCGCCGCCCTGGAAGTCCTTCTGGCAAGTGACGTTCCCGCTCTCGCTTCCGGGCGTGCTGGCGGGCTGCTTCCTTGTCTTCATCCCGGCGACGGGCGAGTTCGTCATCCCGGATCTGCTCGGCGGGTCCGACACGCTGATGATCGGCAAGACGCTTTGGTTCGAGTTCTTCGCCAACCGTGACTGGCCGGTGTCCTCTGCCGTTGCCGTCGTGCTGCTGCTCGTGCTGGTGGTTCCGATTGTGCTGTTCCAGCGCAACCAGGAGAAGGAACGGGAGGCCGGGCGATGAGACGCTTCAGCTGGTTCAACGCCACCTCGATCGCGCTCGGGTTCGCGTTCCTCTATATCCCGATCCTTTTGCTCGTGATCTACAGCTTCAACGAGTCGAAGCTGGTCACGGTGTGGGGCGGGTGGTCCACTAAATGGTACGGCGAGCTGCTCCAAAACGAGGGCATCCTCAACGCGGCCTGGGTGACGCTGCGCGTCGCGATCGTCTCGTCGACGCTGGCGACCATCCTCGGCACGCTGGCGGCCATCGTGCTCGTGCGCATGGGGCGGTTCCCGGGGCGGACGCTCTTCTCCGGACTCATCTTCGCACCGCTCGTCATGCCCGAGGTGATTACGGGCCTCTCGATGCTGCTGCTGTTCGTGGCCATGAACATGGACCGCGGCTTCTGGACCGTCGTCATCGCGCATGCCACGTTCTCCATGTGCTTCGCGGCGGTGGTCGTGCAGGCCCGCCTCTATGACTTCGACAAGTCGGTCGAGGAAGCGGCCATGGATCTCGGTGCGACGCCGATCGAGACGTTCCGGCAGGTCACGCTGCCGATCATTGCGCCGTCGGTGATCTCGGCGTGGCTTCTGTCCTTCACGCTCTCGCTCGACGATCTCGTGATCGCGAGCTTTGCTACGGGACCGGGTGCGACGACGCTGCCGATGAAGATCTACAGCCAGGTCAGGCTCGGTGTGACGCCAGAAATCAATGCCGTGTCGACGATCATGATCGGGCTCGTGACGATCGGCGTTCTGGTGGCGTCCTACACCACGAAGCGGGCCAGCGAGCGGCAGGCGCGCGAGCTTGCGGCCGTGGATGCGGGCGCGAAGTAAGAAGAGGAACGGGAGGGCGATCGTTTTCCATGCCGGCCATTTGGGCTCGCATGTTTGGCGATCAGCCCCTAAATAAGCCTCCATGTCTGCGACACACGTCAACTCCTATTACGCCGCGACGGCCAACGACGACACGCGTTATCCGGTCCTGAAGGGCACGGTGATCGCTGATGTCTGTGTGGTCGGCGGCGGTTTCTCAGGCATCGCCACGGCGCTCTCTCTGGCCGAGCGCGGTTACAAGGTGGTCGTGCTCGAAGCCCAGCGTATCGGCTGGGGCGCCTCGGGGCGCAACGGCGGGCAGATGATCGCCGGCATCAGTGGCGAGCATCGTATCGAGAGCCAGCTCGGAGAGGCGGGTCGCAAGCTGCTCGCGGACATCCGGTATCTGGGCAACGAGATCATCGAGGATCGCGTCGAGCGCCATCAGATCCGGTGCGATCTGAAGCGCGGGTGGATGGAAGTTGCGGCGCGTCCGCGTCACATGGAGGCCATGCGCGCCTATGTGGACGAGCGGCGTGCCGCGGGCGACGGCGACGATCTGGAACTGGTCGAACCCGAGGACATGGAGCGGGTGATCGGCTCGCGGGTCTATCACGGTGCCATGATCGACCGGCGCAGCGGGCATCTGCATCCGCTCAACCTGTGCCTCGGCGAGGCGCGAGCCGCTGCCGGCCTCGGCGTCCAGATCTTCGAGGGTTCGCCCGTGACGGAGGTCGCAGGCGGCGACAAGCCGTTCGCAGCGACGGCAGAGGGGCGCGTCGAGGCGGCGTCGATCGTGCTCGCGGGGATGATGGAGCCCAAGTTCCAGACCGGGCCGCTCAACGGGCTTCTGTTTCCCACGGGTAGCTACATCATTGCCACCGCGCCTCTGTCCGAAAACGTAGCCAACGACGTCAGCCCCCAAGATCTGGCCGCGGCGGACAGCAATGTCGTGCTCGACTACTTCCGTCTTTCGGCGGATCGGCGTCTCCTGTTCGGCGGGCGCTGCAATTACTCGAACCGCGATCCGCGCGATATCCGCGAGACGCTTCGGCCGCGCCTCACGCAGGTGTTTCCACAACTCGAGGGCGTCGCGCTCGACTATGCGTGGGGCGGCAAGATCGACATCGTGCTGACGCGCGTGCCGGCCATAGGGCGCCGCGAGCCCAATGTCTATTACATGCAGGGGTACTGCGGACACGGGGTCAACACCACGCACATCGCCGGTCAGATCGTGGCGGACGCCATCGCGGGTACTATGGAGAAGCTCGACCTGTTCGAGAAGATCCGCCACGTGCGGCTGCCGGTCGGGCAGTTCCTCGGCAATCAGCTTCTGGCGCTGGGGATGCTCTACTACCGCCTCAGAGATCTCCTTTGAGGGCATAGAGTTGACGCTTTGAGCGAAGCCTCTCGTGCGGCCATCTTCAGGGTCGGCGCACACGGCCCTGGATGGACGGGTCAAGCCCGGCCATGGTGTGGGGGAAGGGGCTTGGTCAGGTGATTTGTTATTGAGCCTCGGCACAAAAGAAAGACGCGCCCCGGTTGCCCGGAGCGCGTCCTGAATTCCGATCTGCAGCGAGGTGTGCGCTAGGCAGCCGTCGCGGCTTTGTCGAGCAGCTTGGCGATGGCCTGATGGGCCTTGGCGATGGCCTCGTCGCAGGCGACGTAGGCGGGTGTCGCATTGCCCCAATTCTGGCTGCGGACCGCGTCGACCATCTTCGTGGCCTGGGACTGGGCGTTGGCCAGCGCGGCCGACAGGTCGGAGGCCAGCGCCGATCCGCTGCCGGTGGTCTTGCAGATCTCATCTGCCTCGGCCAGCACGCCCGCCTGGGGCAACTGCGGGGCAGCGGCCGGCGTCGGCGTTGCGCCGAGCAGGATCTGAGCTAGCTGACGCTTCCAGAACAGGGCTTCGGCGCCGAGGCGCATGAGGGCCTGACAGCGGACGGGAAGCTCGGCACCGTCGAAGGCCTTGCGCAGGACGTCCTCGCAATCCTCGAGGCGCTTGCCGATCTTCTGCACCTCGTCCTTGCTCTTCGTCGCCTTCTCGGAGATGCGGACGACGTTGTGCGTGATCTCGGCGGTGGCGGCGCGCTGCTGCTCGAGAACGTTCGAGAGGCTGCGGATGCGCTCGGCAACCTCGGCCACCTCGTCGCCCAGGCTTTCGATGATGGTGCCGACCTGGGTCACGACGGAGCTGCCGGAAGCGACGGACTTCAAGCTGTCCGTCACGGCCTGGCGGATCTCGTGCATCTCGCGCGTCAATGCCTCGACGCGGGAACGGATCTCTTGCGTTGCCTTTCCGGTCTCGACGGACAGCGTCTTCACCTCGGCGGCGACGACGGCAAAGCCGCGGCCAGC
>CAZDUD010000071.1:15871-18477 GCA_964508485.1 uncultured Hyphomicrobium sp. | reverse complement strand
GCCGATCCCCTGCCCCAGCGGACCGGTCGTGGTCTCGATGCCGGGCGCGTGTCCGAACTCCGGATGGCCGGCGGTTTTCGAGCCGAGCTGGCGGAACTTCTCAAGCTGCGCAATGTCCATCTCCGGATAGCCGGTGAGGTACAGCAACGAATAGAGCAGCATGGAGCCGTGGCCGGCGGAGAGCACGAAGCGGTCCCGGTTCGGCCACGTGGGATCCTTCGGATCGAAGCGCAGTGCGTCCGTGAACAGCACGGTCGCGACGTCCGCCATGCCCATGGGCATGCCGGGATGACCCGAGTTGGCCTTCTGCACGGCATCCATTGAGAGCGCGCGGATGGCGTTCGCCATGTCCCGCGTGCCGACGCTCGCCGCTTTGGTCTCTGCTGCCTCGCCCATTCCCGGTCCTTCCCGCTCTGTCGTGGCGCACATTTAGCGGGGGGATGGGGCGGCGTCTACCTCACTCTGGCTGCGGCGGGGCGCCCCGCGCGGATCCGCGCTGTGCAGTGCAAAATCGCTGTGCCTTCAAGTCGTTTGCTCTTTCGCGGGAGCCTCGGGCGGCCGTTCCGCTTTTTGCGCGGACGGAGGGGATTTCACGGGCTTTGCGGGCTTGGCCTCCTTTGCCTCGCGGGCCTGCTCCGCGGCGTCCTCGGCAAATAGCTGCTCCAGCGTCGCCACGTCGGTCCTGGCTTTGGCCTGCAGCTTCTCCATGTCGCTGTAGTGCGCGTAGTCCTCCATGAGTCGACGCTCATCGTGCTCGCGGAAGGTCTCGATCACGCGGTCGCTTTCACGCGCACTGTGGCCGAGGCCGACCAGGACCTCGCGCGTGGTTTCGAGCGCGGACAGGAACGTCTCGCGCTGGATGTTGGTGACGCCAGCGTCGAGCAGCTTATGGGCGTGGTTGCGGTTGCGGGCGCGGGCGAAGATGGGCACGTCGGGGTGGCGCGTTCTCACGTACTCGGCGGCGCGCAGCGATGCCTCGATGTCGTCGATGGCGATGATGAATGCGCGCGCCTTGCCGATCTGGGCCGCTTCAAGGATCTCCGGGCGGCTCGCGTCGCCGTAGAAGGCCTTCGATCCGAACTTCTGCACGAGATCGACCTGCTCAGCCGAGATCTCGAGGGCGATGAACGGGATCTTCTTGCCGCGCAGGATGCGTGCCACGATCTGCCCGTAACGGCCGAAGCCGGCGATGACGATGTGCTCGTCCTTTGCCGGGAGGTTCCCATCATAGACAGGCAATCCTACTTGTCCGCCTTGCCTCTTGGCGACGAACCGCTCGAGCGCGAGCAGCAAGGGCGTCGCGGCCATCGACAGCGTGACGACGAGGACCAGGAGATCGCTTGTCGGATCGGACAGAACCCCCTCGGCCACACCGGCCGTGAACAGCACGAAGGCGAACTCGCCGCCCTGGCTCAGCGAGAGGCCGAGCCGTCCGGCTGCGCGCGGGGAGAGACCCGAGCGGCGGCCGAGCCAGTAGAGTATCGCCGTTTTGGTAGCCACCAGCGCTGCCGCCAGCAGCAGGACCTTGCCGGGGTTGGCGAACAGGATCGAGAGGTCCATCGACATGCCGATGGCCGTGAAGAAGAGGCCGAGTAGCAAGCCCTCGAAAGGTTGCAGGTCGGCTTCGAGCTGGTGGCGATAGGAGCTTTCCGCGAGCAGCGCGCCCGCAATGAAGGCCCCGAGCGCAGCCGACAATCCGGCCTGCTGCATGAGCATTGCCACACCGACGACGGTCAGCAGCGCGGCCGCCGTCATGGCTTCCTTGAGCTGTGTGCGCGCCACGAGCCGCAACATTCTGTCGAGGGCGTAATGTCCGATCAGCACGACGAGAACGATGACGGCGAGACCGCGCACGGCCACCGTGAGGTCCATCCTGTTTGCGACGTCGGCGGCTGCCGTCGCGAAGAGCGGCGTCAAAGCGATCAGCGGGATCGCGGCGAGGTCCTGGAACAGCAGGATCGCGAAGCCCAGGCGGCCGTGGCGCTGGGCCAGGTCGCCCTGCTCTTCCATCACCTGCAGCGCGAATGCCGTCGAGGACAGCGCCAGGGCAAGGCCCACGAAGAGTGCCGTTTTCCAGGTGAGCCCGAACGCGAGGGATGCTGCGGCCAGCACGAGGCCGGTCAGGAGAACCTGCGCGGCGCCGAGATTGAAGATGGCGTTGCGCATGGCCCAAAGCCGCTTCGGGCGCAGCTCGAGGCCGATCAAAAACAGCAAGAAGACGATGCCGAACTCGGAGAGCTCAAGAATCTCGTGGGCGTCGTAGGGTGTGAATACATGGCGCAGCACGTGCGGGCCGAGCAGAATTCCGGCCAGGAGGTAGCCGAGGACGGATCCGATGCCGAACCGGCGCGCCAACGGCGGCGCTATGGCCATCGCAGCCAGAAGCAAGGCGATCTCGGACAGCGTGACGTGCAGCATTTTCCACCGGTTTATGGGATTGGAACGTAAACCATTTTCACAATCGTGTTGCGGCCGCGTCCACTCCAAAATCGCGGCTCAGCCTCTCTTTCCTGGAGATCCAACTGCGTCCTTTTCGCGTATGGGCCAAAAAAGGGGCGAGGCGGCGTGCTCATGAGCATGCCGCTGGCTTGGCAGTGAGGTTCAGG
>CAZDUD010000071.1:362-15861 GCA_964508485.1 uncultured Hyphomicrobium sp. | reverse complement strand
TTCAGGTATGCTCCGGGTACTCGATGAGGGGCACGCTCGGCGGTCTCTCGCTGTCAAAGCTCCGAGGACGATGGCTGATCTCCTGCAACGAGTCGCCGCGAACGGTGACGTCGAGGCCTTTAGGGCTCTCTTCGACACGTACGCCCCGCGCGTGAAATCCTACATGCTGAGGCAGGGTGCGGACCCTGCCACTGCAGAGGAGCTTGCGCAGGAAACCTTGCTCGCGGTGTGGCGGAAGGCGGCGCTCTACTCCGATGAAAAGGGCAGTGCGACAACGTGGATCTTCACGATCGCGCGGAACCTCCGCATCGACCGGTTGCGCAAGGAAGTCGTCTGGCAGCCGCTCCCGGAAAACAACGATGAAAGGCCGTCCGAGGACCCGGCGCCGGACGAGGAGCTTTCGGAGCGCGAGCGCGGCGAGCGCGTGCGCGCCATGCTCGCCGAATTGCCGCCGGACCAATCCGAAGTGGTCAATCTGGCGTTTATTGAAGGGTTGTCGCACAGCGAGATCGCAAAGCGACTTGGGTTGCCGCTCGGGACAGTGAAATCGCGCATGCGGCTCGCTTACCAGAAGATCCGCGATGCGCTCGAGGACTTGAGATAGATGACGATCACGCATCACCCGGACATCGCGACGCTCATGTGCTGCTCGGCCGGGAGCCAGCCCGAGGCCTGCGCTGCCGTCATTGCGTCGCATCTTGCGGTCTGCCCGCAGTGCCGCGCTGAAGTACGAAAAATGCAGAAAATCGGCGTGGCGCTGTTCGATTCACTGGAGCCCGAAAGCGTGGCCAGTCCTCCCCCCGTCGCGACGATGCGCGCGTCGGAAGCCGACAACCCCGAAAAGAGCGAGCCGTGCGTGCTGAGCGCAGGCGAGATCCCGCAGTTTCTCGTCTCCTGCGTCGGGCCGTGCCTCGACATGATGTCGTGGGATCCGGTGGCACGCGGGATCTGGACGCACGCGATTGCGCTCTCGCCAGGGGCCTGCGGGGACCTGCGCCTGCTGAAGGTCGACCCGGGCGGCGCGTTTCCCGAGCATACGCATCCGGGATGGGAGCTGACCCTTGTCCTTCGCGGCGGCTATAGCGACGAATTCGGAACGTTTCTCCCCGGCGACGTCGCGGACCTCGACGAAGACGCCCACCATCATCCGGTTGCCTGCTCGCAGAAAGGTTGCATCTGCCTGATGGCGAGCGAGCACAAGCTGCCATTGTTCGGTAGCACCGACCACGCGAAATAAGATCGGCCAGCCGGCGCTAGAGCGTCGCGCGATTTTTTGTGAGCGCATCGAGCGCCATTAGCTCGCGCATCAGCGGCTCGAAGTCTTTCAACGGCAGCATATTCGGACCATCGGACGGGGCGGTGTCTGGTGCCTCGTGGGTCTCGATGAAGAGGCCCGCGACGCCGACCGCCACCGCGGCGCGCGCCAGCACCGGCACGAAGCGGCGGTCGCCACCCGAGCTTCCGCCGAGGCCACCGGGCTGCTGCACGGCGTGGGTTGCGTCGAAAATCACGGGTGCGCCGGTCTCGGCCATCTGCGGGAGCGCACGCATGTCGACGACGAGCGTGTTGTAGCCGAACGACGAGCCGCGCTCGGTTAGGAGCACGTTCGGGTTGCCCGAGCCCACGATCTTGGCGACGACGTTCTTCATGTCCCAGGGCGCCAGGAACTGGCCCTTCTTCACCTTGACGACGCGCCCCGTATTGGCGGCGGCGACGAGCAGATCCGTCTGGCGGCACAGGAAGGCCGGGATCTGCAGCACGTCGACCACGGGTGCGACGAGCGCGCACTGCTCCTTCTCGTGGACGTCCGTCACGACGGGGAGGCCGAGCTTCTCGCGGATCTCGGCGAAGACGGGGATCGCCGCCTCGAGGCCGATGCCACGCTTGCCGGAGAGGGAGGTTCGGTTCGCCTTGTCGAACGACGACTTATAGACGAGGCCCAGGCCGAGCCGGCCTGCGATCTCCTTCAGTGCACCCGCCATCTCGAGCGCGTGGGCGCGGCTCTCCATCTGGCAGGGGCCGGCGAAGACGACGATGGGCGCATCGTTGGCGATGGTGTGCCCGCCGATGGCGACGCGCGGGTTAGGTTTCAGGGGATCGTGTTGGGTCATGCCCCCTTATAGTTGCTTCAGGCGCTTGGGGGGAGTGCCCCCGTTCACCCCTCCCCGGCTGTTTACGGAGACAGGGGGTGCTGGCAAGCTTGACGCTTGCGCGCGAGGTTTCTACACCCACATCAGGGCATTGCGGCGCCGGACCGTCCGGCGCGCGAGACGCCCGCGAGGCTCATTTCATGCTCGTCCTGATCGATAACTACGATAGCTTCACCTATAATCTCGTGCACTTTCTCGGCGAACTCGGCACGACGAGCGAGGTGATCCGCAACGACAAGATCACCTCAGAGGAGGTGATCAAGATGAAGCCCAAGGCGATCGTGCTGTCGCCGGGTCCCTGTACGCCGAACGAAGCGGGCGTGTGCCTCGATCTCATCGCGAAGGCGGGCTCCAAGATCCCGATCCTCGGCGTGTGCCTCGGGCATCAGTCCATCGGACAGGCCTACGGCGGCAAGGTGATCCGCGCGCCGGAGCCCATGCACGGCAAGCTCTCCACGATCACGCACAGCGACACGGGCGTGTTCAAGGGTCTACCGCCCAGGATCGAAGTGACGCGCTATCACTCGCTGATCGTCGAGCGCAAGAGCCTGCCGGACTGCCTCGAGGTCAATGCCGAGACCAGCGACGGCATCATCATGGGGCTCATGCACAAGACGCACCCCGTTCACGGTGTGCAGTTCCATCCCGAAAGCATCGCCTCCGAGCAGGGTCATGCGCTGCTCGCGAACTTCCTCGAGATCGCGGGGCTCAACCCGCGCCGGCGCAACGCCTCGCGGCCGCGCGATGCAGCGTAGGCGGCAAGGCGGGAACCGATGAGCGGCGCGACGGGGGTCAAATCGTTTCTGCAGGCGGTCGCCGCGGGGGAAACGTTCTCGCAGGAGCGAATGGCCGAAGCGGTCGACGTGCTGACGGCCGAGGGCACGCCGGCGCAGATGGCAGCGTTCCTCATGGGGCTGCGCGTGCGCGGCGAGACGGTGGACGAGATCACCGGGGCTGCGCGTGCAATGCGCGCGAAGATGAGCACTGTTAGCGTCGCGCCGGACGCGATCGACATCGTCGGTACGGGCGGCGACGGGCACGGCACATTCAATGTCTCGACGGGCGCGGCCCTTGTTGCGGCGGGTGCCGGTCTCAAGGTCGCCAAGCACGGCAACCGCTCCGTGTCGTCGCTCTCGGGTGCCTCCGACGTGCTTTCTGCGCTGGGGGTCAAGCTCGACTGTGGACCGGCGCTGATCGCGCGTGCTGTTGACGAAGCCGGCGTCGGCTTCCTGTGGGCGCCTCAACATCATCCGGCCTTCAAGGCGTGGGGGCCGGCGCGTGCGGAGCTTGGCGTGCGCACGCTCTTCAACCTGCTCGGCCCGATCTGCAATCCCGCGGGCGTGCGCCGCCATGTGGTCGGCGTGTTCGCACACGAATGGGTGACGCCGGTCGCTGAGGTGCTGCGGGCGCTCGGCTCGGAGCGGGCCTGGGTCGTGCACGGGCATGACGGGCTCGACGAGCTGTCGACGACGGGGCCGACGGCGGTTGCCTGCCTCGACGGCGGCAAGATCACGACGTTCGAGGTGACGCCGGAGGACGCCGGGCTGCAGCGGGTTACGCTGGCCGAGCTCAAGGGCGGCGACAGCGCCCACAATGCAAAAGCCCTCATGGAGCTGCTCGCAGGCGCGCCGGGGCCTTACCGGGACATCGTGCTTCTCAATACGGCGGCCGCGCTGGTGGTCGCCGGGCGTGCAGAGACGCTCGCGGAAGGCGTGGGACTGGCCGAGGAGGCGATCAGCTCGGGGCGTGCAGCCGCAGCGCTCGACAAGCTGGTCGCGATCAGCCAGGCCGCGGCTTAACCGGTCATCCCTTGCGTAGTTTGGTAAATTCAACGCCGAGCGTGCAAGCTTTCGGGAAGGACGCTTGATCTTTGCTCGATCCTGCGCCTTATCGAAGTGGCAGCTTTCTTCGGACACGACGTGCACATGGCCGACATTCTCGAAAAAATCACACAATACAAACGCGAGGAGGTTGCTGCCGCGCAGGCGGCGCTGCCGTTGCAGGTCATTGCGGAGTACGCACGCAGCGCGCCGCGCGTGCGGCCCTTCGCGGCGGCGCTGGAGGCCAAGCATCGCGCCGGCGAGACGGCACTTATCGCCGAGGTCAAGAAGGCCTCGCCGTCGAAGGGGCTCATCCGCCCCGACTTCGATCCCCCTGCCCTCGCCCGCGCCTATGAAGCTGGCGGCGCCGCGTGCCTCTCGATCCTGACCGACGGCCCGTCGTTCCAGGGCGCGCCCGAGTTCCTGACACGCGCTCGCGAAGCGGTCTCGCTGCCAGTGCTGCGCAAGGACTTCATGATCGACACCTATCAGGTCGCCGAAGCGCGCGCGTGGGGGGCCGACTGCATCCTCATCATCATGGCGGAGGTGGACGACGCGCTCGCGGCCGATCTCGTGGGGGCTGCCAGCGACTGGGGCATGGATGCGATCGTCGAGGTGCACGACGCGGCGGAGCTCGATCGCGCCTTGAAGCTCGATTGCCGGCTGATCGGAATCAACAACCGCAACCTCAAGACCTTCGAGACGACGCTCGCGACGACCGAGCAGCTTGCGCCGCGGGTGCCGAAGGGTCGCATCGTGATCGGCGAGAGTGGCATCTTCACGCCCGCCGATATCGCGCGATTGAAGCGCGTCGGCGTCGGGACGTTTCTGGTCGGCGAAAGCCTGATGCGGCAGGCGGATGTGACGGCCGCGACGCGCGCGCTGCTCGCGCCGGAGGCCGCGTGATGAGCAAGCTCACGCATCTCGACGAAGCGGGCCGGGCACGCATGGTGGATGTGGGTGCGAAGGACGCGACGCAGCGCACCGCCGTTGCCGAAGGTTTCGTCGCCATGACGGCGGAGACGCTGGCGCTCGTCATCTCGGGCAGTGCGGCCAAGGGCGACGTGCTCGCGGCAGCGCGCATAGCCGGCATTATGGCCGCCAAGAAGACGAGCGAGCTGATCCCGCTCTGTCATCCACTGTCGCTTAGCAAGGCAGCGGTAACGTTTGCGCCCGGCGAGAAGCCGGCCGGGTTGCATATCCGCGCCGAGGTCAGCGTCACCGGGCCGACGGGAGTCGAGATGGAGGCGCTTACGGCGGTGTCCGTGGCAGCGCTCACGATCTACGACATGCTGAAGGCCGTCGATCGCGGCATGGAGATCGGCGGCATCCGGCTCGTTTCCAAAACGGGCGGCAGGTCCGGCGACTACGCCGCGCCGCCGCGCACGCCGGGAGCCTGAAGCAATGGCGCTGCTTCCGGTCGCCGAAGCGCTCGCCCGCGTTCTCGCGAACATCCCGGCGCCGGCCGAGGAGATCGTTCCGATCACCGAGGCTGCCGGGCGCGTTCTCGCGCAGGATCTCGCGGCCAAGCTCACGCAGCCACTCTTCGCGGCGTCCGCCATGGACGGCTATGCCGTGTTCGGGAATGGGTCTGCGGCAGTGGGAGACCGGTGGACCGTGATCGGCGAGGCCGCGGCGGGACGCGGGTTTTCGGGCGACGTCTCGCCGGGTGAAGCGGTGCGCATTTTCACGGGCGCTCCGGTTCCCGAGGGCTGCGGCACGATCGTGATTCAAGAGGATGTCTCGCGCACGGGCGATACCATCATCGCCATCGATGCGACGAAGGCGGGTGCCAACATTCGCCGCGCGGGCAATGATTTCGACGAGGGCGACGTGCTGCTCGCGCGCGGGCGGCGGCTTGACGCGCATACGGTCACGCTGGCGGCTGCCATGGGATACGGCGAGGTTCCGGTCGCGCGCCGGCCGGTGGTCGCGATCCTGGCGACAGGCGACGAACTGGTGGCGCCCGGCACGCGGCCGGGTCCTGATCAAATCGTATCGTCGAACCCGGTGGGAATCGGAGCGCTCGTGGCGCATGCGGGCGGCATCGCGCGGCTGCTCGGGATCGCGCCGGACAACATGGACGCGCTGGCCCAGCGCATCGCGGACGCGCGTGAGGCGGATATTCTCGTCACCATCGGCGGAGCATCGGTCGGCGATCACGATCTCGTCGGGGCGGCGCTCAAGGCGCAAGGACTCGACCTCGCGTTCTGGAAGATCGCGCTGCGTCCCGGCAAGCCACTGATGTTCGGGCGGCTCGGTGCGACGCGCGTGCTCGGGCTGCCGGGCAACCCCGTGTCGGCGCTGATCACAGGGCGCCTGTTCCTTGAGCCGCTGATCGGGGCGTTGCTCGGCGAAACCCATCAAGCGATGGGAAGCGAGACGGCCATTCTGGCGCAGCCGCTCGAGGCCAATGGGCCGCGGCTGCATCTCATGCGCGCGAAGCTCGGCCGCGATGGGGCCGGCGCGCTGACCGTCGCGCCCTTGCCGTCCCAGGACAGCTCGCTGCTGAGCGCGCTTGCGCGCGCCGATTGCTTGATCCGGCGGGAGCCAGGTGCCGCAGCCCTGAATGCGGGTGACGCCGTGGTCATCGAGCGGTTCATGACCTGACGTGTTGTTCCGCGCTCGTCAGCTGGCGCGGTTCTTCATCGTTACGAGCCAGGCCCGCTGCCATTTCGAGCCGTCTGCTTCGGGCGGACTGTAGGGACCGAGAAAGGGTGCCGACAGACCGAACCACAGCCTGTCAAAGCGCACGACGTGCAGCATCTCCTCGTAGAGCACGAGGTACTGCGGCCCTTCGTCGAGACCGGCCCCGCCGTGGGGCGTCGTTGCTCTGAGGTCGATCTCGTCGAGTTCGAACGGTAGATCCTGCATCGTGGCTTGGGATCTCTCTAAAGCCCGGATCAAGCGCCCGGAAAATCAGTTAAAACACCTTATGCTCCCAGGCGTACTAAACTTAGTACAATTATCAGTCAATGCATTATTGGTTGTTTTACCGAGCTTGAGACTAGGCCCGGTGACGCTCGTCCATCGGCTTGCTCGACGTGACGGCGCCGTGAAATAACCGCCGCATGCCTCCGACATCCGACTCGACCGGAAAGCTCAATCGCTCGGGCGTGGCGACGCGCGCCAAGATCATCGATGCCGCCATCGCGGTGTTCGCGGAGAAGGGCTTCGCGGGCTTCACACTGCAAGCCGTTGCGGATCGCGCGGGCGTGTTCTACGGCAACGTCACGCACCACTATCCCACACGCGACAAGCTCGTGGAGGCCCTGATCGAGGCGTCGTTCGCGAAGTACCGCGCCCGGTTCGACTCGCTCGTGGCGTCTCTCGAGACATATGAAGGCGGTCCCATCCGCGCTTTGGCGGGCTGGTTTCTCGATGATGCCGTTGTTGGGGATACTCCGGTGTTTCTCGAGCTTTGGGCGATGGCCTCGCGTATGCCTTATGTCGCCGAGGGGCTCAGGCGGCTCTATGACGACGCGCTCGACACGAGCATGCGAACGCTTGGCGTCGAACCATATGCGGAGAGTTCGCGGCGCTTCCGGGAGTCTCTGTATCTTCTCAGCGCGGTGATGGAAGGGACAATGTGCCTGTTCTTCAACCGTGACCGTGCGGACGGTGTCTATGACGGCTTCCGTCGCGAATCCATCGAGACACTCGTCCCGCTGCTCGAAGCCCGGCTCGCGGAAGCCCGTGCGGGCGCCTCGCGTTGAAGCCGGCGGTGGCAGCCTCGGTGGTTATATTCGTCGGATCGCTGTCAGAGCCCTGTGACAGCAGGCTTGCGCAGCTCTTCGACACTCAGTGGGCGCACAATATATATGCGCTCGCCAGGGATTGCCTCCGGGCGATTGCGCACGAATGAAACGGCACGTGCCTCGTCGGCGATCTCGACGTCCATGAAAATGCACGACGCGAGATCGCCAAAGTCATACTGCGGCGCTACCTGGATCCGCCAACCCGCAACCTTCTTCATGCCAGTGCCCTCGATCTGTCGTATGGAGAGGATAAGCGCACAGACGCAGGTTTCGTGCCATGGCGACGCTGGGATACCGTAAATCGGGAGCGTTACCGGATGGGATCCGGGATGTTGCCCGGATAACAAGGGTCGTGTCTCAGTTTGAAAATTAACTGAGTTGACAGGCCCCAGCGACGCTCCCACATGCTATGCTTAGCGCAAAGCATGGTGAATTATCGTGGAAATTGGGCCGCAGACCACGATTGCCGATTTGGTTAGCGCTCTGGACGACCCCGTAGAATATGTCCGGGGCGTGCTTGCCAATATGACTGCCGTGAAGAGGCAACACGGAAGCGCGGTAGTGAGAGTCGGAACCACGGGGCAAGGAATAGCACCCCACTACAGAATCGAGCCCGATGAACTGCCAGATATCGAGCAAGACCTGAGCCCGTATTTCGTTGCGTTCCACGGTCGAAATCATAGGAAACTCGATTGGGGCGTCAAACAATTGCAAAGCGATAGTTGGTGCATGGGACGCATGACTTACGAGGACGTTCAAAAGCTGCTTGGTCAGCTAAGAGGTTTCAAGAGTGGGCACGCTTAGCGCTATGGACCTACCCTCTCAGCGTGAGTACGTGAGCTGGAGAGCCCTGGAGCTTGCTCGGACAGGGCTCTTCCGGAGCTGGTTCGAGGTTGCATGTCAGCTTCGCCGTGAAGGCGCGTACTGCGCTCATGCCGAAATGCACCCGTTCCGACGCGAACAGCTAAACCGCCTGTGTGACGAGGCCCGTCAGGAGACTTTGGACGATGCCTAAAGGCCCGAAGGGTGAGAAGCGCCCCGCCGACGTCGTGTCGAACGCGGTGAAGATCGCGCGGATCGCCACGGGCGAGGAAGAGGACGAGATTACCGACGACGGAAAGGATGCAGCTGCTGTCAGCCTCGGTCGCAAGGGCGGTAAGGCGCGGGCTGAAGCGCTATCGAAGAAGAAGCGCGCCGAGATAGCCAGGAAGGCTGCCGCAGCGCGCTGGAAACGCTAAGACGGCAACTCCGCTCTGATCGCGTCGACGGTGGGCAGCGCACTTTGCTGCGATAGGCATTCGGTCGCCCAAACGGCACACATCGCCTGCCATAGGATATTGCCTTTCAGCAAGAGCGCGTCAGCGGCGGCGTCAATCCATTCGTGGGCATCTCCTCGTGTCATTGCTTTCTCGCACGCATCTGCGACTTGCGATGCGCTGCGCCCAACTCGCTGGGCGACTTGAAGCCATTTCTGCCGCAGCCCTTCAAACACTACGCGTTCTGGAGAGTCTCCTCCCGGCAGCACTACGCAGCCTAGTGAGGGCTCCTGGTCGCCATCGACAAAGATGCACGTGGCATCGGGAAAGCGATCAGCTTGTTTCATTTGACCCAGCGCGCGACCTACATTCGCCGGGCCATAGGGAATGAACCGAAGGCGAGGCAGCATATCCGAGCCATGCGCGACAATAATTTCGCGGAGCAAATCCTCCGCCACGGTATCCTCAATAAACACGTCGCATTCTGGGTGATGCTCGTCATCCATTCGGGTCATCGCGAAGTACGGGCTGATGCCAGAAATGACGGATTTCCCCCCCTCCCCGTCCGAAACGTACAACCGTCCCGCCGGAGGAAGTTCTTCGAGTACGTAGGGCGACTGAGTGGTGAAGATGATCTGGAGATCCTTGTGGCGAGCCAGTTGCGCTAGATCTCGGATCAGGCGACGTTGCGCCCGAGGATGCAGGGAACTTTCGATTTCATCGATGAGGACAATGGCGGTCTTCGGAATATCTGCCGCCACGAGCTCCGCTGCCACTAGCTCACCGGCTCCTGAATGGAAGCCAGAATACGATCGATCACGATGCCCCATGACGGGGATCGGCTTTTCCGCATCGAGTTGTGTTACCGCCATTCGCGCAGATTGATACTGGCGACCCATTATATGGGACAGGCGTTTGACGGTGTCTTCATCGAAGGCCGCGGCGCCAGTCTCTCTATTCTGGGGTTTTGCAAGCTTGAGGTACCCAGTTCGATACGGGATTGGCTGGATCCGACTAAGGTCAATCCAAATCACCTCCCGCTCGGTCCTTTCTGGGTTGCCACGCCATCGGTCGCTCGGCTTCCGCACCTTCCCCGTGAACGTCTGATTTCCCTGTCTACCGCTGTAGACGATCTCGGCGCCCTCGACTGGATCCCAGGTGGTATCGGGAAAGAAATACGAAGCGAAGTTTTTCCGGCCCATGGCTTCGCAGTCGTAGCTCGCTGCAATCGCCTGCAGGATGGTGCTCTTGCCGGCTCCGTTCTCTCCGACAATTGCGATCATCGGAAAGGACATGTCGATGCGCTGACCGTCGTATCCTCGGATGTTCCTAATTTCGATCCAGTCAAGGCGTTTCGGCCAACCTTGGCCGCTGGCCCAGCGGGATTCCAATAGCCTCATTTCGCGCGAGATCGGCATACCTGCTCAACTCCAAGCCCGTTTTGGTGGCACGAACGTGGGTGTAGAACCGCCAGTTGTCAAGAATAAGGACAAAAATTCGTCCTTATTTTGAGTTTTCTCCGGTCCAAGGTGCGGTTCTGAGCCGGATATCACGAAAAATGCTTGACGTCAAGCATAAAAGTTCATATATTAAGGGCATGAACAAGCTGCCCTTGGCCAAGCGCGTCCAGATCCTCTCGCTTCTCTGCGAGGGATCGTCCATGCGCTCGGTCTCGAGGGTGTGCGACGTCTCGATCAACACCGTCGCCAAGTTGCTTGAGGAGGCCGGTCGCGCCGCCCTCGCCTTCCACGATGACCACGTGCGCGGCCTTCAATCGAAGCGCATTCAATGCGACGAGATTTGGAGTTTCATCTACGCCAAGAACAAGAACGTCGTGGACTCCAAGGCGCCTCCGAAGGGCGCGGGCGACGTGTGGACGTGGACGGCACTCGACGCGGACAGCAAGCTCATCTGTAGCTGGGCCGTAGGCCAACGCGACGCCTATTGGGCGTATGCCTTCATGGACGATCTAAAAGGCCGTCTCGCCAATCGCGTGCAACTCACGACCGATGGCCTCAAGCACTACCTCGTGGCTGTTGAAGCCGCGTTCGGCGGAACAGACATCGATTTTGCCCAGCTCGTGAAGATCTACGGCGACGTTCCAAAGCGTTTGGGTGCCGATGCATCGGAGCGCAAGTACAGCCCGCCTGAGTGCATCGGAGCGAACAAGACGCCTATTGTTGGCGAGCCGGACGCGAAGCACATCTCCACGTCCTACGTTGAGCGCCAGAACCTCACCATGCGCATGAGCATGAAGCGGTTCACGCGCTTGTCGAATGCGTTCTCAAAGAAGCTGGCGAACCATCGCCATGCGCTGGCGCTCTACTTCTACTTTTACAACTGGTGCAGGCTCCACAAGACGCTGCGCGTCACGCCCGCGATGGCAGCGGGGCTCACCGACAGGCTCCTGTCGTTTGATGATTTGATCGCGCTGATGGATGCAGCGGCGCCCAAGCCGGGACGCCCGAAAACCTACAAGAAGCGCGCGGTTGCTTAGTGGCGCATCCTCATTTCGCTGATCGCCTGCGCAACGGCGCTTGCGCTTCCAGGACCGACTCGGATACAGGCCAGGCATGGGGCGCAAGCGGAATTTTCGCACGCTGGAGCGCCGCGACACACGATCACTTCGGCGTCTCCATCAATTGCGATGGGCAGCATTTCCGGAGGAAGCGTGGTCATTTCAAACCTCTAGGAGGTGCCGCATGGCACGCTTGCAGTACATCGTCGTTCGTCACGAAAACACGTGGAAGATCAGCTACAACGGCCAACACTACGGCCCGTACCCCACGCAGGCAGACGCCATGCGCGCCGCCGTCGACGCGGCTCACGCGTCGGGCGAAAATGGGCACGATGCTCAAGTATTGGTTCAGGGCATGAATAATCAGTTTCGCACTGAGTGGACGTACGGCAACGATCCGTACCCACCGCGCGGCTAAGCCAAAACTGAGATGGATTGGAGAGCCCGCTAAATTCTTGGCGGGCTTTTTTCTGTGCCGCTTGAGCCACGATTTCAAACTGAGACACGACCGATAACAAGGGTCGCGCTTGCGGAACCTTGCGAGAACGATTAGGGTACATTCACGATTTGTTTAGGTGAGTCTCTGTCCTGCGCCCGGTTGCAGCATCATCGGGTTGCTGACGGTCTGCTTGCAGCGTATGGCCCACGGGCCCGGACCGGCGAAAAATCGAAACCGCTTTCGGCCTTCGCGTATCGGGCCTTGCACGGGAGGCATCATGCTGACTTCGAAGCAGAAGGAACTTCTGCTCTTCATCCACGAGCGCATGCAGGCGGACGGCGTGCCGCCCTCGTTCGACGAGATGAAGGATGCGCTCGATCTCAAGAGCAAATCGGGCATTCACCGGCTGATCACGGCGCTGGTCGAGCGCGGCTTCATCCGCCGTCTGCCGCACCGGGCGCGGGCCATTGAGGTGCTGAAGCTGCCGGAGACGTCGAGCGTCGCTGTGACGGCGGCCTCGACAGCGGCAGAGCCCCGGCGCATTGGGTTCCAGCCGAGCGTCATCGAGGGCGCCAAGGTGCGTAACGTCATGCCGCCGCCCTCGCACATGCTCGACAGCCGTACGGTGTCGGTGCCGGTCATGGGCCGCATCGCGGCCGGCGTGCCGATCTCCGCAATCCAGAACCATACGCACGACATCGCCTGTCCGCCGGACCTTTTGACGAACGGCGAGCACTTCGCACTCGAGGTCAAAGGCGACTCGATGATCGAGGCCGGCATTCACGACGGCGACACGGTGATCATCCGCCGCTGCGACACGGCCGAGAACGGCGATATCGTGGTCGCGCTCGTCGAAGGTGAGGAAGCGACGCTCAAGCGCCTGCGCAAGAAGGGCACGACGGTTGCGCTCGAAGCAGCGAACGCCGAGTTCAAGACGCGCATCTTCGGTCCCGATCAGGTGGACATCCAGGGACGGCTCGTCGGCTTGATCCGGCGGTATTGAGGCGCGCTGGCGCACTGAAGCGTTCTAATCGATTTCGGCGGGTGGATCGCGGCGCGTCTGGTTCCCGCTCCACACACGATGTGGGCGTTCAGTCCAGGGTCGCGAGCCTCGGCGGCCGGCGACGGTCTCGATGCGCGCGATGCGCGCGATGCGCGTTTTCCCGCCGCTGTCGTCATTCTCCAGATAAAGCGCGTGGGTTCCTTCGCGCAGCAAGGCCGTGCGGTCGATCACGAGTTGCGGTGCCGTGCATCCGCGCGGCGGGCGCGGCTGCGTGATGACGACATCCGACTTCATGCAGTCCTCGGCGACGGCTGAGGCGTGGCGTGCGATCGCGATGCGGAGGCCCTCAACGGTTGCCGTACAGCCTGCGCCGTCACAGCTGAAGGCTCGGGCTTTCAGAATTTCGCGCACGGGCCGTCCGTCGCCGTCGTGCTGCAGCCATCGGTCGAGCTCGAAGTTGCCGCTTCGGGCCCCGGTCGCGGCGAGACGGCCGTCGGCTCCGCGCACGGCAATCAACTCCCCTCCCCGGCCCGCGAGTATGTCGGGGCGCACCGTGGTGCCGGCGATCAGTACGCCGCTGCCGATGGCGGCGAGGCCGAGCATGCGCCATTGCGTCTGCCAGAGCGTCAGCCACAGACCGCCGGCGACCATCAGCGCGAAGCTCGCGACCGAGATCTCCGGGATGCTGACGACGGCGCCCGGCAATGCGGCGACCCAGGTGGCAATCGCCGTCATCATGTCGATGCCCTTGGCCATGGCGGCGAGCGGCAAGGCTTCGAGGCCAAGCGGCATCAGGACCAGTGTCATCAGCGCGGCCGGCATGACGACGAGGTTGCAGATCGGAACGGCGGCGAGGTTGGCGAGCAGCGCGTACTGCTGGCTACGGTGGAAGTGGTAAGCGCCGATGGGCGCCACGGCGAGGCTCGCAATGACCGTCGACATGACGATGCCGCCGAGAAAGAACGCAAGCGTGCGATGCCAGCCACGGCGCTCCTGCGCTTCGGTGCGCTCGCGGACGGCTTCGTAGGCGGCGATCAGCGAGACCACGGCCGCGAACGACATCTGGAAGCCCGGATCGAGCAGGCTTTCAGGCATCATGAGCAGCACGACGAGCGCGGCGATGGCGACGTTGCGCATGGCGAGCGCCTGCCTGTCCAGCATGACGGCTGCGAACATGATCGCGATCATGAGAAAGGCGCGGACAGTCGGGATCGAGCCGCCGGAGATGAGGAGATACGCTGCCGCGCCCATGAGTGCCGCGGCGGCTGCCCATTTCTTTATGGGATAGCGCAAGGCGATGGATGGGAATGCCGCGAGCCCCACGCGTATCGCGCCATAGACGAAGCCCGCCATAATGGCCATGTGCAGCCCGGAAATCGAGAGGATGTGGACGAGCCCGGAGTCGCGATAGGCGTCGTTGGTTTTCTCGGTGATGGCGCCGCGCTCGCCCGTGATCAGCGAGACGGCGATGGCGCCCGTTTCGCCTGGAACGGCGGCGCGCACCCGTTCGCTGACCGTTTGGCGAATCCGCTCGAGCGTATCTTTCGCAATTCGGAGGATGCCGTCCTCGCGCGCCGACGCGGGGCTGACGATTTCCGGCGGATGGATGGCATAGCCGGTCGCGCCTAGGCTCTGGAACCAGGCCCAGCGCGCGAAGTCATAGCCGCCGGGTAGCGCGGGCATGGACGGCGGACGCAGCGAGGCCCTGAGGCGGATGGCGTCGCCCGGCTTGAGGCCCTCGCGCATCCGCATCACGCGCACACGGACGCGGACCGGCCGTCGCTCCTCGGCAAGTCCCTTGATGGCGGTGACACGGATGGTGAGGCGTGCGCCGCGGGTCGGGCGCGGCTCGATTAGCTCGACGACGCCTTCGACATCGGCCCGGCGCATCTCGTGTGCGAGCACCGGCGCACGTGTCCATTCGGTGCGCGTCTTGGCGGCCGTAAAGCCCATCGAAGCGGTGAGCAGACCTAACGCGGCGACGTAAAGAAGACCGGCGTTGCGGCACGCCCCTGCAAATCCGAGCGCCATGGTCGGAAGCGCAAGGGCCGTCCAGAGGCCGGGCTCAGTCGAGAGAGAGAAGTAGGCTGCAATCCCGATCCCGAAAGGCACCGGCAGCCAGACGAACCAGCGGGCCCGCTCCTGCTCGAAGCGCTCGGCGAGCCCGCTCGAAAAGATACGGCGCGCAAGGCGCCCTACGGCGCCCGCGACGGTTACCGCATATCGTCCCGCTTGCCGTCCCTGGCCGTGCGCCCCCTCCATTCGCGCTCCCGAAAAGACCTCGGTCTTGAGTGCTGGTCTCGCCCGCGTAGCCTATGCTACATGGCGGGCCAAACCGCAGAAACCCGAGCCTCAACACCCATGACGGACTCCAAACGGACAGAGGGCGGCGCACCCGTCGTGCGCTTCGCTCCCTCGCCCACCGGCTACCTCCACATCGGCGGCGCGCGCACCGCGCTTTTCAACTGGCTTTACGCGCGCGGCCGCGGTGGAAAATACCTGCTCCGCATCGAGGACACGGACCGCGAGCGCAACAACCCGGAAGCCGTGGCCGC
>CAZDUD010000071.1:0-352 GCA_964508485.1 uncultured Hyphomicrobium sp. | reverse complement strand
GTGGCTCGGACTCGACTGGGACGGCGAGCCGGTCTCGCAGTTCTCGCGCGCGGACAGGCACCGCGAGGTGGCCGAGGTGCTGCTCGCTCAGGGCGGCGCTTACCGCTGCTACATGACACCGGCCGAGATCGACGCCATGCGCAAGCAGGCGGAGGCCGAGAAGCGGCCGTTCACGATCCAGTCGCCCTGGCGCGACCGCGATCCAGCCGAGGCGCCTGCCGGCGCGTCGTTCGCGGTTCGCCTCAAGGCGCCGCGCGAGGGCGAGACCGTGGTCGACGACCACGTTCAGGGGCGCGTCGTATTCCAGAACAAGGAGCTCGACGACCTCATCATCCTCAGGAGCGACGGCAAC
>CAZDUD010000070.1:0-18571 GCA_964508485.1 uncultured Hyphomicrobium sp. | reverse complement strand
GGTTGTTGAGCTGATCGTTGAGATTGGCCCACACGCCCGCGAGGCAGTCGGCCTGTAGCTCCATCATGACCTGGATGCGATTGCCCTCGCGCTCGCTGACGCGCGACTTCGCCCGTTGCACCTGGTCCGAGATGCCAAGCAGCGTCTGCACGTGATGGCCGACCTCGTGAGCGATGACGTAAGCCTGCGCGAAATCGCCGGGCGCATTGAAGCGCTTCTTGAGCTCGTCGTAGAAAACGAGATCGACGTAAACCTTCTGATCGAGGGGACAATAGAACGGCCCCATCGCCGACTGGCCGACGCCGCACGCCGTGCGCGTGCCCCCCGAGAAGAGAACGAGTTGCGGCTCCTTGTACCGTTTGCCGAAGCTCTCGAAGACCCGGTTCCACACGTCCTCGGTGTCTGCGAGCACGCGCGAGATGAAGACCTTCATCTGGTCCTCGGCCTTTGGCACGGGTTGCGCTGGCGCTCCGGGCTGTGCCTGCTGCTGCCCCGGTTCCTCCGAGCCGGGCAAGCCAGGGATGTCGAACGGATTGCGCTCGCTCCGCGGAACCTGCTTCTGCTCTTGCGGGATCTGCTGCGAAATGTCGGGGAAGCCCTGCCCGCCGCCGAGCAACACCTCGAGCGGATTGATGCCGAAGAACAGCATGATCGCGCCGAGGATCAGGAGCGTCGTGAAACTCATGCCCCCGCGCCCGCCGATCGGGATCTGGATGCCGCGTCCTCCCCCGCCTCCCGGAAACCGAAATCCGCCGCCGCCCTGTCCGCGCCGGTCGTCTACGTTCTTGCTTTGGCGGTCGTCGTCTTCATAGCGCATGAAAGATACCCGTGGGTCAGTTCGCGTCGCCCCGAACATAGCGCCAGAGGCGGTCCGAGAGCCAGTTGTTTGGACGAACAAAAATCCTTCAGTGCCGTCCCAACGAGCACATGGAGCCGAAACTTTGGACGAGCGCATGACAAAAATCGCGGCTGCGCTGCAGCATGACGGCCCAGCGGGCTGACCTGCCGGGCTTTTTGCAGAGCATCCTGATTGGCATGTCCATTGCTGATACGGAAAAGACGGGGCGACTGCTATCGAGCACACCCGCGATTGCCGCAAGCGCGCGCGGAGTGTTAGATCGCACTGCCGGTATGGGACCCGGCACTAGGTTCGCGTTGAGGGGGAACTATGCTGACACGTCCGTTGCCGCCGTTTCGCGCCAAGCCCGCGAGGAAACCGCTCGTTCCAAAGACCCCAAGTGAAAGCCGGAAGGAGACGGACGAGATCTCGGTCAAGGCGCGCCGCCTGCCGATCCGCTTCGCGCGCCTCGCGGCAGCGCCCACGCTCAAGGTTCTGAGCCGCCCGGCAACCTGAACGGCTTCAAAGCCCGGCAGTCATGCCGCCGTCGACGGCGAGTTCCGCGCCCGTCACGTAGGCGGAGTCATCGCTTGCAAAGAAGAGCGTCGCCTTGGCGATCTCCTCAGGCGTCCCGAACCGGCGCATCGGCGTTTTGTCGAGTAGCGCCTTGCTGACCAGCGGGTTCTTGAGAAAACGCTCGGTCAACGCCGTCTCGATGTAGCCCGGCGCCACCGAGTTCACGCGGATGTTGTAGGGCGCATACTCGACCGCGAGTGCCTTCGTGAGTGCCGTCACCGCGCCCTTCGTTGCCGAGTAGCCCGCGAGCTGGCGCAGCGCGCGCTGACCCATGATCGATGACACGTTGATCAGCGATCCGGCATTCGAGGCCTTGAGCATCCCGAACGCATCGCGCGCAATCCGCACCACGCCGTCGAGATTGACCTCCCGGATCTTTACCCAGTCGGCATCCGACAGATGCCGGAAGTCGCTGCGCACATTGAGCCCGGCGTTATTGACCACCACGTCGGCGCGCCCGAACGCACGCTCCACCTCGCGGAACAGCGCGGAGACGTCCTGCCCGCGGGAAACATCGACCGTCATCGCCGTGGCGGCAAAGCCTCGCGCGCGCAAAGCGTCTGCAACAGCAACCGCGCTCTCGCCGTTCACGTCTGTGACGAAAACGTGCGCGCCCTCAGCGGCAAACAGCTCGGCAATCGCTCGGCCGATTCCGTTGCCGGAACCGGTCACAACCGCCACTTTTTCCGCAAGACGTGTCATCGCGTGATCTCTTTCAACCTGGAATCCACTTGTCGCGCATCGTCACCAGCTCCTCGGCGGCAGACGGATGCAAGGCGACAGTCACGTCGAAGTCGGCCTTGCGCGCGCCGAGCTGCAGGGCAACCGCCGCCATCTGCACGATCTCCGCCGCATCCGGTCCCAACACGTGACAGCCGAGCACCCGGTCTGTCGCCCGATCGACGACGAGCTTCATGAGCATGCGCTCGTCGCGCCCCGAAACCGTGTTCCGCAGGGGACGGAAGCGCGACTTGTAGAGGTCGATCTGATGGCCGAGCTCGCGCGCCGCCTCCTCGGAAAGACCGACGGTCGCCAGCTCCGGCGTCGTGAACACCGCAGTCGGCACGAGCGAATGATCGACCTGCGTCGGCTTGTTGCCGAACACCGTATCCGCAAACGCGTGCCCTTCGCGGATCGCAACCGGCGTCAGGTTCACGCGATCGGTGACATCGCCCACCGCATAGATGCCCTTCACTGTCGTCTCGGAGAAACTGTCGACAATGATCTCGCCCTTGGCGCCGGTGCGCACGCCGGCCGTCTTGAGGCCGAGCTCGTGCGTCGCCGGCTCCCGCCCGATGGCTGAGAGCACGAGGTCGGTTTCGACCGTGCCGCCGCTGCGCAGCGCCACATGGAAACACCCGACATCCTGCGCAACGCCGACCAGCGCCTCGTTCATCAGGAGCTTGATGCCCCGCGCGGCCAACGCCTCCATGAGCCCGTCGCGCAAATCCTCGTCGAACCCGCGCAACACCTTGTCGCGGCGATGGACCAGCGTCGTCTCGACGCCGAGCCCCGCAAGGATCGACGCGAACTCCACCGCGATGTAGCCGCCGCCGCAGACGACGATCCGCTTCGGCAGCGCCTTGAGCTCGAAGATCTCGTTCGAGGTGACGATGTGGGCCGCCCCCGGAATGTCGCCGTAGCGCGCAGGTCGCCCGCCCGTCGCGATCAGGATCGTGCGCGCTGTAATTCGCGTCCCATCCGCAAGCTTGATGGCCCGCGGCCCGTCGAGCTGCGCCCCCGTCGTGAAAGTCTGGACGCCCTTGGCCTTGAGGTTGCCTTCGTAGATCTGTTCGAGCCGGTGGATCTCGCGGTCCTTGTTGGCGAGCAGCGTCGCCCAGTCGAAGGTTGCTTCCCCGCTCGTCCAGCCGAAGCCGCGCGCGTCCTCGAACTCGTCGCGGAAGCGCGACGCGTAGACGAAGAGCTTTTTCGGCACGCAGCCGCGGATGACGCAGGTGCCGCCGAACCTGTCGTGCTCGGCAAGCCCCACCTTCGCGCCGTAGCCCGCCGCGATCCGCGCCGCGCGCACACCGCCCGAGCCGCCGCCGATGACGAAGAGATCGAAGTCCATTGCAGCCATGAGACGATAGGCCAGCCTGAGGAGGGGAAGTCGGCGCCACCCTGACGGAACGGCGCTGTTCGCGCAACAGCCCTGCGTCCAAAGCCAAGGATTAGCCTAAACAGCTTCCTGACTTTCACCGTAGCTGGCTTCGATCACCGAGACGCCCTCGGGCCCGCCGATGATCGCCGCATCCGCGATGCCGAGGAACAGCCCGTTCTCGACCACGCCCGGAATGAACTTCAAGGCCTCGTCGAGCGACTCGGGATCGTCGATCTGCCCGAACGCGCAATCGAAGATGAAATTGCCGCCGTCGGTGACGAACGGCGAGCCATCCGGCTTGAGGCGCAGCGTGATATCGCCATGGCAACCGGAATCGCCCGCCAGCATCTCGATCATGTTGCGCGTCGCCGTGACGCCGAAGCGCACCACTTCCACCGGCAGCGGGAACCGGCCAAGCTTTTCGACGCGCTTCGAGGCATCCGCGATCACGATCATGCGGTCGGAGGCCGTTGCGACGATCTTCTCGCGCAGAAGCGCCCCGCCCCCGCCTTTGATCAACCGCAGCTCGCCATCAAGCTCGTCCGCACCGTCGATGGTGAGATCGAGAAGCGGCGTCTCGTCCAGCGTCGAGAGGGGGATGCCGAGCTTCTCGGCCAGCACGCGCGTCTGCTCCGACGTCGGCACGCACAGCACCTGAAGCCCCTCGCGAACCTCGGCACCCAGAAGCTCCACAAACACGGAGGCCGTCGAGCCGGTCCCGAGCCCGAGCCGCATCCGGGGCTCGACAAAGCTGAGCGCCCGCCGTGCCGCAGCCAGCTTGAAGCTATCAACCGACATCCGCTGTCCTTCCGAAAAACCCCTGTCTGCCAGTCGTTCCGTGCCAGAGCAAGCGCCAAGACGGGTGAAGGGCCTGTCCGCGGCGAGCCGCGGCCTTGCGGGACCCTCGCGATGCGCCTAAACGGAGCCATGCAAAACGCGACCCTCGTCTTCGATCTCGACGGTACGCTCGTCGACTCCCTTCCCGATCTCGTCGCGGCCACCAATCACGCGCTCGCCGACCTGTCCCTGCCGATCCTTCCCGCGGAAACTCTGCGCAAGGCCGTTGGGTTCGGCGCGCGCCGCATGATCCTGGACGGGCTCGCCCAGACCGGGCTGACGCTGCCCGAGCCAGACGTCGATCGCCTGCTGGCCCGCTTCCTCGCCTACTACGAGCCCAACATCGCGCGCGAGACCCGGCCCTTCGACGGCGCCGTCGCGGCCCTTGAAGGCTTCCGCGCCGCAGGCGCCCGCCTCGCGATCTGCACCAACAAGCGGCTCGCGCTTGCCGAGCACCTGCTGAAGGAGCTAGCCATCGACGGCCTGTTCGATGCCGTCGCGGGCCGCGACAGCTTCCCGGTCTACAAGCCTCACCCCGATCATGTGCGCGGCGCCATTCGCATGGCAGGCGGCGACGTGACGGCTGCCGTCATGATCGGCGACACCGGGATCGACATCGCGGCCGCCCGGGCCGCCAGCATCCCGGTCGTAGGGTGCACGTTCGGCTACTCGGACGAACCCATGGAGGTTCTGAAACCCGACGCCGTCATCTCTCATTTTTCGGAGCTGGGAGACGCACTCCGCTCCCTGCTCGCCCAATCGGCCGCACCCGCATCCCCGGGCTAAGGCTATTTTTTTAAGAATTTCAGAGAACAAACGAATGCGGACTGACTGGTCCGTGCACGGCCGGTGGACAACCCTGGGCGGCAGGCCGTTTGACAGGCGGCCGATCCTTCCCCATGTTCCCGGCCCGAGTTTCAGCGCACCGCGTCGGACAATCCCAGGTAGAACGGCAGCGAATATGCCCGCGCGCCGGGATTATGCCGATCGGCCGGAGGCCAGAGAAAGCGCATATGAACGTCGTCATCGTGGAATCGGCCGCCAAGGCCAAGACGATCAATAAGTATCTGGGCAGCAATTATAAAGTCCTGGCCTCCTTCGGCCATGTGCGCGACCTGCCGTCCAAGGACGGCTCGGTTGCGCCCGACAAAGACTTCGAGATGACCTGGGAGATCGACAGCGGCTCCCAAAAGATCATCCGAGAGATCGCCGAGGCCGTGAAGAAGGCCGACAAGCTGATCCTGGCCACCGACCCTGATCGCGAAGGCGAGGCCATTTCCTGGCACCTTCTCGACATCCTCCAGCAGAAGAAGGCGATCAAGAAGGGCCTCGAGATCGAGCGCGTGGCCTTCAACGCCGTCACCAAGCAGGCGATCCTTGCGGCCCTCGCCGAGCCGCGCCAGATCGACGAGCCCCTGGTCGACGCCTACCTCGCCCGCCGCGCCCTCGATTACCTCGTAGGCTTCACGCTCTCGCCCGTGCTGTGGCGCAAGCTGCCCGGCGCACGCTCGGCCGGCCGTGTGCAGTCCGTCGCCCTCCGCCTCGTCTGCGACCGCGAGGCCGAGATCGAGGCCTTCAGGACTGACGAGTACTGGACCATCGAGGCAACGCTCGCGACTGAGAGCGGCGAGGAGTTCCCCGCCCGCCTGCACGCTGTCGACCGGACGGCCCTCAAGAAGCTCGACATCAAGGACACCGAGGCCGCCCACGCCATCAAGCGCGCCATCGAGAAGGGCGAGTTCCGCGTCGTCTCCGTCGAGAGCAAGGACGTGAAGCGCAACCCGTACGCGCCGTTCGCCACCTCGACGCTGCAGATGGATGCGTCCCGCAAGCTCGGCTTCTCCGCCAAGCAGACCATGCAGATCGCCCAGCGCCTCTATGAAGGCGTCGATGTCGGCGGCGAGACCGTGGGCCTCATCACCTACATGCGAACCGACGGCGTGACCATCGTGCCGGAGGCCATCAACGCCATCCGCGGCTTGATCGCGCGCGAATACTCCCAGCGCTACGTCGCCCCCTTCATCCGCGAGTACAAGACCAAAGCCAAGAACGCACAGGAGGCTCACGAGGCCATCCGCCCGACCGACGTCACGCGCACGCCCCAGTCCGTTGCGCGCTACCTCGACAAGGACCAGGCGCGCCTCTACGAGCTGATCTGGAAGCGCGCCGTCGCAAGCCAGATGGCCTCGGCCGAGGTGAAGCAGACCACCGCCGACATCGAGGTCAAGGGCCGCGACGGCAAGACCTACACGCTGCGCGCCACCGGCTCCGTGATTCAGTTCGAGGGCTTCCTCAAAGTTTACGACGAGGGCCGCGACGACCGCGTGATGACCCTCAACAAAGGCAAGGACGACACGTCCGACGAGGAGGAGAGCGCCCGCCGCCTGCCGGCCCTCAACTCCGGCGACCGCCTCACCGACCGCGGCATCGAGGCCGAGCAGCACTTCACGCAGCCGCCGCCGCGCTACTCCGAAGCGACGCTCGTCAAGAAGATGGAGGAGCTCGGCATCGGCCGCCCGTCGACCTACGCTTCGACGCTCGCCGTGCTGCAGGAGCGCGACTACGTCCGCATCGACAAGAAGCGCCTCATTCCCGAGGACAAGGGCCGCCTCGTCATCGCCTTCCTCGAGAGCTTCTTCAAGAAGTACGTCGAGTTCGACTTCACCGCTGACCTCGAGGAGAAGCTCGATCTCATCTCGGCCGGCGACCTGGAGTACAAGCAAGTGCTGCGCGACTTCTGGCGCGACTTCACGCGGGCCGTCGAGGAGATCAAGGACCTGCGCGTCGGCGACGTGCTGGAAGCCCTGAACGAGCTTTTGGGCCCGCACATCTTCCCGCCGAAGCCGGACGGCTCCGATCCGCGCCTCTGCCCCAAGTGCGGCACCGGCCGCCTGTCGCTCAAGGTCTCGAGCAAGAACGGCGCCTTCATCGGCTGCGGCAACTACCCCGACTGCAAGTACACGCGCCAGCTCACCGGCGACGCAACGGCTGCCGGCGGCGACCGCGAATTGGGCTTTGATCCCGAGACCGGCCTGCCCGTGCTGGTCAAGAGCGGCCGCTTCGGCCCCTACCTTCAGCTCGGCGAGGGCGAAGGCGACGAGAAGCCCAAGCGCTCCTCGATCCCGAAAGGCATCGACGCGGCGACGATCGACTTCGAAAAGGCGATGCAGCTCCTCTCGCTTCCGCGCGAGGTCGGCATCCATCCCGAGACCGGCACGCCAATCACGGCCGGCCTCGGCCGCTATGGCCCGTTCATCCTGCACGATGGCACCTACGCCAACGTCGACAGCATCGAGGACGTGTTCACCATCGGCGTGAACCGCGCCGTGACGCTGCTCGCCGAGAAGCGCGCCGGCAAGGGCGGCAGCCGCTTCGGCCGCGCGGCCGTGAAAACTGTGCTCAAGGACCTCGGCGAGCATCCGGGTGGCGGCGGCAAGATCCAAGTGCTCGACGGCAAGTACGGCCCCTATGTGAGCTGGAACAAGGTCAACGCCACCGTGCCCAAGGGCTCGAATCCCGCGACGCTGACAATCGACGATGCCGTGCGCCTGCTGCAGGAGCGCATCGCCAAGGGCGGCGGCAAGAAGACCGCAAAGAAGGCCGCGGCACCGAAGGCAGCCAAGACCAACGCCGCCAAGGACGCGGACGGCGAAGCCAAACCCGCCAAGGCCAAAGCAAAACCAAAGGCCACCGCATCAAAGCCGGCTGCGAAGAAGGCAGCCGCCAAGCCGAAGAAAAGCGCGGCCAAGGCCGACGCCGAGAGCTGAGTTCATGGCCAGGAAGCCGCCTCCGCGACGACCGGCGCCGAAGGGAAGCAAGGGCTTCCGCAAGGCCCCGGTCAAGCGGCGGCCGAGGAACGACGAAGCGCTTCCCTCCCGCGAGGAGATCCTGACTTTCCTGCGCGAGCACGAAGGCAACGCAGGCAAACGCGAGATCGCGCGCGCCTTCAACGTCAAAGGCGATGCCCGCATCGGGCTCAAGAAGCTGCTCGCTGAGATGACGGCCGAAGGCTCGCTTTCGGGCACCAAGCGCGAGCTGCACGAGAGAGGCAAGCTGCCGCCCGTCACCGTGCTCGAGGTCACCGGCCGCGACAGCGACGGCGATCTCATCGCCCATCCCGCCGTCTGGAAAGATGCGGATGGAGCCCCTCCCAAGGTGCTCGTTCTCACGCACCGCGCGCGCGGCGAGGAACGCGACGCCGCCATTGGCGTCGGCGACCGCATTATCGCCCGCGTGACCGAGCTGGACCAGCCCGACGTCGAGGGCGCGCGCTACGAGGCCGAGGCGATCAAGATCCTGCCGCGCGACCGCCGCCGCCTGCTCGGCATCTTCCGCACGCGCAAGGGCGGAGGCGGAACCATCGAGCCCATCGACCGCAAGGAGCTGCGCGCGTGGTCCGTCCGCCCCGGCAACGACGGCGACGCTAACGACGGCGATCTCGTGCGCTTCGACCTCTCCACCAAGCACCGCCACTCGGTCACCGAAGCGCGCGTGCTCGAGACCCTTGGCAACCCCGACGACCAGCGCAAGATCAGCCTCATCGCCGTGCACGCGCACGGCCTTCCCGACGACTTTCCGGCGTCCGTGATCGCCGAGAGCGAAGCGCTAACGCCGTTCACGACCGAAGACCGCACCGATCTGCGCAAGACACCGCTGCTCACTATCGATCCCGTCGACGCCCGCGACCACGACGACGCCGTCTACGCCGAGCCCGACAACGATCCGAAGAATCGCGGCGGCTTCGTCGTCATCGTCGCCATCGCCGATGTTGCCCACTACGTGCGCCCCGGCACGCGTCTCGACAAGGAAGCCCAGTTGCGCGGCAACTCGGTCTACTTCCCGGATCGCGTCGTGCCGATGCTGCCCGAGCGCATCTCGAACGACCTCTGCTCGCTGCGCGAGCTGGAGGACCGCCCGTGCCTCGCCGTGCGCATGATCTTCGACGCGTCCGGCAAGAAGCGGCGCCACGAGTTCCAGCGCGCCGTCATGAGGAGCGCCGCCAAGCTCTCCTACCAGGAGGCCCAGGCCGCCGTCGACGGCAACGTCTCCGCGAAATGCGCGCCCCTGATGCAGAACGCGCTACTGCCGCTCTGGCAAGCCTACGCGGCGCTCACCCGCGCCCGCGAGGAGCGCGGCCCCCTCGACCTCGATCTGCCCGAGCGCAAGATCCTTCTCGATACCGAGGGTCGCGTCGCCCGCGTCGTCATCCCGGAGCGCCTCGACGCCCATCGTCTCATCGAGGAGATGATGATCCAGGCCAACGTCGCCGCCGCCGAGACGCTCGAGCACGTCAAGATGCCGCCCGTCTACCGCGTGCACGACGAGCCATCGAAGGAGAAGCTGAAGAACCTGCGCGACTTCCTCGAGACGCTCGACCTCAAGCTCGCCGTCGGCACAGGCCTCAAGCCCGAGGCGTTCAACCGCATTCTCGCACGCGCCAAGACGCTGCCGGTGCCGGAGCTCGTAAACGAGGTGATCCTGCGCTCGCAAGCGCAAGCTGAGTACACGCCGAGCAACATCGGCCACTTCGGCTTGAACCTCGCCAAGTACGCCCACTTCACCTCGCCGATCCGCCGCTATGCGGACCTGCTCGTGCACCGCGCGCTGATCCGCGGATTGAAGTTTGGCTCCGATGGCATCGAAGACCAGGAGATCACGCGCCTCGCCGACACCGCCAAGGAAATCTCGGACGCCGAGCGCCGCGCCATGGCCGCCGAGCGGGAAACCATCGACCGCCTGATCGCCGCTCACCTCGCCGACCGCATCAACGCCACCTTCGAAGGCCGCATTGCCGGCGTCACGCGCTCGGGCCTCTTCGTCAAGCTCAAGGATACGGGCGCGGACGGCTTCGTGCCGGTATCGACGCTCGGCCAGGACTTCTTCTCGCACGTCGAGGAGGCACACGCGCTCGTCGGCAACCGCACGGGCGAGACCTTCCAACTCGGCGACCCGGTCACCGTGCGCCTCGTCGAGGTCATTCCCTCCGCTGGCGCCATACGCTTCGAAATGTTGACGCCCGGCAAAAAGGGCACCTTGCTGCATCTGAAAGGCGCCCACCGATTCCGGCGCCGCGTGGGTCGGCGCCGCTGAGGACCAGCCCCACAATGTCGCGTTTCAGTCCCCCATTCGCGCCACTATGCTGGGACGCAACAGGATAGGATCCACATGATCGAGTTCGACACCCCCGCGACGCCGGCCGAAGAGCCGCCGAGGCGCGACATCAAGACGGCCCTGCTGCGCGGCTGGCGACAGAAATGCCCCGCATGCGGAAAAGGCGCGCTCTATCACAAGTATCTCAAGGTGTCGGACACCTGCCCGGCCTGCAGCGAGGAGCTGCACCATCAACGCGCCGACGACGCGCCGCCCTATTTCACGATGGTGATCGTGGGACACGTCGTCGTTGCCGGCGTGCTCCTGCTCGAAAGGAACTTCTCGCCGCCGAGCTGGGTCCACATGGCGCTCTGGCTGCCGCTGACAGTCGGGTTGAGCCTCTGGCTGCTGCCGCGCGTCAAGGGTGCATTGGTCGGCCTGCAGTGGGCGCTGCGGATGCACGGCTTCGGCGGCGCCACCGACGACCCGGTTCCCGATCCGTCGGCCCGCTGACGGCCCAGAGCGCAACCCATGTCGGAGCGGCGCAAGGCAAGGACCCCGAACGCCACGGCGCCGCAGCGTGCCGTTATGCGGCCGCGCGATGCCGCGACCCTTGTCATCGTCGACCGCACCGGCAGCGCCCCACGCATCCTGATGGGACGCCGCCGCCCTGATCAGGTTTTCCTTCCCGACACCTTTGTCTTCCCCGGCGGCCGCGTCGAGGCAGCCGACAGGACGCTGGCGCGTACCTGCGCGCTGACGCCTCGCCAGGCGCTCCACCTGAAGATCGCCATGCTCGGCCGCCCCTCCGATGTGCGCGCCGCAGCCCTGGCGCTCGCCGCCGTGCGTGAGACATTCGAGGAGACGGGCTTTATCGTCGGCGAGCCGGGGCACCACGATCTCTCGGTAAAAGCCGGAGGTTGGGGCGCGTTTTTGGCGGAAGGCTTTCGCCCGCGCCTCAACGGACTTGCCTTTTTCGCGCGCGCGGTGACGCCGCCCGGCCGGCCGCGCCGCTACGACACGCGCTTCTTCCTGGCCGACGCCTCGCGGATCGCCCACCGCGCCGAGCACACGGACGGTGAATTGCTCGATATCGACTGGTTCACGCTGGAGCAGGCGAAACGCCTCAAGCTGCCGCGGATCACGCACCATGTGATCGAGGATATCTCGGCCGTCTTAAGCCGCCCGCGCAACCGGCAGCAGGCGGGCACGATCCCGTTTTATGCCAACCGCTACGGACGTTTCGAGCGGCAGCTTCTGGCGCTCCCGCAGCGGCCCCCAAAGGTGTGACGCAACGGACCAACTGCGCTGCTTGACACCGAAGGCGCGGTCAGTATGGTGCCCAATCCGAATTTGAGAAGCCTTCCAAGTTGAGGTCTTAAGACCAATGGCCAAGCAGATTACCCAGAAGATCAAGCTGCTCTCGACCGCGGGAACAGGGTTCTTCTATGTCACCAAGAAGAACCCGCGTACGGCGACCGAAAAGCTTGTTTTCAAGCGTTACGACCCGGTCGTGCGCAAGCACGTCGAGTTCAAGGAAACGAAGATTAAGTAGGGCGCGCTGAACCGCGCACGAAGGGCCGAAATTGCGGCGGCCCGCACGTAGCGCTCGAGAGCCGGACATCGAAATTTGCTTGAAAGACGGCCCTCAACCAGGGTCCGTAACCGGCTCGGCAGCGGGGTAAGCATTCCGAGAAAGCCACGGACCCTGGCCTAGTGACCAGATGGTGTCAAAGAGGGCGTTGACGTTCCACCTGGTGTCGTAGCGGAGCAGAAACGGTATCTTTGAGGAGGTAACTCCATCCGTCGCGACCCCCACTACGATTTCCCGCTCCATCAGGAGATGCGGCGGACCCAATGGGCCGCGGGAACCGAATTGACCCGAAACGTCGGCGCGAAAAGGCGACGGACAGCCGATCGATCTCCGGGCAAAATCTGCTATGAGTTTCCCCTCCACGTAAAAAGTCTGGCAGAACAGTCCGGCAATTGCAAGTTTAGAGCTTGACCATTGCGTGGCGGGCACGCGTTACAGTCGATTCGAGGTTAACCCGCGAACCCCCTGCCGGGACCGGGAAATTTTCAGCCTCAGGACGAAACCACGCCGATGTGGCAGCACATCTGAATATCCGCAATCGGATGAATGGCAATTCTTGAGACTATTTAAATAGGTTGTCTGAGCGTATTCTCACGCCGCATCAGCGACGACCTGGGTCCGCCCCTGCCGTTTTGCTGCGTAAAGAGCGTTGTCCGCACGCTTGAAAAGCGCCTCCGAGGTGTCTCCGTCTCCCTCCCAGGTTGCAAGCCCGACGCTGGCTGTAACCCAGATTTCCTGGCTTTGACCGATCTTGAAAGGCAAGGCTGCGACACACTCACGCACCCTCTCGCCGACCTGCCGGGCCAGCGCCTTGTCGGTGTCGTGCATGATGATCAGGAATTCTTCCCCACCGAGGCGGCAGGCAAGGTCCACGCCGCGCGTGTAACGGCGGAAGCGGTCCGAGAACTCCTTGAGCACAAGATCTCCAGCGTCGTGCCCATAGGTATCGTTGACGCGCTTGAAATGATCGATGTCGGCGATCAGCACCGAGAGCGAGCGCCCCGAGCGTTCGGCATCCGCAATCAGCGTCTTGAGATGCCGCTCCATGTAGCGCCGGTTATGCAGCCCCGTAAGCGGATCGGTGATCGAAAGCTCCACGCTTTCACGGATCTGGTTGCGCAGGTAGTCGGAGAAGCGCTTGCGCTTGATCTGGGTCCGGACGCGCGCGAGCAGCTCCGGCCGGTCCACCGGACGCATCAGGTAGTCGTTGATGCCCATGTCGAGGCCGCGCAGGAGCCGCGCCTCGTCTCCCGGATCCGCCATGATGAGGATGGGCAGATGCCTCGTGCGGTCGAGCGAGCGGACCTGCGAGCACAGACGCAGCCCGTCCGAATGCTGCAGGTTGAGAGCGATGACCACGAGGTCGAACGGCTGCTCCGCGAGGTGGATCAGCGCCGCATGCGGATCGGTCTCGATATAGGCTTCGTGCACCTTGGCGAGCGCACTCATCACGCGCTGCGAGGAACGCGGATGATCGTCGACGACGAGCACGCGCCCTGGACCATCCTTCAGAATGCGGGCCAGCACGTCGTCGTCGGAAAGCCCCATCTGCCGGCTCGTTGTGAGACGCATCAGCATCTCGTCGTTGAGCACCTTGAGCCGCGCGAGGCTCTTCACGCGCGTAATGAGCGCAATGTCGTCGACCGGCTTGGTGAGGAAATCGTCGGCCCCGCAGTCGAGGCCCTGGATCTTGTCGGACGCTTGATCGAGCGCCGTGACCATGACCACCGGAATATTGAGCGTCTGGGGCGAAGCTTTCAGCAGCCGGCAAACTTCGAACCCGTCGATGCCCGGCATCATGACGTCGAGCAGCACCACGTCGATGCGCTGGCTCTGGCAGATCTCGAGCGCGTCTTTTCCGTTGGTGGCGGTGACGACCTCGAAGTATTCGGCTTCGAGCCGCGCCTGGAGAAGCTTGATATTCGCCAGGATGTCGTCGACGACAAGAACTCTAGCAGTCATGGCCAACTCTCAATACGCAAACAAGCATGACCCACGAGCGTGGCTCAGGCATCCCCCACAAAACGCTTTATGGTCTCAAGAAAAACGGCAACCGAGATCGGCTTCGAGACATAGGCTTCGCAACCGCCGGAACGGATGCGCTCCTCGTCGCCCTTCATCGCGAACGCCGTGACGGCGACCACCGGGATGTCGCGGAGCTCGTCGTCCTCTTTGAGCCAGCGGGTCACCTCGAGCCCCGACACTTCGGGAAGCTGGATGTCCATCAGAATGAGGTCCGGACGGTGCACCCGGGCGAGCGTCAGCGCGTCGAGCCCGTTGCGGGTCTGAATGGTGAGATAGCCGTAAGCATCCAGGAGATCGTGGAAGAGCTTCATGTTGAGCTCGTTATCCTCCACGATCAGCACAGTCTTCGGCGCATGGGGTTTAACCCCCTGCTTCTGGCCCTCGACGGCCATTCGTGTCTCCTGATAGGTCATCGTCGAAGGTCTGCACCTGCCCCGCCTTTAACTGCACCGATTCTGGGGGCCATATAGAGCGCAGTGTGCCCCCCTTAGCTTAAGCAACTGTTGAAACACGCCGAGCCGGGAGGAATGCGCACCCAACTATATGATATAAAAAAGACAAATGGAGGGCGCCTGGAGATGCTGAAACGACGCTCCGAAACCACCGCCGAGGACGCCGCGACCATGGCGCTCGCGGGTCTCGCTTTCCTGGCCGAGGACGGCCCCCGGCTCGGCCGTTTTCTGGCCCTGACCGGCATCGGTCCGGACCAGCTCCGCGCGGTTGCCGACGCGCCCGAAACCCTGCTCGCGGTCTTCGACCACTTGCTCGCCGACGAGTCACTGCTTCTTGTATTTACGGCGTCGAAAGGCATTCCCCCTGAGAGCGTCGCCCCTGCACGCGCCGTGCTCGCCCGCGCGCTCGGCGTCGAGGACCGTGCATGAGCGCCGGACTGCGCATGGGGATCGACCTCGGCGGCACCAAGATCGAAGGCCGGGTCCTCGCACCGGACGGCGAGGAGGCGGCCCGCATGCGCATCCTCGCCCCGCAAGGCGACTATCGGAACACGGTCGCTGCGCTGGCCGACATCATTCGCGCTCTCGAGGACGAAGTCGGCGGCGAAGCAACCATCGGCATCGGCATGCCGGGCTCGCTCTCGCCGGTCAACGGACTGGTCCGCAACGCCAACTCGACGTGGCTCAACGGCCAGCCTCTGCGCCAGGATCTTGAGGCGGCCCTTGGCCGCCCCGTCCGCATGGCCAACGACGCCAACTGCTTCGCGCTGTCGGAAGCGGTGGACGGCGCGGCTGCCGGCGCCCGCTCCGTCTTCGGCATCATCCTCGGGACAGGATGCGGCGGCGGCATCGTCCTCGACGGGCGGGTGCTCGAAGGCGCACGCGGAATCGGCGGCGAGTGGGGCCACAACCCGCTGCCCTGGAGCGAGCCGGACGAGCATCCGGGGCCAACGTGCTGGTGCGGCCGCAAAGGTTGCATGGAGATGTGGGCGTCGGGCACCGGCCTGTCCGCCGACTATCAGGGCCGGAGCGGCGAGCTTGTATCGGGACACGAGATCGTGGCGCGGGCTCAGCTTGGAGAGCCAGCGGCACGCACGAGCCTGGAGCGGCACGCATCACGGCTCGCACGCGGCATCGCACACGTCATCAACCTCATCGATCCGGAGGTCATCGTCCTCGGCGGCGGGCTCTCGAAGCTGCCGCATCTCTACGAGGAGCTGCCGCGTCTCGCCGCGCCGTTCGTCTTCTCCGACGTGAAGAACATCGACATCCGCCCGCCGAAGTGGGGCGATGCCAGCGGCGTACGCGGCGCCGCATGGCTGTGGAATGACTGCTCGACCTACGGCGCCGGATTCTTGCAGGGCGAGGGCTCGAAATAGGTGAGCTCCTTGAGCTCGCCCTTGATCGCGAAGTCACCGTGATTGATGCGCAGCGAGCTCGTGACGCCGTTCTCGTGGAACCGGTAGCTCATCTCGTAAAGCGGAATCGTGTCCCCCGGCCCCTGCGTCGCCGGGAAATAGCTGACCGAGATCGGCCACGACGGCACGCGGTCGAGATCAGCCGTGCCTTTGGCAAGCGACACCACGGGACCTGCTCCCGGCTTCAACTGACGGCCGATGGCCGTGGAGGTCGAGTAGATCTTGTCGCCGGTCTCGGAGCCATCGAACAGGTCTGCAGCCAGAATGGTGCGGCCGGCCCGCGCCGCCTGGATGATCGCCATCGAGTGCTGGATCGGGAAATAGATGTCCCCGGCAAGCTTTGCTTCCCGCTTCTCCGGCCGAACGAGCGCCACCGTGGCGGCCCCACTCGCCTGCGTGCGCTTGGCGACGCCCTGCGTCTGCTCGGCTGCGATCTCGTTCTGGAAGGTGCTCGTCGAGAAGCGCAGACGCCGCGCCGGCACCTCCTCCCAGCTCGACGTCCTGAGGTCGGTCGTCTGCACATCACCCTCCTGATTGAGGGTCTGGGTGACGAAACGCATGCTCTGTGCATATCCCTCGCAGGCGTTGCCGCTGAGCTCATAAACGATCCGGCCGTTCACACCCGCCACACCCGATCCGGATTGCACGGAATCGAGGGAAAGATCGTAGATGGCCCGGTGCGGGGCGAACACGACCTCCTTGAGCGCAGGCTCCGCGCCCGCGGAACTCGGCCCAAAAAGGACGCCAAACACCGCCAGGGCCGGCGCCGCAATGCCCCCCGCCCGCTTCCGAGCACGATCCCGCATTCTTCTCATCCTATTGCCAAGGGAGCCGAAAAGCCCCCTGTTCGGTCCCACCAGTCTTGCTGTGAATCTAGGGCACTGCCGGGCCATTGCAAAGTCCGATCCAGCAGGTAACAAGGAACCCCGACCATTCTGCGGCCGTCTGCACGGAAGAGCCCGCCGCCGTCAACCCGCACTCCGGAGATCTTCTATGACCGGCACTATCGAGGCCCGCCTCGCCGAGCTTGGCATCACCCTCCCCGAGGCACCGAACCCCGTGGCCAACTACGTACCCCACGCCATCTCCGGCAACCTGCTGTTCATCTCGGGCCAGATTTCCAAGGGCGCAGACGGCAAGATCGTCACGGGCGCGTTGGGCGACACCGTTTCCGTCGAGGACGGCCAGCAGGCCGCGCGCCTCTGCGCACTCAACATCCTCGCCCAGGCCAAGGCCGCCCTCGGCGACCTCGACCGCATCATCCAGGTCGTGCGGCTGACGGGCTTCGTCAACGCCACACCCGCCTTCACCGACCACCCCAAGGTCGTGAACGGCGCCTCCGACCTCATGGTCGAGGTGCTGGGCGACAAGGGGCGTCACACGCGCGCTGCTGTCGGCGTTGCGAGCTTGCCCATGGGCTCCGCCGTCGAGGTCGACGCCACCATCGCGATCAAGGGCTGACCAACGCCCATCTTTATCTGCCCGTGGCATATCCTGGCGCCCATGCTTGACCGACAGGCTTTCCTCCGCCCCATCGCCCACCGCGGTCTGCACGACGCGGCAAAAGGCATCGTCGAGAACACGGCTCCGGCATTCGAGGCCGCCATCGCCAAGGGCTACGGCATCGAATGCGACCTGCAGCCCGCAGCAGACGGCACGCCGCTCGTCTTCCATGACCTCACGCTCGAACGGCTAACGACGGGCAGCGGCCCGATCACCGATCTGCAGCCGGCTTGCGCGGCGAAGCTCCCATTCAAGAGCACGAACGTCATCGGCGTCCTGACCTTTGCCGAGTTGCTCGCACTCGTCGCCGGCCGCGTGCCGATCTTCGCCGAGATCAAGAGCGAATGGACCGAGCCGGATCTGCGCTTCCTGTCGGAGATCGCGCGCCTAGCCAGGCTCTACAGGGGCCCTCTCGCCCTGATGTCGTTCGACCCCGCCGTCGTCGCGGCCATCAAACGTCTCGCCCCGAGCATCCCGCGCGGCATCGTCTCGGGCTCGTATTTCGATGACGAAGGCAAAGGCTGGTGGCCGGACAGCTCGGTCACCGACGCGCGCCGCCAAGCCCTGGCCAGCCTGCTCGAAAGCGACCAAGCCGCACCCTCGTTCTACGCCTACGACGTCCGCGCGCTACCGACCGCCGCTACCCAGCGCGTGCGTCGGCACGGCATCCCGCTACTCACCTGGACCGTCCGCACAGACCACGACCGCCACATCGCCGCCATGCACGCGGATGCCCCGATCTTCGAGGGGTACGAGGCCACGCTTTAGACGACACGTGGGCCAAACCGCCGACGTCTGACGCACGAGCATTCGACGGCACACCCTCAACGCAGCCGAAGGCTAAGGCGCCAAGGGCGCCCCGCGGCGAATGCCGCGCCCCTGCGGAGCGCCAGCGCAGCGTTAGCTGCGCGATGCGGCGCGTGAGCAAAACTAGCGATCAATTTCCCCAAACACGATATCTAGCGAGCCGAGGATCGCCGACACGTCCGCCAGCATGTGACCGCGGTTGAGGAAATCCATCGCCGCGAGATGCGGGAAACCGGGCGCGCGGATCTTGCAGCGGTAAGGCTTGTTCGAGCCGTCCGCCACGAGATAGACGCCGAACTCGCCCTTGGGCGCCTCCACGGCGGCGTACAC
>CAZDUD010000069.1:0-18777 GCA_964508485.1 uncultured Hyphomicrobium sp. | reverse complement strand
TCCTGAAGCCCGGCCGCGAACCCGAGGCGGAGGCGATCTTCAAGAAGTGGGGGCTCGATTTCGCCGTCATCGGCATCACCACCGACACCGGCCGCATGGTGGTCACGCACAAGGGAGAGATCGAGGCCGATCTGCCGGTGCCGGTGCTCGCCAACTCGGCGCCCGTCTATGAGCGGCCCTGGTATCAGCACGTGCCGCCGCAGCCGGTGCTGCCGCAGTGGGTGAACGCGCCGAACGGCAACCTCGATGCGCTGAAGCAGATGATGGGCTCGCATGCGCTCTCGTCGCGCCGCTGGGTGTGGGAGCAGTACGACCACATGGTCATGGGCGACACCATCGGCCGGCCCGGCGGGGATGCCGGCGTCGTGCGCATTCACGGCACGAAGAAGGCGCTCGCCGTCACCTGCGATGTGACGCCCCGCTACGTGGCGGCCGATCCCGAGATGGGCACCAAGCAGGCGGTGGTCGAGACGTGGCGCAATCTCACGGCAGTCGGAGCCGATCCCATCGCCATCACCGACAACATGAACTTCGGCAATCCCGAGCGGCCCGAGATCATGGGGCAATTCGTGGGCTCCGTGAAAGGCATGGGTGAAGCCTGCCGCGTGCTCGACTATCCGGTCGTGTCGGGCAACGTCTCGCTCTACAACGAGACCAACGGCGTCGGCATCCCGCCGACGCCCGCCATCGGCGCCGTGGGGCTCATCCCCGATGCCGCTCATGTGGCCGACATCCGGCTCAAACGCGAGGGCGAGCTCCTGATCGTGCTCGGCCGCGAGCAGGGCTGGCTCGGGCAATCGCTCTATCAGCATATCATCTGCGGCAAGCTCGAAGGCGCACCGCCACCGGTGGACCTCGCGGACGAGATCAAGGCGGGCCGCCTCGTGCGGGCGCTGATCCGCGAGGACAAGGTCTCAGCCGTTCACGACGTGTCGGACGGCGGGCTGCTTGTGGCGGTTGCTGAGATGGCGATGGCGTCACTCGGCACTGGTGACGGCCCGGTCGGGGTCGAGCTGTTCTCCTACGAGGGCAAGCTGCCCGTGCATTCAATCTGGTTCGGCGAGGACCAGGGGCGCTATGTGCTCGCCGTCGATCCGGGGAAGGCCGAGGAAGTGACCGAGCGGGCGCGCCTGCTCGCGCTGCCCGCGCGCATCATCGGCCGTACGGGCGGCGATGCGATTCAGCTCAAGGGCGAGGATCCGCTCAAGCTCGCGGAGCTCGCGGAGATCTCGGAGAGCTGGCTGCCGAGGTATATGGCGGGCGAGCTTTAGGCGTCTGGCTTTTGCGCCTGCCAATCAGAATTGCAGGTAGAGACCGACACTGCCCTTGAGGTCATAGCTGTTACCGAAGTCGCGGAACGGAGTGTTGGCAGAGACCTCGCTATAGAGCGTGAGGTCCTCGCCCCAATTCACGCTCGCACCAAGGCCGAGTTCGCCCCAGAGTCGCTCGTCGGCACGCTCGATGGGCGTACCTGAGACGAGAGTGCTCATGCCATCCAGCCATTCATAGTTGAGATTGACGAGCCCGTAGATGTGGCTGCGGCCGCTGTCCCATACGTTCTGATGATCGAGCGTGACGCCCCAGCGTGTCTTCAGACTGTCGCCGTTGCCTGTCGACACGGCAGCGCCCGATACGTCGACGAAACGATCGAAGTGGACATTGGAATAGGCGGTCTGGATCTGCGGCGTGATACTGAGCTTGCCGCCAATCGGCATCCGCTTGCCAGCCTCGAGGCTAAACGCCTCGCCGCGGCCGCTATTGTCCTCCGTGAGCGTGCCGAGAAGGTCGGAGCCAAGGTCGCTGTTGAAGTGGCTGATCTGCGCCTGACCATCGACATAGGAACCCCCGGGGCCATACCAGGTCAATGTCGCGCCGACGCCGTAGCCCTCGGTCTTCAATGCGCCGTTGCCGTAGATCGAACGGATCTCGCTGCTCGCCTCGCCGTAGCTGACGGTGATGCCCGCGACCAGGCTGTTGCCCTTTTCGGTTTCGGCAAGCAGCCAGTCCGCCCCGAACTGCGTCTTCCAGCTCTCAACGCTCTGATCGGAGCCACTCGTCGAGACGGCGGCATCAGCGCGCGTGCGCTTACCTCCAGTCCGTCCCCAAATTCCTCTGTTCCCGGGATTGGAGCCGTTCGCCCAGCTATGGTTGCCAACGCGTTGCTGGAGCGTCGGCAGAGTGTTGAGCGACTGCAGAATGGCGCCGTAGGCTTCGTAAATCGGCACTCCGGGCTGGTAGAGGGGCGGCGGGGTGGGATCGTCTGCATCGAGCAAAGCCGACCGCAGGTACCAGTCTCCGTCCGCAGGAGTGGAGACGCCGCCCTGATAGAGACGATATGCATAGGCGCCGGCTACCACCGCTTGCTCGCCATTGAAGACGTAGCTGCCGTCGAGCACGAAACTGCCGTTGGACGCACCCGTCACATCGACGATCTTGATGCCGTCCACTGTCTGTCCGCCGAGGCCGCCCCGGTTGATGACCGCAACCTGCGTGACGCCCGAGGTCGAGCCGTTGACCACGAGGCTACTGGTCTGTGAGCTGTCGTCACCCAGAACAGTCGCGATTTCGAGACGGCCGCTCGTGCTGACATAGGTGCCCTGGACAGTGAGCGTGCCCATGACATTTCCGTAGCCTGGCGCGATGGTGCCGCTGTTGGTGGTACTGCCGACTTGACCGGTGCCCACGAGGCGTCCGGTTGGATCGACCGCCATGGTGCCGCCCAGCACGCCGTTCACGGCTAGCGTGCCGGCCGACACCGTTGCCGCGCCGGTAAAGCCGGAACTGTCTCCGGTCAGCGTGAGTTGACCGAGGCCCAATTTGTTGAAGCTCGACGTGCCGGAAAAATCGGTGCCGATAGCGATGTCGTGCGCGTTGCTATCGAACCAGGCGCCTTCGGCGCCTATGGTCAGTGTGGCGAAACCATTCAGGAAGTTGGCTTCATCTCGCGTCGCGCGCAAAATGCCGCCGTTGAGATCGAGGATCGCGGTGGCGCCAAGTCCATGGATCACCGAGCCGGTCTCGACAATGCCACGCCCGGTGGCGTCGCCGTCGAGATGGAGCGTTCCACTGCTCGTGCCGCCGTTGGCGATATGAACATCGCTACTCACGCTCACGAAGCCGCCTTTTCCAACGGTCATCGTGCCGGCGCCATCGCGGCCAATTTCAATGCGGTCGGTCGCAGTCAAGCTCGAGACGTCGCCGGTGCTGCTCGAGACAGTAACCGTGCCTGTACCGCCGGCGGCGTAGCCGATAAAGACTGATGCAGCGCCGCCTCCAGATGCACTGGTGCTCACCGTGGCACCGTCCGCGATGGCGAGCGTGCCGTCGCCTGAGAAACCCACGTAGATGTTGTTGGCAGCGTTCCAGATCGAGGCATTGCCGTTGACGTCGCGGCCCGAGACAGTCACCGTGCCCTCGCTGCCGCTCGTGTAGCCGATAAGGCCCTGTCCGCTGTTCACCACCCCGCCATTCAAAACATCGAGCGTGTTGTTTAAGCCGCCGTCGCCAATATAGATCTGGTTGGTGATGTTCCAGGTCGAGGCATTGCCATTGATGTCGTGGCCCGAGACAGTGACCGTGCCAGTGCCGCTGCTATTGGCGCCGATAGTGACCAGTCCACTGCTCACCACGCCGCCGCCCAGGATGGTGAGCGAGCCTGTGCCGTTGTCACCGATGTAGACCTGACCGGTGCTGGTCCATGTCGAGGCATTGCCGTTGACGTCGCGGCCCGAGACGATGACATCGCCTTGACTGCCGGTCCCGGCGCCGACATAGCCCCAGGCATTGGTCACCACGCCGCCGTCTTCGATGTGGAGCGTGCCCGTGCCGTCCTGACCAACAACGAGGTCACCGTTGTTGGTCCAGGTCGAGGCATTGCCGCTACCATCCTGGCCTGAGACGGTGACCTCTCCCTGCTCGGAGGCGCCGTTACCGATAAAGCCAGTGTCATTGGTCACCGTGCCGCCATCCTGGATGGTCAGCGTGCCGACACCAGGACTGGGACTACCGACGTCGAGATCGCCGCCGACTGACCAGTGCGGCAACGACACGGTGCCACCCGGATTGACGCCAATTCCTGTCACCGACTGCGCACACGCTGGCCGTATGTCAGGAGCCGCGCAGGCGAGCAAGGCAATCGCCGTGGTCAGAAACAAGGATCGGCGGTCGCTCACGGCATTGGTGCCGTCCTTTGCCTCTCGTCTTAGCATTGGCACTTTCCCCACCAAGCGCACGTCGGTTGGGGAAAGGCGGCGGTCCGCCTAGCTCCGCCATACAGGTGCGACGCGCATCCGGCAAAGCCGAGTTCGGTGCGACTCGAATCATTGCTGGTTCGGTAAACTGTTGGGGATCATGATTAAATTTCGATTGCGAAACAGTTTACGCCATCAGCCAACGCACAATCTCAGTGAAGCCGGCGGGCGCCCTCGTTCACCCTCGCCGCGCGGCCTCGATGGCGGCAACGTCGATCTTCTTCATGTCCATCATGGCGGCGAACGCGCGCTTGGCTTCATCGCCACCCACCGCCAGCGCTTCCATCAAGACGCGCGGCGTGATTTGCCAGGAGATGCCCCACTTGTCCTTGCACCAGCCGCATGCGCTCTCCTGGCCGCAGTTGCCGACGATGGCGTTCCAGTAGCGGTCGGTTTCCTCCTGATCTTCAGTGGCGATCTGGAAAGAGAAGGCCTCGTTGTGCTTGAACGCGGGACCGCCGTTGAGGCCAAGACAGGATACGCCGGCGACTGTGAATTCGACCGTCAGCACGTCGCCTGCCTTACCGGATGGATAGTCGCCCGGCGCGTGGCAGATGGCAGTCACTGCGCTGTCGGGAAAGGTCTCGGCGTAGAAGCGGGCCGCAGCTTCGGCGTCCTTGTCGTACCAGAGGCAAATCGTGTTCTTGGCCATTGGGTGTCCTTCCCTTCTGAAAGATCGATACTCTCTGCCCAAGGACGGAGCCGGTCATGTCCAACCGACATGCCGAAGGATCTTTTTTAGCAGGCGATGCAGTCGTCTACATTGGGCCCAATGAACGTCGTAAGCGCTTGGCTGCTGGGTGGCCGATAGCATCACTCCGCGACGACCTCGGCCAATGAGGCAGAGAGGAGCCAGACTTCGCTCCCCCCGGCCACCGATGGCTTTGGCCGTAGCCCGCCTGACAATTGCGGGCATTTGGCGTTCACGCGATGTCGTCGCCTTCGGGTGCGCGCTTGCGGCCTGTGATCATGGCGTGGACGAGGCTCTCGTGGTGACGAATGCTCGCGAGGGCCACGCCCGCAATGTGCAGGAGCACGAGTCCCAGCGTGAGGTTCGCAATCACCTCGTGAATTTCCTCCAGGACCTCGGAATGCCAATAGGCGGGCGTCGTCATCAGAATGCCCGTCACACTGAGTCCGACGAGCATGGCGAGCAACGCCACGACCATGGCGCCGCCGGCCGGATTGTGTCCGACGTAGCGCGCTTCCCGTCCGGTCGCGATATCGCGCATGTAGCGCAGCACCGAGGCCGGCGATCTGACGAACTGCGTGAAGCGCGCATACTTCGTCCCGATGAGACCCCAGACAAGGCGTAGCGTGACGAGGCCGGCGGCGGCATAGCCGGCCCAGATATGGAGGGCCTCCATTTCGTCGCCGGTCAGGAACGCGATTGCGAAGCTTGCAACCAGGCTCCAGTGAAAGACGCGTACGAAAAGGTCCCACACCTTTACGGATGTAGATGAGTTGTCGGCGTGGCCCGGTTCCCAAGCCGCCCGCTGCGGGATTTGCATGCTCATGATGAGTCTCCAGTTTGGCGTTCGTCCGCCAATCTAAAAACTCGAACCTGACACGCTGCTGAGAGGCGTGCTGATGCAGATCAAAGAGAACCTCATCGCACGAGGATCCTTCCGGCGTCGCGAATGTGGATGCTGGCATGGGTCCCGGCCTGCGCCGGGATGACGTCGAGGGGAGGAAGCGCGTCCACGCAAGTTTCAGCGTGCTCGACTTCGAATGGCTGTAACGATCTATCCCAGGGCTGGCGGCCATCGCCGAACGGACTTCTGAAACATATGGCGGGCGCTCGAGGCGCCCGCCAATGGATCGCAGCGATAAGAGGGAGTTGTCAGCGCAGCATGGCGGCCAGGATCGTATCGACGACGCGACCGAACGGTGCCCGCAGCAGGTTGGCCACGTTCCACCGTCCCTGCGAGTAGATGCCCTTGGCGTGGCTCAAGCTGCGGAAGCCTTCGATGCCGTGGTAGGCGCCCATGCCGCTTGGGCCGACGCCGCCGAATGGCAAATCCTCCTGCGCATAGTGCATCAGCGTGTTGTTGATGCCGACGTTGCCCGATGTGGTCCTGGTTACGACCTTGCTGCGGTCGGCATCGTCCGCGCCGAAATAATAGAGAGCGAGCGGGCGCGGCCGTGCGTTCACGTAGGCAATGGCCTCGTCGATATCGCGATAGACGATCACGGGAAGAACAGGCCCGAAGATCTCCTCCTGCATGACGGTCATCTCGTCGGTGGCATCGAGCACAAGCGTCGGTGCCAGCGTATGCGGCCGCGCGTGGCTGTCCGCGGGGCGACCCGCCGTGATGACGCGTGCTCCCTTGGCGCGTGCATCATCGATCAACGCGCGCAGGCGGTCGAAGTGGCGCTCGTTGATGATCGACGTGTAGTCGTCGCTTGCGGGACCCTGCGGATAGAGGGCGGTCACGGCGCGATCGTATGCCGTCGCGAACGCGTCGACGTCATCGGCATGAACCATCACGTAGTCCGGCGCGACACACGTCTGCCCGGCGTTGGCAAGCTTGCCGTAGGCAATGCTCGACACCGAGCGCTCGTTCGCATGTCCGCGCGCCACGATGACGGGTGACTTGCCACCGAGCTCCAGCGTGACCGGCACCAGGTTGTCGCTCGCCGCCTTCATCACGGCGCGTCCCACCTGCGTGCTGCCCGTGAAGAGGATGTGATCGAACGGCAGGGCGGCGAAGGCGGCGCCGAGCGCAGCATCGCCGGTCACGACCGCGACCTGGTCCTCCGAGAACGCTTCTGCCAGCAAGCTCTTCAAGAGCGCGCTCGTGCGCGGCGTGAACTCGGACGGCTTGATCATGGCGCGGTTGCCGGCGGCCAGGGCCGTGGCCAACGGCATGAGGGCGAGTCCCAGGGGATAGTTCCAGGGAGCCATGATGCCGACCACGCCCAGCGGCTGGTACTCGATGCGCGCGCTCGCCGCGCGGAACGGCAGGGCGACGTGACGGCGCGCGGGCGCCATGAAGCGGCGCAGTTTCTTGCGCAGGTAGTCGATGCCCTGCACGAGCGCCAGGATTTCCATCACGGCAGTCTCGTGGCGAGAGCGGTGGCCGAAGTCGGCGTCGAGCGCCTGCTCGATTTCCTTGCGGCGCGCGATGACGACCGACCGCAGCAGTTTCAGGTCAGCGCGGCGAGCGCTCAGCGTCGGCGGGCCATCGGCCAGAAAAGCGGCGCGCTGGCTGGCGAGGATGTCTTCGAGGCGGGCAGTTGCTGTCCGTTGGGGGATCATGGCGTTCATGGTCAGTCTCCTATGGGCCAATGTTGACAGTGGTAACTTCCGGTGCTTGACATAGCGCGTGAGTGTAGTCACTGTCTACATACAAATTCGCGATTTAGAAAAGACCTATGAAAAACAACGACAAAGGCGGCGGCGAACGCCCCTATCACCATGGCGACCTTCGCCGCGCCGTGATCGAGACGGCGATGACCATGCTTCACGAGGAGCGAGGCTGGCAGTTCACGCTGCGGGAGGTGGCGCGCCGCGCGGGCGTCAGCCACGCGGCGCCGTACAAGCACTTCCCCGACAAGGCGGCGTTGCTGGCCGAGCTGGCGCTGATCGGGTTCGACCGGCTGCGCGAAGCGCTGCTCGCGGCGCAACCCGCGTCAGCAGCGAGCCTGCAGGATGCGCTTTTCCCCGTCGCGCGCACCTACCTCGCCTTCGGCCAGGAGAACCCGGCGCTCTACCGGCTCATGTTCGGAGCCGATGCCGGAAAGCCCTCGGAGGTTCATTTGAGCGAACGCGCGCTTGGCGCGTTCGCCATCGTTACGGATTTTCTTTCGCGCGGCCAGGAGGCGGGCCTGATCCGCGTGCGCCCCGTGCGCGGGCAAGCAACGGCATGCTGGGCGCAACTGCATGGCCTCACGATGCTGGCCATCGACGGCCTGCTGCTTCCGGAGAAAGTCGGCGACAATGCCGTGACCGAAGCTTTGACGGCCCTGCTCGAAGGTATTCAGGCCTAGGAGGCGCATCGACCCGCACGAAGCCGGTGCGTCGCCCTCCCACTCCATGGCTGCTGTCGTCGCGTCACGACGCTCGACAGGCGGCCGTCCAGGGGAAACTTGCTTCGACGGTGGCACGTGCTTGGCTCTGGATGGCCGGGTCAAGCCCGGCCATGGAGGAGAGAGGTTGGACCTCACTCCCCCCAGCCGCCAATGGCTTTGACCTCGAGGTATTCCTCGAGGCCGTAGCGGCCCCACTCGCGGCCGTTGCCGGATTGCTTGTAGCCGCCGAAGGGCGCGCGGCGGTCGTTCATGGCGCCGTTGAGGTTCACGTTGCCGGCGCGGAGGCGGCGGGCAACGCGACGGGCGCGCTCGACGTCGCCTGACGAGACGTAGCCCGCGAGGCCGTAGGGCGTGTCGTTGGCGATGCGCACGGCGTCGTCCTCGTCCTTGTAGGAGAGGATCGACAACACCGGTCCGAAGATCTCCTCGCGGGCGATGGTCATGTCCGGCGTCACGTTGGCGAACACGGTGGGGCGCACGTAGAAGCCCTTGTTCAGACCCTGTGGGCGGCCGGGTCCGCCAGCGGCCACGGTCGCGCCTTCCGAGACGCCGCTCTCGATGAGGTGCTGGATCTTCTCCCACTGCGTGCGGTTCACGACGGGACCGAGGTCGATGCCCTTCTCGCGCGGGTCGCCGACTTTGAGGCTATCGGCCACCGCCGCCGCGATGCCGGCCGCTTCTGCCATGCGCGCTTCCGGCACCAGCATGCGCGTCGGCGCGTTGCAGGACTGGCCGGAGTTGTTGAAGCAATGGCGCGTGCCGCCCGCGACGGCTTTCTCGAAATCCGCATCCTCAAGGATGATGTTCGCGGACTTGCCGCCGAGCTCCTGCGTCACGCGCTTCACGGTTGGTGCTGCACGGATCGCGACGTCGATGCCGGCACGCGTCGAGCCGGTGAAGGAGATCATGTCGAGGCCGGGGTGCGCGCTCATCGCTGAGCCGACCTCAGGGCCGAGGCCGTTCACGAGGTTGAACACGCCGGGCGGCACACCCGCCTCGTGCAGCACCTCGGCCAGCATCAGTGCCGCCGTCGGCGTGTACTCCGACGGCTTCAGCACCATCGTGCAGCCCGCGGCCAGGGCGGGTGCGACCTTGCAGGCGATCTGGTTCATGGGCCAGTTCCAGGGCGTGATCTGACCCGCAACACCGATGGGCTCGCGCACGACCATGGCGGCGCCGATCCGTTCCTCGAAGACATATGTCTTGAGCGCCTCCTGCGTGGTCATGAAGTGGCTCAAGCCCGCACCTACGTGTGCGCGCTCGGCCAGCGTCAAAGGCGCGCCCATCTCGTCGGAGATCGCGGCACCGATCTCCTTCATGCGTTTTGCATACAGCTCCAGTATGCGGGCCAGGAGCGCGACGCGCTCGTCGCGCGAGGTTGCCGCGAACGCGGGCCAGGCGTTGCGGGCCGCGGCTACCGCAGCGTCGACGTCGGCCGCGCCGCCAACGGACACGTTGTAGAGCACCTCCTCCGTCGCGGGATTGACGACGGGAATGGTGCGCCCTTCCTTCGGCTCCACCCACGCGCCGCCGATATAGAATTTCGTCCGTTCTGCCATCTCACGTTGTTCCGTTGCGTGACTTTTATTGTTGCTGCGGCTTCTCATGGCATGATGACATACAAGAAGCCAGCCCCTTGATGCCGCTCGATTATTTTCGGCGCCTATTTTCGCAATAAAAAAGTAACTCTAATTATTCGTTTTTATATCGAGAAAAATTCGAATTACGACTCACGTATGACGTCTGAATAGATAAAAGTTTAAATGAAATCGGGGAAGCTCGTGGCAGGCGAATTCGGAGTGTCCTGTCATGCGTACCCCCATCGTATTAGGGCTGCTCACAACAGCTCTCATCCCCATCTCCATTGACCGACAACCGCTCGGCACGGCCACGGCGCATATCGCGCAGCCGGCGCCGGAGCGCGAAGTTCATGGCGCGATCAAGTCGGCGCTCTTCACCGTGGAGCGCAATGCCGAGATCGAGCGCTCGATGCGGCGCGCGCACTATGCCCGCGAGCGTGCATTCATCGCCGCGCGCAACCGCGAGATCGCGCTCTCGATGGAAGCCAGCTCGCGCGCTCGTCCCATGCTGATCGCGGAAGCCCGCGCAGCCGAAAGGACGCGCACGCTGGCTGCGCTCGACAATCTGCGCACGATCACGTTCACGGCGGCGCGCAACCGGGAGATCGAGCGAGCGATCGCGACCGTTGCCCGCGCGCGTGACGCCCTCTTCATCCAGGCCCGCAATCTCGAGATCGCGAACTCGATGACCCGCGTGGCAGCGGCGCGCGATACGCTGTTGGCGGATGCGCGCAATCGCGAGATCGAAACGTCCGCAGCGCGCGTCGCCGAGGCGCGTCTCCGGTCGTTCACCGCCGAGCGCAACCGCGAGATCGCCCGCTCGCTTGCCGCTCACGCCCGCGTTCGCGATTTCCTCGTGGCCGAGGCCCGCAACCGCGAGAGCGAGATCTCGATGGCGAAGGTCGAGACCGTCCGCACCGAGGCCTTCGCCGCCGCGCGCAACCGCGAGATCGAGAAGTCGATGATCGCTTATGCCGGTGCGCGTGACTCCCTGTTCGCCCAGGCCCGCAACCTCGAGATCGCAGCGAGCCTCGATCGCGTCGAGACGCGCCGGGCCATCGCGTTCGCCGCCGCCCGCAACGGCGAGATCGAGCTGTCCATGGCTCGGGTCAAGGGCGAGACGGAGCTGGCCGCCCTCAAGCGCCTTGCACCGCATCTCCTGGTACCGCAGTGGCTCGAGACGGGCAGCATCGACCTCGCGGCGCCGATCGGCCGCTGTCCCGCCAACTAGACTTTTCGCCGATCTGGTGGCACTCCGCCGCAGCTTTCCCCCTCCGCGTCCGCCGTATAGACTTGGCCGAGGCCGCCCCACCGGGCGGCCTCACGCCATTTCAGGAGCCCTTTCGCCATGCCCATGGATCCCTCCGAGATCGAGCGGCTGATCAAGACCAAGTTTCCGGACGCCAAGATCGAGATCCAGGATCTTGCCGGCGACGGCGATCACTACGCGGCGCGGGTCGAGAGCCAGGCCTTCAAGGGAAAAAGCCGGGTTCAGCAGCACCAGATGATCTACGACGCCCTCGGGGGACGTATGGGCGGTGTGCTGCATGCGCTGGCGCTCACCACCGTAACACCGCCTGATTGATGCCCGGCTCCGGGTGCATTGACAACGGCTGGCCATGCGCCACATCTACCGCACGCACGAGTTTCCCCGGCCACCGCCGGCAGGCACAGACGATCAGGAAGGTTCGACAATGAGCGAAGCGGCCGTTCACGACGCGATCAAAAAGACCATCGACAGCAACGACGTGGTGCTCTTCATGAAGGGAACCGCGAAGTTCCCGCAGTGCGGATTCTCCGCGCAGGTGGCGCAGATCCTCAATCACCTCGGCGTGCCCTTCAAGGACGTCAACGTGCTGGAAGATCAGGGCCTTCGTGAGGGCATCAAGAGCTACACCAACTGGCCGACGATCCCCCAGCTCTACGTCAAGGGCGAGTTCATCGGCGGGGCCGATATCGTGCGCGAGATGTTCCAGGCCGGCGAGCTGCATCAGCTCATCCACGAGAAGGGCATCGCCCACACTAATCACGGCTGACACGAGCTGAGAGAGGCTTCGCTCAACGGACGTTGTGCTCTTTGGATGACCGGCGCACTCGCGCCGGGCGCCCTTGGCGCCTGAGGCCCTGCGGGCCTTTTTCGCAACCTGTCGGACAAAGTTTTGCCGCGCCTGCCCGCTCCTGTTAGGCTCGCATGCGATCAATCGGGCAGCGTGGGGTCGAGGAACCGATGCGTTTGGGCGGGCGGCGCTTCCTATTGAGCCTCGCGATCATCGGGGCGGCCGTCTGCCTCGCACTCGGCATTTCACTGCCGATCATTCGCCTCACCAAATACGTGTTCTGGACCACGGAGCACTCGCTGCTCTCGACGGTCGACGTGCTGATCCGTGACGGGCAGACGTTCCTCGGCGGCACGGTGCTGATCTTCTCGATCGTGTTGCCGATCCTCAAGCTGCTCTATCTGCTCTTGGTCTCCACGCTTCCGGCGGCCGAGCTCACGCGGCAGCACAGCCGCCTCAAGGCGCTCGAATGGCTCGGCAAGTGGTCCATGCACGACGTGCTGGTGCTCGCGCTCACGATCTTCTTCATCAAGGCGCAGGGCGTCTACGACGCGGCGAGCCTCAGCGGCGTCTACTACTTCACGGCGGCCGTGGTGCTGATGATCCTCTCCTACGCGTGGCTGCGCACGGAAGGCATTGCGGCGCGGCCGCCCAGCGAGCCTACCACGCAGACGGTGCTGGCGCGGCAGATCTCGCCCTTCCGCAACTTCGTGCTTTCCTTCCTCATCATCCTGGCGACGGTGTTCTTCGCGCTCGGCATCATCCTGCCGGTCATCCGCTTCACCACCATATACGTGTGGACCAACGAGCACTCGATCGCGACCATCATCTGGGCGCTGTTCGAGAACGAAGAGTACTTCCTGACGGTGGTGCTGTTCCTATTCTCGATCTTCTTCCCGTTCCTGAAGCTGTTTTACCTGCTCACGCTCGTTACCTCGCCGGACATTCCGCCCGAGTTCCGCAAGCGCTCGATCTCGACCATGGAGTGGCTCGGGCGCTATTCCATGACTGACGTCATGGTGCTCGCGCTCATGATCTTCTACGTGAACTCGTCGGGCTATACGGAAGCGACCGTGTTGCCGGGTGTCTATTTCTTCGCCGCGTCCGCGATCATCACCATGCTCGCCTACGGCTGGGCCAATACGGTGCCGGCCGCGCGGCGCGTCAAACCGGAACCAGAGCCACCGGCTCCCCTCAAGAAGAAGGGGACACGCCTCAGCGAGCGTCTCTCGGAGATCGACGAGCCGGCGCAGGTCGTGACGCTGCCGACGAACCCGGGACGGCGGCATAGGCCAGCTTGATGCTTGCCGTGCTGAACCTTGGGGCGCGATGGGGATTCGGGTGGCGCTACCGCCGCTGCAGGCATCGCGCGCATCATCGATCAATCAGGGGGCCGGCCGCTCAGCCGGCCCCATTTTCATGACCGCTCACAGGCGAACGGTCGCATGGGCTACGCCGTTCGGCCGCAGCCACATTGCTGCTCAGAATCAGCTACTTGGTCGGCTCACGTTGCAGCAAACGGGGGATGGGGGATGCGGCACGCGCGGGGGCGCAGGACTTGGCTTGTATTGGTGGTGTCGGCTTTGGCCGGGTTTGCCCTGGCGGAGAGTACGGCAGTCGCAAAGACGCCCGGCAAGACTTACTGCATCAACGGCGTCTGCCATCGCGTGAAGACCATCGCCGAGATGGAATCGCTGGTTGGGTACGAGGAGGTCGTCGTCGCCTCGTACTACGACGACTGCAAAGTCGACGAGCACAACCCCTGCACCGCGCTGTCGTCGGGTGAGGACTTCCGGCCGGACCTTCCCGACAATGCGGCAAGCCCCGTCTATCCGAACGGGACCATCCTCTATCTCAGCAATCCGAAAACCGACAAGCAGGTGCTCGTGCGGGTCAATAATTCCGGACCCTACAAGAAGGGGCGCATGCTCGATGTCTCGCGCGCGGCGGCGGAAGCGCTCGGCTTCAAGAGGCTGGGCACGGCGAAGCTCAAGGTGACCGTCATCAGCGGGCCGCTGAGCTAGCGCCGTTCGACAAGCGGTTCCGCCGAGGCTATGGATCGGCCTGACCCGTCCGCGCCCGACAGCCGAGGCATCCCATGACCACAGAGCCGGAGCCCAGCTTACGCCGCGTCGTCCTGATCATTGCGCTGCTCAATCTCGCTTATTTCGGCATCGAGTTTGCCGTCGCCGTTGCCATCGGATCCGTTTCCCTATTCGCGGACAGCGTCGATTTCCTCGAGGACACCTCGGTCAATCTGCTGATCTTCGTTGCGATGGCGTGGTCGCCACGCAACCGCGCTCGCGTCGGCATGCTGCTGGCGCTTATCCTGCTCGTGCCGGGACTCGCGACGCTTTGGACCGCTTACGGCAAGCTCGTCGACCCTGTTCCGCCGCAGCCCTTCGCGCTGACGCTGACCGGTCTCGGAGCGCTGGCGGTGAACCTCACATGCGCGTTCCTGCTGGCGGCTTACCGGCACCATAGCGGCAGCCTGACCAAGGCGGCGTTCCTGTCCGCGCGCAACGATGCGCTGGCGAACATCGGCATCATCGCGGCCGGCCTCGTCACGGCGTTCGTCTGGCAGTCGGCGTGGCCGGACCTGATCGTCGGCTTGGCCATCGCGGCGATCAATGCTGACGCGGCAAAGGAGGTCTGGGAAGCCGCGCGTGAGGAGCACCGGGCACACGCGTAGCGTCTCAGATCTGGACTTCTCGGAAAACAAAAAGGCCGGCTCTCTTGAGCCGGCCTTTGCAATTCCAGGTCGGTACGCGAACTAGCCGCGCGTAGAACCCACGTTTAGCGCGAGTAGAACCCACTTTTAGCGCGAGTAGAACTCGACCACGAGGTTCGGCTCCATGGTCACCGGATAAGGCACATCCGAGAGCGCCGGAACGCGCGTGAGCTTGGCCGTGAACTTGTTCTGGTCGACGTCAACGTAGTCGGGCGTATCGCGCTCGGCGCTCTTCAGGGCCTCGAGGACGAGCGGGAGCTGGCGAGCTTTCTCCTTGACCTCGATCACATCGTTGATGCGAACACGGTAGCTCGGGATCGTTACGCGGCGGCCGTTCACCGTCACATGGCCGTGCGAGACGAACTGACGGGCAGCGAAGACCGTCGGAACGAACTTGGCGCGGTAGACGATGGCATCGAGGCGACGCTCGAGAAGGCCGATCAGGTGCTCGGACGTCGAGCCCTTGGCGCGGCTCGCCTCGACGTAGAGGCGGTGGAACTGGCGCTCGGAGAGATTCGCGTAGTAGCCCTTGAGCTTCTGCTTGGCGCGGAGCTGCTGGCCGAAGTCCGACAGCTTCGAGACCCGGCGTTCGCCGTGCTGGCCGGGACGGCTCTGGCGCTTGTTGAGCGGGCTCTTCGGACGGCCCCAGACGTTCTCGCTGAGGCGACGGTCGATCTTGTGCTTGGCGCGGACGCGCTTCGTCATGTAACGGCACTCCAAGAGTTGCTTGTGCTTGCATTTTGGAGACTGATTCACGCCCTCGAGCCGAGCTGGCGCTCGCATCTCGGACGATCAGGCTCCTGGTTTGGAGCGCCCCCTCCTCTGCCCCTCCCCTTTCAGGGATGGCCGACAGGCCTGCCCGAAACTCCGGGTCTGCCGCGGGTGCGCAAATGGAACGCGGGCCTCGTCTTGCCGTGCGTCAAGCACGAACTCGGCCCGCGAAGCGCTTCCTTTAGTCGAGACGGTCGGCGGCGTCAATGGGCGCCGTTAACCTCGTAATCCGGCTGCTACTTCTTCTTCTCGGCGGGCGCCGTCGAGCCGGTGCTCGTCGGGGCCACCGCGCCGGCCTCCGCGGCCGAGGCCAAGGCCGGACCGGTCTTCACGTAGGCCGCGACGAGATCCTTCACCTTCTGCCGCTGCTCCTCGGTGCAGGTCTGCGCCGGGGCCTGCTTCTCGTCGACGACGACCTCTTTGTCGCCGTCCTTCTCCACCAGCTTGATCTTGCCCGTGAGCAACATCACCGTCGTGAGGTGAAGCTGGTTGATGAAGAGCTCCTGCTGGTCGCTCCACTTCTTCTTCTCGACCTCGCGGCGCATCAGCGAGCGATGGTTCATGACCTGCTCCTCGGGGAGGTTGCAGGCCTGAGCGTGCGCCGACAGACGCCCGACGCGCACAACCTCGCGCGCCACGTCGAGCGGCACCATAGCCGTCTCGGGCTTCTTCTTGTCGACGACGATGACGGTGCCGTCCATCTTGCTGAACTGCGCCGGTGTCAGAGACCATGCGTATTCCATGATCACTTGCACGGACTTATCGCTGAGCTCTCCCTCGGCTGCGGAAGCCGGGGTCAGCGCCGCCGCACCCGCCAAAATGGCAGCGCTCACCATTGCTCGTTTTGCCATGATCATCGTCCGCATCATTGCCCCTGCTGCGCTCCTGTTTTGATTATTCGCCGTGAGCCTACGCTCGGCCGCCGCCGGGCGCTTGCGTGCCGTGTTTGCGGGCATCGCTCGGCCCAAAACCTGGCAAGATCATGGCGGCCTATGTGGACGGCTTACGACCCGTCCCTTTGCCCTTTGAAAGCGTGGCAACAATACCACGCAGTGTGCGCACCTCCTGCTGGGTGAGCGCCATGCGGGTAAACATTGTCCTCAGATTTTGGACGACAGAAGGGCGTTTCTCGGCCGGATTGAAGAATCCCAGCCGATCGAGCTCCGACTCGAGGTGATCGAAAAAGCCCAATAGCTCCTCCTTGGCGGCCACTTGTTCGCCGCCAAGGTTAATGCCGGTCGAGACCGGCTCCTCATAAGTCGTGACCCGGCCTAGCGTTCCCTTGCCGCTCTCCCGCATCCAGGCGTAGCCGAGCAGCAGTACTGCCTGTGCGAGATTGAGGGATGCAAAGCGTGAGTTCACCGGAATCATCACGAGCGCATCCGCATTAGCGACCTCGCCGGTCTCGAGGCCGTTCCGCTCGCGACCGAAGAGGATGCCGCACCGTTCGCCGCGGGCGATTCTCTCCCGCAGTGCAGCGATGGCCTCCTCGGGGGTCAGCACCGGCTTCTTCAGCGGACGCTGACGGGCCGTGGTGGCGACGACGTAGGTGAGATCCCCGATTGAGGCTTCGAGAGACGGATATGCCGTTGCGTCGTCGATGACGTAGTTGGCACCCGAAGCCGCAATGCGGGCCTTCTCGTTGGGCCAGCCGTCGCGGGGTGCGACGAGGCGCAAATCGTCGAGGCCGAAGTTCGCCATAGCGCGCGCGACCATGCCGATGTTGTCGGCGAGCTGCGGCTCGACGAGGATGACGGCTGGCGTCTCGCCGGGGCCAGCCATGGCGTTGCCTTGGATGTGGGCACGGCGGATGCCATGGCGCAGCTTCCTCAGCACACGGCGCGCCCAGAACCAGTAGTTCTCGCCCGACCAGGTCTTCTCGAGCACCGCGAGCTCGGGCGTCGTCAGCGTCTCGGTACCCTGTCCGACTAGGCGTACGGCCCCGTCGCCGACGACGATCTCCCGGTGGCGGGCGATGAAGTCGTCGAGGGTCGCGATGCCGAGGGCCTCGGTGCGCCGCTTGCAGCCGGGGCAGGTCGCGGCATCGCTCTCGCAGCGCAACTCCGCGCAGTAGGTCAGTATGCGGTCGAGGGACGCGCGGTCGATGCCGGAGGCGCCCAGCGCGGCGAGCCCGTCGTCGATCGTCTTCTCGTGGCAGGCGTGGACGAGCCGCGCCACGGGCATGCTGCGGCCGAAAACGACCGGCACGCGGCCTCCTTCAACGGCGATCTCGATATCGCGCTGGCTCGTGGCTGTGGTCTGGGTTGGGGCGTTCATGGCACGGGCTTAGCATCGGGGCGCGGGCGTTGTCGCCTGTTCTCGGGTTAACCCTCCGGGCGGCTCCGACATTGGCTTGCGTTTGACGGCGTTCTGCATCGACCCGATATCGGAGGCATGACAACTCCGGCCAAGTTCCATCTCTCGACCGCATCCGAGGTCGTTGCATTCTGGCGCGATGCCGGTCCCGACCGCTGGTTCGCCAAGGACGACGCCTTCGACCAGCAGTTTCGCGCCCACTGCCTTTCGCTGTACGAGGCCGCGAAGCGGGGCGACCTCGCCTCGTGGAGCGCCACGGCCGAGGGGGCGCTGGCGCTCGTGTTGCTGCTCGATCAATTCCCTCGCAACTGCTTCCGCGACACGGCGGGCATGTTCGCGACCGACGCGCTTGCCCGGAGGGTGGCGTCGGACGCGATCGAGGCCGGCCATGACCAAGCGGCGGAGCCGGTCCTGCGCGTCTTCTTCTATCTGCCGTTCGAGCATTCCGAGGACCTTGCCGATCAGGACCGCTCCGTCGCTCTGTCTCAGCCCCTCAGTGAGGAGTACCGGAGGTATGCCGAACTGCACCGGGACATCATCCTGCGGTTTGGCCGGTTCCCCCATCGCAATGCGATCCTGGGGCGCGTAACCACCCCGGAGGAGCAGCGGTTTCTCGACGGGGGCGGATTCGCGGGCTGACGGCCAGACCGGGCGGTCGCGACTTTTGCAGCGCTTGTTGCAGCGCACGCGCGCGGCTAAGGTCGGCGCCAACGATCCTCCCACCCGAAGGCGCATTCATGCAGAAGATCAAGGTGACCGGCACTGTCGTCGAGCTCGACGGCGACGAGATGACTCGCATCATCTGGAAGCTCATCAAGGACAAGCTGATCCATCCCTATCTCGACGTGAACCTCGAGTACTACGATCTCGGCATCGAAACCCGGGATGCAACCAACGACCAGGTCACCATCGACGCCGCCAACGCCATCAAGAAGCACGGTTGCGGCGTCAAGTGCGCAACCATCACGCCCGACGAAGCGCGGGTGAAGGAGTTCAATCTCAAGGAGATGTGGAAGTCGCCCAACGGGACGATCCGC
>CAZDUD010000068.1:0-18984 GCA_964508485.1 uncultured Hyphomicrobium sp. | reverse complement strand
GATCTGCAAGATGCGCGCGTTCAGCGAGCTGTGGGACGAGATCACGCGCGAGCGCTACGGCGTGACCGATCCCAAGAACCGCATGTTCCGCTACGGCGTGCAGGTGAACAGCCTCGGCCTCACCGAGCCACAGCCCGAGAACAACGTCTACCGCATCCTGCTCGAGATGATGGCCGTCACGCTCTCGAAGAACGCGCGTGCGCGCGCCGTGCAGCTCCCGGCCTGGAACGAGGCGCTCGGGCTTCCGCGCCCGTGGGACCAGCAATGGTCGCTGCGCATGCAGCAGATCGTTGCCTACGAGACCGACCTTCTCGAGTATGGCGACATCTTCGACGGCTCCGCCGAGATCAAGCGCAAGGTCGAGAGCCTCAAGGAGGAGGCGAAGGCCGAGCTCGCCACCATCGATCGCATGGGTGGCGCCATCGCTGCCATCGACTACATGAAGCGCCGCCTCGTCGAGAGCAACTCCGCACGCCTGCGTCAGATCGAGACCGGCGACCTCGTTGTGGTCGGCGTCAACCGCTGGACCGAGACCGAGCCCTCGCCGCTGACGGCGGGCGAAGGCGCCATCATGGTCGTCGACCCGGCCGTCGAGGCCGAGCAGGTGGAGCGCCTCAAAGCCTGGCGCGCCGCGCGCGACGCCAAGGCCGTCGAGAAGACGCTTGCGGACCTGGAATCTGCCGCCAAGGAAGGCCGCAACATCATGGAAAGCTCAATTCGCTGCGCCAAGGCCGGCGTGACGACGGGCGAATGGGGCACGACGCTGCGCCGCGTGTTCGGCGAATATCGCGCACCGACGGGCGTCGCCCAGGCAGCCCCCGAGCGCCCCGGCACGGGCCTCGACGGCGTACGCGCAGCAGTCGATGCGGTCTCCGCGAAACTTGGCCACCGCATCAAGTTCCTGGTCGGCAAGCCCGGCCTCGACGGCCACTCGAACGGCGCCGAGCAGATTGCGGTCCGCGCCCGCGACGTCGGCATGGAGGTCGTCTACGAGGGCATCCGCCTCACGCCGACGCAGATCGTGCGCGCCGCCGTGGACGAAAGCGTGCACGTCGTCGGCCTCTCGATCCTGTCGGGCTCGCACCTTCCGCTCGTCGGCGAGGTGATGGAGCGCATGCGCAAGGAAGGCCTTTCCGACATTCCGGTCGTCGTCGGCGGCATCATCCCGCCCGAGGACGAGGTGAAGCTCAAGGCGTTCGGCGTCGCGGCCGTCTACACGCCGAAGGACTTTCAGTTGAACGACATCATGGCTGACATCGTCCGCTTGGTCGAAGGCCAGGAGAAAGCCGCCTGAGCTTCGGCTTCCGGCGAGCATATTCCATGCGCGGCCTGGGCCAGATTTTGAACACGAATCTGGCGCATCTTGGAACTTATGGGGACGACCCGAATTAAGAGCATCGCGATTTTGTTGCGACGACGATGTGCTCTGGGGAGGGGGGTCATGCGAGGGGAAACGCGAAAGCGTCTGGATCGCCTGCAGTCCAAGAATATCCTGGGCTGGGTGCCGGCCATTGCCCTGTCCGCCCTCATGATCGCGGGCTTCGTCGCAATTCACGTAACGGCGCGCGACGAGCGCCACGTCGCCGGCACCGTTGAGAGCGCCGACTGGCGACTGAACGGCGACACGGGCCAGACCTATCCCTTCATCCAGGTGAAGCTCGACAGCGGCGCGTTCGTCCGCGTCGGCAACATGGCGCCTGCTTTGCCGGCGGTCGGCGACCGCATCACGCTGCGCCAGCGCGCCATGCTTTTCGATTATATGACCGTATATGAATGGGATGGCCCGAGCGCGGCGATCGCGGCGGAGCCGGATCTGATACCCCCCGTCCCGACGCCGGTGTCGCATCCCTAGCCTCGAGACCATCTTCGCAAGCAGCCGCACGCGAGCTATATACCCGCGCTGAAGCGGTGCGCGGCGGGCCAGCCCGCCCGCAACTACGAGCACAGCCGCCAGGGACACAACGTGACATGCGCGAAGAAACAAGACGCCGGCTCGATCGCCAGTTGAGGTGGCAGAAGGCCAAATGGGTCGGCGCAGGTGTCGGCTTGATGGGCCTGATGGCCGCCGGCTTCTGGGCGACCGGGCTCGACGCCACCGTCCGGACGCACAGTGAGCCGGGCGTCGTCGCGGCGGTTGCGCCGCTCTTCGCCAAGTCCACCAAGGCCATCGAGGAAGGCCTGGCCGTCGACGTGAAGCTCGACAAAGGCCCCGTCGTCCACGTCATGGCGCTGAAGACGACCGACCCGCACGTGGGCGACCACGTCGAGATCGCCGAGCACGTCCACGGCACCGGCCGCATCACCTACTCGTGGAAATAGCTGGCTTTTTGAGCGACGCGAGCGCGCGTTGACTGGGAAGGGGCCGCCGCTATAGTGCGCGCTCGTTCCCGTTCAGACCCAATGCCTCTGTGGCGGAATCGGTAGACGCGGCAGACTCAAAACGTCACAAGCCGGGTTGACTTTTTCGCTTCGCGATCGAACGGCGGCGTGCGCAGGCGCATCAACGCGACAAATTCCGAAGATATCGTAGGCATCAAACGTTGTGGGCTCGCATTTAAGTTGAGCTTCATGCGTCGTTGCGCTCCGAGCCGTGCGTTGTCATCGGATGCATCGCTGGTAGAGCCCCGGTAGACGCGGGAGACCAAATCGGCTTATCACTGAGCACCTGACATGGGGGTGCACAGTGCAGAAGCTGATCGAGAAGACGCGCAGAGAGCTGCCGAAGAACCAACGCGCAATTGACGCCGCGAAATACAGCGGCGACGGCATGTCGGCCGAACGTATCCGCATCGAGGACACGGACGGCCTTGTGCTTGAGCTGAGCCCTACCGGCAAGAAGGTGTGGCGCGTCTATGCGCAGGTTGGCCGGGGCGACACGCGCAAGCGCCTGTGGACCACGCTCGGGCCGGCTCGCTCGATACCGCTAGGCCGCGCAATTGACTTGGCGAAAGCGCACGTCGGCAAAGCGACTGACCCCGAAGCTGCGCCATCAGAGACCTTCGACGAGCTGTTCCGCGACCACCTTGAGCAATTCCGAAAGAAGGAACGGCGCTCCTGGGAGTCGGACGAGGCGCTATATCAACGGCTCATTGCCGACGTGATCGGCAACACGCCAATCAACCAACTCGACAAGCGGGCACTCGTCGCCGCGCTGAGCACAATCGAGGGAAACTCGAAACGCAGCCAAGCGCGCCTCGCACACTCGCTTATCGGTGCCACGTTTAGATGGGGGATTGCGGTCGGGCGCTGCTTTGACAATCCTGCGCACGGCATTCCACGGCGCAACGCTCTAACGCATCGCGATCGCAAGCTGACGGAGGCAGAGCTGCGCGCCATATGGCACGGCAGTGCCAGGATGGGCCGGCCCCAGCAGATTGCCGTACAGCTGCTGTTGTTGCTCAGTCTGCGCCGCTCGGAAGTCATTGGCATGGAACGCGCCGAGCTGGAAACCAAGCCCGACCATTTCTCGATGCGCGGCGAGCGACGCAAGAAGTGGCGTATCGGCAAGAAGCCCGTCGCGCACGTTCTACCGCTGCCGCCGCTGGCGCGTTCGCTGATTGACGAGGCGTTGTCGCTTGCGCGGGATTCCAAGTACGTCTTTCCAAATCGCACGATCGCCAAAGACGCGCCCATGTCGGCTGACAATGTGACCAGCGCTTTTGCGCGGCTGATGCGTACCTTGAATATTGAAGGCGCTCGGCTTCATGATCTGCGCAGCGCCGCGAAGACAATCATGGTTGACGCTGGCGTTCCGCGTGAGTATGCCGACGCTGTGCAGGATCACTCAGGGCTCGGAAACGCGGGCGACATCTACGATCGCTCGGAATACCTGATGCACAAACGCGCGGCGCTTGAGGTGTTAGAGCGCGAGGTGCTGCGGATCGTCGATAATTGCTATCCCTCCAATGGCGCGACTGACTGTCTGAAACGAACGTCGCCATAGCCGTTCGCGCTTAGAAGCGCGCTTATGGAGCCCTTGTTTCGATCATAGGGGACTAGGGGTCCGGCTACTATCTCGCGCAGCGGGAGCTGCGCATTGAACCCGGGGCTGTCCGGGAAATCGAGCGGGGAATCCACATAGGGCACGACATCTGCGCCTTTGCTGTGAAAACATACCTTCGTGCCGAACCATTGATCAGGAGACCCCGCATTCGTCGGTGTAATGCGATCGAAGAGAATACGTACCTCATCCTCCTCGGCAAACGACGGGTGCTTTACGCCACTCGACATCAGACGCAGCGCGCGCCCCAGCCAGTCGATGCAGTCCGGCAGGTGATGCGGGTTCTTCCGCAAGTATTGGTCGTATATGTCGAACACGTCCGCTACTGCTGGCCGAACATGGTCAAATCCATAGGTCATGCGTATGCAAGTGGCCACCTGCGGGCAACGTACGGTCGAACTCAAGTCGAACCCAAGCGCATACCCCTGACCGCGTTCGCCGTAGCCCCTCCACTGACTCAGAAGATCACCGTTGAGACTCAAGCTCGTCACGTACAGAGACGAGTCCACCCCCGTGCGCACCCGATCACAGGCGCTTTCGGCTAGTGACGATAAGTCGGGGGTGACCGCCAGCGTCTTGAGGAATTTGCGAGCTTCATCTGCGAAATATTGCCCCTCAGACTTATCGTTCAGGAAAGCAATGTTCGTTGCACGAAATCTTCCGGCGCTAACAATTCCAATCAAGCCTTGGGCATTTGTGTAGTGATATGCAAGTCCATCCTCCCTTCGCAAGGCGCGAGCTATCGAATGCCTTGTCAGCAGATAGCCGGTGATGGCCATGGCGAATGGGAGTGCAGCAACTTTTTCTCTCGAAAAGAGTTCGTCTGTCATAGAATGCGAGCAACCTGTACCTTGTGCGCTATCGCCCTAGACGAGCGTTAGGCCACCTTATGATTCCAACAGCCTCTTGACCACAGACGGCGACAGCGGCTTGCCACTCGCCGCGGTGTGCCCGACCTTGGCCAATTCCTTCGCTATGTCTCTGTAGCTCATGCGCTTGCCCGTCGTCGGGTTGGCACGTCGTAGCCGACGTGCCAGCGCAAGCGCGGCCGGATCGGCCTCTGCAAGCGCCGTGCGCCCGCCACAGCGGCCCGTCTCTGCAATCTTGCGGTCGCGCGCGCTCTTGAGCTTGGCCACGAGGCGCGCTTTCTCGTATTCGGAGAAGCTGCCCATGATCTGGCGGATCATGGTGCGACCCGGATCATTGGACGCCGTGAGGTCGTCGCCGCTTGCCGTCAACACCGTCACGCCGGCTTGCCGTAACTCAAGAATGCCCTGCTCTTGAACCATCAACTCGCGAGCGAAGCGCGACGCGTCTTCGACAATGACGGTGCGGACGCCGTTCCCCAAGATGCGCTCCATGAGCGCCGACCAACCCGGACGCGATCCAAGCTGGTCAGCGCCGCTTACCGCCTCGTCGTAAAAGTAGTCATCCGGCGCGATCACATAGCCCGCCGACTTGCAGAAGCGCTCTATGGCTGCGCGTTGCCGCTTGTCGGAGTCTTTCTCACTGCCGACGTTTGCGGCGCTCGACGTGCGCAGGTATCCGACTGCGCTGATTTTCGCCGTGTTGCGTGTCGTTCGTTTCGTCGTTTTGCCCGTCATTGCTGCTATTCTCGCTCAAATATGTTCTCAATGATCAAGCAAAAAGAACACGAGTCGGTTAGGTTCGACAAGCTGATTCAGGTGCTTGGAGCAGCAACTTGTTGTGAAAGATGAAGCCAGCCGGCCCTTAGTCTCGAACAGATTCGAACTTGATCTCGGTCATGATCGGAGCCGCGTGAATGTGCTTACCTGTCTGCGCGCGGTTGGTGACATACCGCGCGATTCCGATTGCAAACGATCCCCAACTCGGGTGCGGTGCCTCTCACAAGCCCGCACCCTTTTTCGTGTGCGCCCATCGGCGCTGCAGGAATCCGAAACCCTCGGCCCTGCGTGGCTCCTGCTACGTCAGTAGCAACAGCCACCGACGCCAACGCCCCCGACAGCCAGCAGCGGCGCAGGCTGCAGCTGCGCAGCATGGAGCGGGGCGCGCGGGTGTGGGGGTGCGCCATGGACCCGGTGCGGCCGGCACACCGCCGACCCCGCCCCCAGGTTGAGTCAAAAGGAACCGTCGCGGTTGGCCCCGGCACGGGTACTGGTACCAGCGCGCTCGCGTATAGGGCGAAGACTCGAGCCCCGAAGGCCCCCGGTCTTCACCGCAGAAGATCGACGCTGCGCAGAATTTTTCCGGGAATTTTTCCCAGAAGGCGGGAGGTTCAAGCTCGGCTATCCAGATGCAGCCTGAGGTACTTCAACACTAGCTTCTGAACGTCGTCGGTTGGGAGTTGTTCGGGCAGTCTCAAAGCGTGGAAGATGGCATTGCGGATTTTGTTTAGCCTACCAAACTCCTGCGTATCCGCCTCTTCTGACGGCGCGTCGAGAGCCCTGACGACCAAGCGAAATCTGTCTGCAATATGCTTCGCCATGGGGGACTCGTTGCCATCGTCTGTTCCGTGAATCGCTCTGCAACAATAGTGAGTGAACATCTCAAGTGCGGTCCAGCCCGCGAGGAACGCAAGCAGTGGCCCTGCTTCTGGGTTCATGGACGTTGACAGCAGTCCCGTGCAGCGGGCGAGAACCTCGTCGCCAACGATCTGTGGAATGCGCTCAGCGGATTGAGAGACAAAATCCTCGGAGATCGGAACAGCGATACAGCCGCGCATGTTCGGGAATTGTATATCGATGGGATAGATCGGCCGCCCCGTCTCCTGATCTACCAGAAAGGAAACTTCTCCAAGTTTCCTGATCCTTCGATCAGCGTTGATTGGAAGGCTTAGGGAGAGAGCGACAAGGATGGAGCGAACGACCGGCCTAAACGAGCTGACGACTGCGTCCTTATCGATTGCTCCCAAGGCGACGGAAAAGTTCCGGAAATCCTGGCGATGTGCCAGCTTTGGATTCGGGTCATTCGTCTGCCCCTCAAAAACGACGTAAACGCCCTGCTTGGCGTTCCTCGCGCGTTGCGCCATCGCGTCGGTAATTGCGGCGTTTAGTTGTTCTTCTGGGTCACCGCCTTTCCTACGTCCTCCGAAGAAGACGAACGCCGCCCCGGCCGACGCGCGGTCGAAATGCTCAATGTATGGTTCAGGATCAGCCACCAACGTCGCTATGAGCGCAGGTTCGCGGAGGCGAGCCACCTCTCTTGAGGGGACAGAGCCCGCAATCGTGTTCCCGCCCTTGAATTCCCAAACCGCAACGTATCTCACCTTCATGTTACGAACTCCATCCAGCCGGCAGAACTGCAAGCCGGCTCTGTATAATTGAAGCTCCGAGCCTCCCCCGGAGCATCAATGACAGAGAAATCCAAGACTCAACACCTCCGCCGACTGGCCCGCCGCGCCGGCCTACGTATCGCCAGCATGCGCACCGATGCCGGCGCATCTTTGCCCTCATCGAGGACAGCCGCGTCCTCACAACCTGCGTCGGCTTCGACGCTGCCGCGCAGCAGCTACGTAGTCGCGCCGAAGGCGTACTACCGACTGCTGCCTAACCAGAGAGAGCGAGGAAGCGATGAACAACTTTGATCCCATCCAGCTCGCCGGCAACTGGATGCTCAATCAGAAAAGACCAAGAGCAGCGGATGAGGCGCATGGCGCTTGCGGGCGCGCTGATGGACAGCGAGCCTTCTAACAACGCCGGCCCGCTCGAAAGCGTGGCGGCTGGCATCTCGGGTGGCATTGGCCAAGGGCTGTTCATGAGGGAGATGCGAGACAATAAGAAGGGCTGGGACTTGCCGGGCATGAACGCCAGCAATCTGTGGAGCAAGGGCTTCGGCGAGGCTTCGTTCGGGCCGGATCAGATTGGCATCCGTGACGGCATTCGCGGACTCTTCGGTCTGCCGAAATGACGAGCGGTCAAGAAGCCGACGCACTGCTCGCCCACGCAAACGACGAGGAACTCGGCGTTGCTGCGTGATCCCAACTGGACTCGCTCTGCCGCGGCTGTGCGTGCGCATGCTCACGCGACGCGATTACAGCGCTTCACTGGATTTGAATCTAGCCTCACGCGACACCTCGGTTTCCCAAGTGTTGCGAACCTTGCCGGTGTAGTCGTGGCCACCCCCAGTGCGAATTAAATTGAGTGTGCTTCGGGCGATGCCCGCTTGATCAAGTTTTTCGATGATGTCTGTCGGCACCCCACCCGACGAGGCGTAGTCGCGCAGTGTTGCCCCGGCAGCATCGACTCTCCCTAGATCGGCCCCAGCATTCATAAGAAGGCGTGCAGCGTCCCACTTTTGCTGGGCCATTGCCGCCATTAGTGGCGTCATGTTGTCATGGTCTAAAGAGTCAAGCGCGGCGTCGAACTTGATCAGCAGTTTGACCATGTGAGTATGCCCGTTGGCGGCAGCGGCATACAAGGCCGAAACGCCGCCCGTTGTCGTGCGCGCCTCCAGTGCCGGTTCATGCTCAAATAAGATCTCTGCCACTTTCAGTTTACCTTTGGCGGACGCCACCATTAGCGGCGTGCGACCTTGCTCGTCGGGCCGATTGACGTCGCCACCCCGCTCAATAATTCCCTTCGCGATAGCCGCGTGGCCGGACTCACAAGCGACATGTAAATCAGTCACGCCACCTGATTGCTCGAGATTTACGCGACCGGCGAGCCAGAAGCGATGGACTATGGCGAAGTCCCCTTGCCGCACGTACCGGAAGTACTCATCCCGATACGGAGGGATTCCGTCACTGAGTAGTTTCTTGGCGTGTTCGTTTCCGTAAAGCTCGCTGACTCCATGGAGCAAATATTCGTGCCTAATCAACGTCGCCACGCCGAAGATGGCGACCATCACGAGTCCAAGGTTGACCCAGTTCGACGGAGTTAGAGACCAAAAGGTCGATCCGCCGGATAAATCCTGAAACAGCCCCACCAAAACGGCGAGCCCGCCAGCACCAAGACCAGCGAGGCGGAAAACGCCTAAAAACGCGAGCGTCCACTTTCTGAAATTGTCCATGAGCTTCACCCTTGCAGGCGCGGGCCGCGTGCCTCGCCGGGGAGACTACAGGACCAAGAAGCCCCCTGGCGACTCTTGTTAGGTTTGTGCTGTGAAACTCATTTGCCCAAGTAATCAGGTCCGGCGTCCGTACCGTGCTCGGCTTCATCGCATGGCGCTAAGACCGCCGCGCATCAAACTCTTCGCTATACGCCTGCAGACACCACCGCAGCATTTCCTCCCGCGTGATGCGGGTCTCCCACGCCATCCGCTCAAGCGCCATGTGCTTATGCGCGCCACAGAGTCATCGCAACTCAATCAGCCGCTTTTGAACACGGAGAGATCGAACAACGCGACCAGCACCACGACGAGTGCAATCCATATGTTGCGCGACAGATCGTGCATGTGCCTAATGCCTTCGACCTGATCGGCCGGCACGTCCTTGCAGTAGTAGACCCAGTCCAGCCAGAAGTAGATCGGTGGGACGAGAGTCCACGCTCCTACGAACGCGTATTTCGCAAAATCCGGTGCTGCAGCCCGAAAGCGTAACGCGAAAATCAACGAGGCAATTCCTAGGAACGTGGCCGACCAGCCCATATGCTTGTTGAATTCGTCGCGTGTCGCGTTGACATACTTCGCCGGTCGCTGCGGTGTCGCGCCTTCTGCCATAGCCAGTCTCCATCTTTGCGTGCTGAAAGCGACGATCAGCGCACAGATCAAGCCTGTTGACAATGGTGCTTTGACTGGCCGGCGCTGATCTATCGCCGGTAGATTCCCAGGCGGTCGTTCCGCTCGCGTGCTTCATCGACCAAAGCGACAGCCTGCGCGCGATCGAAGCGGGGCGTAGGCGCGGACGCTGTGTCGGGAGACGACGGGTGTGTCGCCTCCCTTGCAGTTTCATAAAGAAGGTCGAGCAACTGAAGCGTCAGCCCTTTGGCGTGGGTTCGATGTAGTTTGCTCCCTCCACCTTCGCGCAATCCTCCTTGGTCATTTCCAAGAAGCCCTTGCCCTTACAGGCATTCTGGCCTTTGCAGGCGTTGCTCGCGCCCTTGCACGCGCTCTGGCCCTTGCAGGCGTTTGCGCCGACGCAATGTCCAAGGTCGGAGGTCGCTGCTTGCGTCGAAGGAGAGGTGACTGCACCGGCAAGCAGCAAAGATGCAGCAACCGCTGCAATTGCTGAGCCTGATTTGACAGACATTTCCATTTCGGTATTCCTTCCTAGATGACACCCGCAATGCATGCACAGTTACCTCCATGTTGCGGGCATGACATGGAAGTGGACTGTCTACGAGCGGCCTCAGCCAAAGTTTCAGGTGTCCATGCGCTCTCTGCACTAGCCAGTGCGTTGAGCACCAGCTAGTGCCAGTGCCATCACCGCCGCCGCAGGAGCTTGTCATTCCGCTCGCGTGCCTCTTCGAAGAGTGCAACGGCGCGAGCAAGACGTTCACGCAGCAGTTGGCGTTGTTCGAAGGGCGCGCCGTCGTAGATGAGCCTAAGCGCGGCCGCCGCGGACTCGTTGCGCCCGCGACGTACGTACTCAACGACAACGCATTCGGGATCTATTGGCAGCCACGCCTTACGTCGGCCCATGCGTGCGTCTCCATGCACCGGCCGGTGCGAAGCACTAGCCGGTGCCAATACTCAGCGCGCGATATGCGCGACTTTGTCGAGCCAGGATTTGAGCGCGCCGGCATCTGCAGGCCGCTGTGTATCGATCACACAGCTGAATCCGGTGTCTCGATTGCTCACGAGCGCAAACATGCGGTCGTAATGCTCCCAGAACACCGCGACGAACGTGGCGCAGTGCACCGAGTGCTGCCCCTTCCTCTTAATCGTCGCAATGGCACGCTTCAGCCATTCACGCTCGTTGTGCGGCCAGGGCGGAAGGTGCCAAGGGCTCACAACAACCGTGCTCGGCAGCAGCGTGGGCGGCGGCGCGGCGGCGGGCTGAGTGATCATCGGGCGGTGCCACCCTTGCGCTTGGCGTGCCGGCGGGCTTCCATAAGCTCCTTACCGACCAGTGCGCGCATCAACCGCGAGACCGAAACGCGGCGAGCATAGGCGAGGTCGGCAAAGGCCGTCTTCTCGACCTTCGGGAGGTGGCAGATGATGTGTGCTTCAGTGCACATGGACTCTCCTACAATGAGGTGTGAGCCACAATAGTAACAGCCGTGGGTCGCCAACTCGGCGAGGCGCGCAACGCGCAGAACCCTGCCGACGCAAAAGCGGCCGAATAACATTTGTTACCCGACCGCTGGCTGGAGTCATGACGACGAGGCGTCGGCCCGTCTTCGCGTTGGCAACCACTCAAGACCGACAAGCAGAGTGTACCAGACGAGGCTGCATTTTCGGTCAGACCGAGTTGGCGACTCGCGTCTGCTATCCTGATGTCGTCGGTGGCATTGGCAAATGCGCCGGACGAGTTGGAAGTCATGAGCATGAGTAACCATGGACATTGCAGAGACGGCGCGCGAGTCCGCGCCGATGACACCGCGCGCTGACGTTGGCGCGATTGTGCACGTGTCTATTGTTGAGGCGCGCGATCCCGGCGCAGCCCTTGGCAAAGAGTTTGTCGCCACCGACAACGACGCGCCGTTCACGAGCGAAACGGCTGCGCAGGAAGCCATAGACTATGGGCTGCGGCAGGCTGACGGCACGTTCGCAAATCCGTGGCGGCAGTTACGCGGCCCTGAGTGTGAATTTCGCCACTCGACGCGCCACACCGCAGCAGTCGTGCCGGTCGCGGACCTGTACGCGCTTGAGGGGCTGCTGGCGGCCCTGCAGACGGCGCCGCACCGAGATCTCGCGATTGCGCGGGGTGGACTCAAGTCCATTATAGACAATGGCTGCTGCGTGCTGGCGACGGCAATGAGTCTTGGCGGCGATCTCCAAATCTTTCCGGGCCACGCGATCACCGCCCGGCAGCACGAGAACTTCGAGGACGCTCCGTCGCGGCTGCTGTTGTTGGACCTCGATGGGCTCAAGCTGCCAGACCTCGACGTGTCTACCGCCGACTCCGGCGACATTGACGACGTTCTGCGGGGCATTGTGGACGGCATCCCGACGCTGGCCGGCGCGTCGTTCGTCTTCCAGCCCACGTCGAGCTTCGGACTCATTGACCGCCACAAGCTCGCTGGCCGGCTGGCGTTCATTGCTGACCGTGCCATCACCCTCGAAGAAGAGCAGGTGCTGACCGACCATCTCAACCGCGAGGCCGGCCGGGCGCTTTTCGACACAAGCATCTGCGCCACGGGTCATCTGGTTTACACGTCGCTGCCCGCGCTGTACGCCGATATAGCCGCCCGCGGGCGCGTTCGGCTGGGCTTTGACGCTGCGCACCGCGACCGCCTGCTTGCCCGAGTTGTCGAAGGCGAACGCGACTCCATCGCGGTGCCGGCGCTCGACGCGGATTTGTTGCAGACTGCGCGCGCCGTTCGCGCAGCCGCGGCAAGGCGCTCCAGCAGCGAATGGACCAAGGGCTGGTCGGGCCGTAACGTCCGGCCGTTGGTATGGGCGCGCGACATCGCGCCGTTACTGGCAGAGATAAGTAGCTGCGGCGCATATACCCAGGTCTTCCGTGCCGTGATGCAGCTGGCACTGCGCGCACCGAGCTTCAAATTTCAGTCATTGCTGAAACGGCTATCCGCCGAGGCGCGAGCGCGCATCATGGAGACGGCCACAGGCGGCGACCTCAAGCGTCGGCTCGCGTACGCCGATCTTGACCGCCTCGAGTCCGCACTAGACACGGCCTTGACCAAGGCCGGTCGGCGGAAGCAGCGTGTTGCGCTTCCGCGGCAAGAGGCACCCATATCGCTGCAGGAAGGCCGGGACTTTGTCCTCCGCGCGCTCGATGAGTCCGTGAACGCTCACGGTACAGCACTCGATGAGTGGCGTCGCGCGTGTGCCAGGGCGATCAAAGCCGGGCGGGCAGCGCCAAGGCGGCCGGAGATCCCGACCGTTGTCATCAGGGCGCCGGCCGGCGTCGGCAAGACGCACAACACGAATGAGATACAAGACAATCACCGCGCCAGAAGCAGCCACATTCTGCATCTGACTCCCACGATCGAATTGGCAAAGCAGAAAGAGCGCGACTATCAGGCCCGGTGGGGAACGCAGGATTCACGCCGCATCAAGAGCCGCGCAGAGCTGTGCGTCGATCCCGGCGACTGGGGCAGGCGATGCGAAAAGCTCGAGCGCTTCGGCCAGAGCCCAAAGCCAGTGTGCGAACTGTGCCCCCACAAGGACTCGTGCCCGGCGCCCAGTCGAGACCGAGATTTCACGCACGGGCTGACGATTGGCACGCATCCGCAGGCTGGCGTGTTGTTCGGCGATCAGTGGCTTGGCCGCGACGAGATCCACAACAAGCGCAAGCAACAGCCCGAGCACACGTTTTGGGACGAAACTGTCGTGCCGGCACTACTAGGCGAGCCGCGCCGGTGTGACATGGACAGCGCTGCACTCGACACCGAGGCTCGCCGCGAGATTGCGGCGGCCGTGCGGGCCAGCAAGGCGGAAGTAGCAACGGCGATTGTTGCCGGGCGCGGCGTGGTCGGTTGGTGCTGGGCGGCGCACGCCGAGCAGGAGCGTCGCGAGGCGGCCGAGAGAACCATTGCGACGGCCGTCGCAGCCATCTCGGGCAGAAAGCCCAAACGTGGCGACAAGGCGGCCAAGGACAAGCGTGCTGCCGACGAAGCCAAACTCGCCGCGGCGCAGGACGACTTCGAGCAGGCGGCGTTCTTTGAGCTGGCAAGCCGCGCCATCTATCGCGCCCTCCTGAGCGGGCGCGAGTTTGTCTTCGGGCTCGACGCGGCCGGCAGCGAGGGCCTGGCGCAGTTGCCCAAACAGCTGCCGGAGATGATCAGGCAGGGCGGGACGTACGTGCTCGACGCAACCAGCGTGCCGGTCCTCGATCGCGCGCTGCTCGGCCCTGATACGATCGTGCGGACCGTGCCGCCCGTGCTCCCTGGCGCGGTTCACGTGGCCCAGTTCTGCGACAGGGCATATGGGCAGAGCTTTTTCCCGGAGGCGGCCCGCGCGGATTCCGCCATAGCTCGCCTGCATGCCTTCATTCGGCACGAAGCTGCCTTGTTGCTCGCTGAGCAACGGCAGCACGGCTGCGCGATCGAGGGCCACAAGATTGACGTGGCCGTCATGTGCCAGCCAGCGGTACGTCGGCAGCTGATTGAGCGGGGATTGCCCGGCAACGTCCACGTCACCACGCACAAGCTCGCCAGGGGGTTGAATTTCGCCGAGGAAGCCCCTTGCGTGATCACGGTAGGGCGGACCATGCCCAGCTCAGGGGAACTGTTGCGGCAGGCCCGTGTCGTTGCTGCCGGGCTGGCCCCCGACGAGAACGACTTGCTACTGACCCTGGACACGTCCAGCTTCGAGCCGGCCACGCTGCCGTGCGCGGACGGCCCGGGCGTCGAGCTTAGGCGGCGCCGGTACCTGCATCCGCTGGTACAAGCGCTGGCCGAGTACTACGAGAGCGATGTCGTCCAGAGCGCCTTCCGGGGGCGCCCCCTATCGCGGCGGCCGGACAATCCCCTGCGGCTGGTCGTGTTCGGCAACGTGGCCACCGGGCTGCCCATCCATGAGCCCCTGGACTGGTCGGATGCCGCCCGGTCGGAACTGGACATCCAGCAGGCCCTGGGCGTGGTTAGGGAGCGGGCCGAGAAAATCGCCCTCCGGCGGCGTAGCCCATATAAGAGAAGTAACGCGCGCACGTATGTGGACTACGCCGCCGGAGACGTAATTTCCGCAGACGCCCCAGCTGCCGTGGCATCCGCGGACCGCAGGTGGGCCGAAAAAGAGGTCAAGGCCGCTTGGGCCGAGCACCTTGCGGAGACGGCCCATGACCCGCGCTGGCGTACGGGCAGCTGCCTTGTAGCGGGTCACCGCTACCGGCAGCGCGTGAGCATCGACACGGGCCGCCACGCGGACCCACAGGCGGCCGTACAGCTGGCTTTCGGGCCGGTAGCGGTCTGGAAGGGCTGGGAGGGCGCGCCAGCGCCCAAGAGGCCGCGGGGGCGGCCGAGGAAGGCTGTGCACAGGGACACCACTGAGCTTGACGAGCGCCAGCTGTGGGGCACGGTAGCATGATGCAAGAGAATGCGCTCACCCCCATAGCAGCCCGGCTCGCCAACGCGCTGGACGAGGAACACAGGCGCATGGTCAATGAGTGGTTTTTTAAGTGGCACCTCATCAGCTCGGATGGCGTGAAGGTTGACGGTTTCGATGGCCGGCTGATTCAAATTCGCGGGGTGAAGTTCGCCCACTCCGCGCGAGAAGTTTACTGGGACGCAATTCAGCGGTACCTCAAGCAAAAGCTGAACGCCGTCATCGCGGGCGTCGAAAATGAACTGCCGCGGTACCCGCCCGACGTTCGGCGGCGTTCTCTCCACGAAGCCGAGCCCTTGCTTGTGGGCTTTGCCAATCGTATCCGTAACACCACGATCGAAAAGGACCGCATCCTGCGGGGAGACGGACTAGCGTTCCCGTCGCCGCAAGACCTCGGAAGCTGGGCTGGGGCGAGTCCGGCGGAGATTCATGCGCAAATCATGGGATTGCGCGACATCTATTGCGAAGAAGTGATTTCCGTGGAGGGCCGTGACGTGCCGCTAAGGGACTTGCTCACTGATAAAGTCTCCCTAGTAAAGATTGATGGCACAGTATTTCGTAGCCAAATCCCAGCCCACGTATCGAACGGCACTATTGTTATTCTCATGAGCGATCTTCCGATTGAACCTGGCGACCATCTCCTGCGCGCGCTCCCGAACGGGTTGGTAGATGACTACGTCGTTGAAGACTCTGGCTATCAATCCAAGGCTGGCGGGCTCCCGGGTCACTTTCAGGTGAAGGTGCGCAAGTCGTCGGTACCGGCGACATCATCGGGCCAGACAATTCAGCACATTACAAACAACTTCAACGGGGCGAACGCACGCCAGAATGTCAACTCTGTAGACAACTCGGTCAACATCATCGTCGAGTTGCCGCCCAGCACGGTTACGCATCTGGTCGAGCAAGTGCGGCAAGCGGCGACTCATCTACCTGAAGAGGCGCGCCAAAAACTCGTCGCCCCGCTGGCACTGCTCGAAGACGAGATCCGTCAGTCTGCTCCTTCCCAGTCTAAAATCGGGGCTGCGCTGCAGTCGATAAGGGCGGTTGCCGAGGGTGTCGCGGGTAACTTCGCAGCAGCAGGTATCTCCAGTCTCATTGCAGCGGTGCTGGAAGCTGGCTGACGCCTTGGAATGCGTTACTGGCATGCAGCCTCAATGCCGGCATCCAGTCGTATCGACCGCACGACCATCTCGCGCAAGCCATCGAGCAGCTTCGCGATCTCTTCGACATACTCCGCAGAGCTTTCGAACTTCGTCTTGCTCAGCTCGGCGAGACGCTCGCTTGCGACATCGCACGCGATGCCGATTCCATGACAGCGTGTGGACTCGAGTGCTTCCGGCACGGCATCCGCTGTCTCGCCGTCGTCTTTGACGGTCGGCATTGCGCGGGTAGGGCGCCCGTCGTCAATGACAACGGCAACTGCATCGCCGTCCGCGGTAATTCGCTGAATTACGCCGTCTTCAAAATGAATGCCGATAATTGAGCGTGAATTCATGTTGTTTCTCCATTTCATGGTGTAGCGATTTGGAGAAACTGACCGATTCAGGAATAGGCGTCAAATTTCATAGGAAGTAAACGCCAAATTTCGCAATAGTTCGAACAACTTGTTTTACGTCTTGCGATTTTTATGTGGTTTGTGCGACGTTTTGCGAGACGCGCTCGAAATCTCGCGAAAGCAAAGCGCAGCCTGCGGGAACTATGATTCCCCCGACTTTAGAGAACGCTTTTCGGCGCGTTTCGCCGAGAAACGCCAAAAGCACGGAAATCCAGGGAATCGGCCGATGCCACAACACCGGCAGCAAGCCGCCCGGCACGTCCTAGCGCTCATATGCGTGATCGCGAGAAATGAGGGGGAATTCTGACGGGTAGCCAGTCGATAACCCGACTCAGCTACCATAAATGCGCACGGCGCGTGTCCCTGGCAGGACGCCGCGCCGCACTTGTCCAATCTCGATGTGACCGAGGATCAGACCATGACTATTCCCAGCACGCCGCGCGCGTGTGCGCAACTGCGGACTGCAGACACAACTAACGACTCTTCAAACTCTTATTTCTCGCAATTGCTTGCACCTTCGAGTGCAATGAATTGCCAAGCTCCTGACGCCAACAGGCCGGTACGCCTCGCGCTTCTCTGCGCCGGCCTGCTGCTTTCGTGCGTCTCCGTAGCCTTGGCCGCCCAAGCCGGCTGGCATCGCGGCGCGTCGGAAGCAGAATCAGCCGTATGGGCCGCAGCCGGCGTCGCCCTGGCCATCGTCTCCCTGACGGGCTTGGCGGCTGCACTCACGTGCAGCGGCACAATGCGCAGGACGGCACTCGGGGCTTGGCTGCTCGCGCTCGCATTCGTCATCGTCGCGGGCCTCGGCTCGCAGCATGGCGGCCGTGAACTGGCGGCACGCACGGACAGCGCGAGCACGGGCGATCGTGCGCGCCACGAGGCCGCATACAAGCGCGCGGCCCACGAACTTGCGGCGTTGCCCGCCGCACGCCCGGCCCGCGTCATCGAAAATGAGCTGGCCGTCATTCTCAAGGATACGCGCCTCAAGGGCTGCACCGGCTGGCTCGAGTCCAAGCGTTTGCGCACGATCTGCGTCGAGCGTGTTGAGCCGCTGCGGGCCGAGCAGTCGATAGCGCTTGAGCGCCAACTACTGCAGGAAGCCATGAACGACGCCACCGCGGCGCTCGCAGCAGCCAAGCCGAGCAAACCTGCCAACGGAGACGCCGCGGCTCTGCAAAAGTATCTCGCGCTTGTCGGCGTCTCCCTCACGCCGGACCGCATCGCCGACTGGCTTAACCTGTTAACGGTTATGGCCGTCGAAGTCGTCGGCGCCGTGGCCCTCGCGCTTAGCCGGCAGCAGCCTGTTGCCCAGCAACCAGCTGCCGCTCTGAACGTTCAACAGCAGCCGCGCGAAGGGGGCACGCTGACGCCGCAAACGCCCGTGAATACGCCACCTGCGCTCGGTGTTCAAACGCCGGCAGCGCGGGCCGTGAACGCGAAAACGACGGCGACGATTGAACGCTTGAAAGCGCGCATCCTAGGCGACCTTGAACGCGGGCCGCGGGCCTGTTCACAGCGCGCGCTTGCCGGCGAACTTGGCGTTTCGGTCGGTTACGTGAACAAAGCGCTCAAAGAGCTTGCGCACGGCGGGCGCGTTAACGTGTTGGCGTCTCGCGAGGGCACACGGCTTGAGTTGGCCAACGCGTGAACGAAAGCGGTGGCGTCTATGGACACTGGCAGCAAGGATGAGCGTGCTGCCAGTGGTCAGTCCATGGGAACCATCGCCTCGCCCTGCGAACGGGAACTGGCCTGCCTTTCGTTCGACCAGCTTCAGATGCAATGCGTAAAGGGGCGGTAGCCCGCGCGTTCAATTGAACCATGGGAAAGGGGTCGGCTGTTTTCGCTTGCGCGACTGCTGTTTCGGCTTGTCGGTGGGCGGTGGCTGGCGCGCCTCGCGTGGCGGCGGCGCTGCATTGGGAATGGAAGCTGTTTCCAACTCGGCTATGAAATCAACGATTTCTTCCGTGAGGTCGGGCATCTCCCCCCTTCGGGATTCTTTCAGCAATCCTCTGAGGTCCGCCCGCGCGACCTCGATCGCGGTGGGGTCGTTCTTGTAGGTACTGTACCAGTAAGTGGCTTGCGTGGCGTAGAAGCGATTGTAGGCCTTGGTTTCCGTAGATAGCTCCTTTGCCTTGGAGTTGGCGATTAACAGCTGGCGGGCCTCGTCGAGCATCGAGGCGCTTCTGGTTATCCTGCCGAGATCAAGCAGCACACGCCCGCGCCAAGTTCGCAAGTCAAGGTAATCCTTGCGGTCTTCCTTGGGGTCCAACAAAGGCAGCGCTTCGTCGATGGATTTGAGGGCCGTTTTTAGATCGCTTGTTCGTTCTTGGTCGGTCCCTTG
>CAZDUD010000067.1:0-18996 GCA_964508485.1 uncultured Hyphomicrobium sp. | reverse complement strand
AACGTCGATCCCGGCACCATGAGCCCTTACCAGCACGGTGAGGTGTTCGTGACCGACGACGGCGCCGAGACGGACCTGGACCTCGGCCACTACGAGCGCTTCACCGGCGTGCCGGCGAAGAAGTCGGACAACATCACCACGGGCCGCATCTACCAGGACATCCTGGCCCGCGAGCGCCGCGGCGACTACCTGGGCGGCACCGTGCAGGTGATCCCGCACGTCACCGACGCCATCAAGCAGTTCGTGACCACCGGCAACGAGGACGTCGACTTCGTGCTCGTCGAGATCGGCGGCACCGTGGGCGACATCGAGGGCCTCCCCTTCTTCGAGGCCATCCGCCAGCTCGGAAACGAGCTGCCCAGACACTCCTCGATCTTCATCCACCTGACGCTGCTGCCGTTCATCCCGTCCGCGGGCGAGCTCAAGACCAAGCCCACGCAGCACTCGGTGAAGGAGCTGCGCTCCATCGGCATACAGCCGGACATCCTGCTCTGCCGCACGGACCGCGAGGTGCCCAAGGGCGAGCGCAAGAAAATCGCCCTCTTCTGCAACGTGCGCGAGGAGGCCGTCATCCAGGCCCTCGACGCCGCCACCATCTACGACGTGCCGCTCGCCTACCACCGCGAAGGCCTCGACGACCAGGTGCTCGAAGCCTTCGGCATCACGGGCGCGCCGCAGCCGAACCTCACGCGGTGGGAGACCATCTCGCGCAACATCGCCTCCCCCGAGGGCGAGGTGACGATCGCCGTCGTCGGCAAGTACACGGGCCTCAAGGACGCCTACAAATCGCTGATCGAAGCCTTGGTGCACGGCGGCATCGCCAACCGCGTCAAGGTCAACCTCGAATGGATCGAGAGCGAGATCTTCGAGCGCGAGGATCCCGCGCCCTGGCTGGAGAACGTCAACGGCATCCTCGTGCCGGGCGGCTTCGGCGAGCGCGGCTCCGAGGGCAAGATCCTCGCCGCCAAGTTCGCGCGCGAGCGCGACGTGCCCTTCTTCGGCATCTGCTTCGGCATGCAGATGGCGACGCTCGAAGCCGCAAGAAACCTGTGCGGCATCGCGCATGCAGGTTCGACCGAGTTCGGCCCCACAGACGAGCCCGTCGTCGGCCTCATGACCGAATGGATGAAGGGCAACGAGCTGGAGCAGCGCCGCCAGGGCGGCGACCTCGGCGGCACCATGCGGCTCGGCGCATTCCCCGCCACGCTCGGCCGCGACACGCGCATCGCGGAGATCTACGGCACGGGCGAGATCAGCGAGCGCCACCGCCACCGCTACGAGGTCAACACCGACTACCGCGCACGCCTGGAGGCGGCCGGCCTCAAATTCGCAGGCCTCTCACCCGACGGCTTGTTGCCCGAGACGGTCGAATACCCGAACCACCCCTGGTTCATCGGCGTCCAGTTCCACCCGGAGCTGAAAAGCCGCCCCTTCGACCCGCATCCGCTGTTCAAGAGCTTTATCGCGGCGGCGGTGGAGCGGAGTAGGTTGGTTTAGGATCACTTCAATCGCGTTGAAATGGCCCACCCCACCATTGCTTCGGATACCCAAAATATCGAAAGATCTTCTGTTGCTCGCTCCTCAGTCTTGCCTTCCCAAAGCTGGGCATCAACTTGACACCGTACCCTGCAATCTGACCACGCCCTTTGTCTGGCACGCGTCCGATACGAGGCTTTAAAGCCATTGCGAACTGGGGTTGACATCCTCTTTTCGAGTACACGTCGCATGCATTGTAAAATGCACTAGCAACGACATCGGCCAACTGAAGGCCCGAACACTCCGCATGAGGAATAACTTCTAAAAAATCGCGCCTCATAACTTCCCAACACAGGTCCCCCATAGGTAGATAAAGCTTGCCAGCGCGGCTCCGCATTTTGAGCCAAGAATAGTAAGCATCCATTTGTCCGTAGGAAATGCCACCCCGCTCACTAAACACTATCTTTAGAGCCTTCGCCTCGTCGTGCCGCTTGATTCCATCTTTGCGTACGAAATGGGTTACGCGCTCCAATACCAATCTTGTCATCCAACAGTAGAACCAGTCTTTGGCAGGGATCTGCGCTGCAGCCTCGTTAGAATACGCCCTCATATTTTTTTTGTTGGAAGCCACAACAAAGCATCGCACTGGAAGCCGCGCTACATATTCGCAGGCGGCAAGCTTCTTCGAAGGGTGTAGGTCTGCGAAATGCATCCCAGCGCGTTGGTGCCCTTTGAACTGCTCCAAAAGGGAGCTAAGCCATCCATCGATATCCTTCTCATGGCATTCTCTGACCACAACTGCCGCCAACATCAACCATTCGCTTGCGCCGGCATTATCTACCCCTAGCACCCGCCGAAGACCGGGATCTCCCGCCTCATCGAGGTATGCCAGATATCCATAATCCGACATTAGCTTCCCAACTACCTGAGATGGCACAATCCGCTATGAACCGTGTCTACGCCGGGAGCTTGATCGCGGCGACACGCTTCGCGTCACCGTCCTGCGGCAACTCTCTGATCGTCGCCGGCACCACCCGCTTCCACAGCCGGTTGCTGAGCACGATCTGATTACATTACCGCATCTGGAGGCGCCGCCGCACAGCTTGGCCAATCAGGAAGACGAGGACAACCGTAAGCACCGTCTGCGTCGCTTGGAGCAAGACCGCCAATAGCCGACGAACATCGGCGTCGCTCCCAAATCCCAGACACTCACCAAGATGCTCCGCTCTTTGGTCGTCTTGGATGCCGACTATCAACGCATTACGAACAGATAGTTCGACCGCGGCTAGGATCGCGCTACCGTGATCGTGCCCACCACACTCTCCGCTAATATCGGTCGAGATAACCGGACGCCCGTTCTCAAAAGAGACGCGCGCCTTTCCCGCAGAAAAATACAACGCCGGAAAAACGACGACCGCAAATGCCAATAACCAAAGAGCCGGCCGCAACCAGCTCTGCCCGTAGCTAGAAACTAAGCCATAGAGGCTGCTCGCAAAGCCGCCTTCTAGTTTCAACTCCCTAACAAGCAAGTCAAATTCTGTCTTTTTATCGTCAGTACGAGACGCAAGACGGCGGAGCACCGTCAGCCGTTGAACGATGTCCTTGCGTTCGGGAGCCGACCAAGAACTCTTGCGCGAGGGCAAGAGCGCTTGCGACAGCTCCGGGAAATGAAAAAATGTTACTTGTTTAAAGTCCGGATATCTATCAAAGCGCGCTTGAGACAAGAGGAAATCACCTCCGAAATGCGATTTCTCGAATAATGCATCTCCACCAAAATGTGCACCGGAAAAATCCGTATCGGCCCCAAAGCGGGCCTGAGAAAAATCAACAACAACAGCATCATGAAAGTCCGCGTCGCGGAAAACCAGATTACCAAAACACTCGAGATCTCTAAAGTCGGCCGAGAGACACCGCGTGGTGTCGAGCGCCAACTTGCTCGGTCGAAAATGCGCGCCACGGAAAGAGAAAGATCGTCCGAGCGACCGATCACCAATCCGAGCCTGCCGGAATGACACAACTTCATTGTCGATGTCGGCACGAAAAACAACTTTATCAAACGATACTACAAGGTCAGCTATTTCTCGCTCACTCGCGTCACTGTTGTCGCCATCGCCGTCGCCATCCCCAACCAAGCTGAACTCCGCACCCTCGAACGACGCCCCAGCGTCAAAGACAGCTTCTGTGAAGATCGCGTTGCCTCCAAATCGGGTTCCGCCAAACGCGGCGTGTTCAGAGAATTTTGCGTCTGAGAACCGCGCATGTGAAAGAGAGTAGCGAAAAGTTACCTTCTCAAAGGACAAGCCGCCCTTGAACTCAGCAGCCACAAAATTTCCGGCGCCGTGAAACACTACGTTCTCAAACGCCGCCACACTGCTAAAGACTGATCCATCGAACTTGGCAGACGCATAAAATCTGCAACCTCGGAAGCTCGCAACTTGTCCGAACGAAGCACCGGTGAAATCGGTCAAATAAAGCGTTGATCTCCGCACTGCGAGACTTTGAAAGAAAGATGCTCCCGCGAACGTAGTCTTGTTTCCCCGCGCCGAGGGAACCGTTACGCCTCTTACGCGCACAGGACCAAAAAATTTTGCCCCCGCAAAACTCACACCTTTTTCGAAGCGCGTGTTAACTAGCGAAACTTGTCCCGTAAAGGTCGCGCCGGAAAAATCTTGGAACTCTGCAAAGACTTGACCATCCAAATTCAGCGTCGCCAGAGTTAGTGGTTCGCGCTGACGGGGCGCCTCTATCGAAACAAGGTCCTCATCATCATCCGGTTCGACTACCCCCTTGCGAAGCGACGCATCGAACGAAGCCATCTCACCAACTCCCCGCAATACACATAAATGGCAATGGCGAGCACAATGCGCCCGCACGCTATGCGTGTACAGACATCTGAGCGCTTGAACGGCGACGATCCACAATGTTGCGTGGCAACCTCGCAACAAATCTTATCCCCTCCCCCGCTCACCGCGCCTACCCTCTCCCCATCCCACTCATTCGGGGACCGGCGCGAGCTGGGCGCTTGGTGAGCGGGAGCTGCGCCTCCTCTCAACGCTGGTACCATCAGCTAGGCTGGAAAGGTGCGGAGCAGTCCGCGCGGTTTGATGGACCGCACGGCAAACGCGCGGACGGTGGATGTTCGGGCGCGCGGCTTCGCATCGGCGGAGGTCGTGTCGCGATGGAGCGCACTCATAAGGCGCTCAAATCGTCGCGATGCTGGGCAGCGGCGGAGCGGCGAGGCCGCATCCCCGAGTTCTACCCACGGCCTGCCGCTCCGCTCCCCGATACGGGAGAGTCTCCGGCGCGACCCGCTCTTTGAACCGACAGCGATCACACCCGCGAGCCTCGTGCCCTCGCGGCTATCCGTGCATGCTTCCCCACGCCTCGACGCTGAAGCGCATCACGTGGCGTCACAATACGATAGGCCGCAAAAGCACTTTCCCCGAACGCGAGGCCGAAAAAAGCCGGCCGCAAAAGCCCTTTGCGAGGCAGCGCAATCGGCTGAGCCGGCGGCGCGCGGAAAGCGGCAATTAAGCGTGATTCCCGATTCCGCTCATAGGCAGCCGCTGAATCCGGCGAAAGTTCCGGCGTGCATCTCGCCCGGTTCACGGACGTCAGTCGGGGGATGGCGCTTCGGTGTCATCGGTCGTGTCAACGGCACGTCAAACCCATGGAGATGAAAGCAATGCTGACAAGGAAAGCGATTGCAGCGCTCGGCGCGTCCACCCTCTTGGCGGTCGCCTATGCCGCCCCGGTCTTCGCCGAGGACATTCCCGACATGGAGAAGCAGAACATCGAAGGCTCCGGGCCGGACGTCGACCCCGGCGCGTCGAAGGGCAAAGACCCGTCCATCGTCGATCAGGAAAAAGCGAACATCGACGGCTCGGGACCGGACGTCGATGCCGGCGCCTCGACGGGCGCCTCTACGGGAGCCTCGGGAAGCGACCCATCCATTCCGGAACAGGAAAAGCAGGATCTCGAATAACCGCTGAGGCAAGCCCCGCTCTCCCGAACGGGGCTTGCACGCCCCCCTCCTTCTTTGCCGCTGCCGAACGGTGAAGCTCCCTCCTTGCACCCCGCATGCGACACCCATACGCTCGGCCGGCATCGAGACGAGGAACGACCCCATGCACACTAGGCACATCGTATGGTTCGGCGGCGTGGCCTGCATCCTGGCGATGCTGGCGTATCTGTTCGTGTTCGCCGACGGCCCCATCGTCGACACCCCGCCGCCGCCCGCCGCATCCACGACCCCCTAGACATCGCGCCGAAGCAAAGGCATCGCAAAATTGGCGTCAACCTGCTGGCGCATCGGGAATATTTCAGGAAACGCACATCCCGATTTTGTCTGCTATCCTGCACCTGCTGCACACTGACTTGGATCACCGTCGGGGCGCACCGCTTTGTTTCGGTTCAATGAACTTGGAGGAGCAATGACCATCAAAATGCTGACGAGCGCAGCAGCAGCCGGCCTGCTGGCTCTCACCGTCCATACCGTACACGCCGCCCCGATCCAGGGCGCTCCGGCCGGCGTGACGGCCCCGGAGAGCAACATCATCGCTGTGCACGGCTTCCACAGGGACTGCCGCCGCGACCCCTGGGGCTGGCACCGTCATGGAAAGTACGGCAATCGCCGCGCCTGCCGCCCCTGGCGTGGCAAGGGCAAGCGCCCGGACTACTGCGTGAAGGTCGGCCCGCTCTACTATTGCGATTTCTGAGATCGGCCATCGCTCGAAACTATCCCCCGGCACCAATGCCGGGGGGCACACTGTCTCCGCGGCTCGAGGATCCGCAATCGCTGCGGCGCACGGCGGCTTTCTTTCCCAAGGCGCGACGGGAGCGTTATAATGTGGCTCCCAGAAATGGATTGGAGGTGGCTTGAATGATTTTCACGCTCCAACGCGGCAAGCGCTACAAGACGACCATCACCCTGGGCTTCGTCGAGCGCCTCGCGACCAATGACGCGATCGCCGACAAGTTCCGCGAAGCGGGCTTCACCGATGTCGAGGTGGAGGGCGACGGCGGAACACGCTACGCAACGGGCATTTGGAGTTCGGACGACCTGCGTCCGACCTTCCCGCCCCAGATCAGCGAGGTGGCGGAGGTTTCCGCCTGATCCGCCAATCCAAGGACGGAGATCATCCCATGCCCACGATGTCGGACCAGCGCCGCAAACGCATTCAGGCGAGGCAGCGCAAGCAGAAGAACGCCGAGAAGCGCATCGCAAAAGCAGCAAAGCGCGAGCGGAACAAGGCCAAGTGAGAGGCGGTCTCTAGCGCGACGCCATGAGCATGACACCGAAGCTGCGGCCGAAGTGATCGGCAGCAGCGACCCGCACCGGACGCGCAGCGCGCGAAACGCGGGACCGGAGCGTCCGCCGGGCACGCGGTTCAGGCATGATCAGATCCTGGCGCTCCAGGACATCGAGCTTGGCCGCAAGCACGGGCGCCGAGATCGCGGGGACCTCGAGGATGGCGGGCATATCGACGATCTCGGGAGCGGACGGCTCAACGGCTGCGCGGGCCTCGGTCTGCCGGCGCTCGACCAGCGTGGGCGGCCGCTCGGCGTTGCTTATCACGTAAGGCACCGCCAGGACCGCAGCCTGCGTTCCGACATGCCGCGAGAGCATGACGCAAAGGCTGCCCAACCCGGCAACGAATGCCAGATAGGACGCAAGTCCCGCGAATTTCAGAACGGACGCGTGCACGCGAAAATACTCCTTGCCCCACGCGGGAACGCACGCGCGCATTTCCGGTTCCTTTGCCGTCATAGGGGCATCGTCTTCCCGGCTCCCATATCTGTGCTAGATTGGGGAGCGCACTACCCGGGGGATGTAGAGAGTTCAACCTGTGAGGTGGTTGCTATGCCTTTTAAACTATTTCTTACAGCAGTCATCGCAGCCGGCGCGGCGTATTTCGCCGCAGCGCTGTGGACCCCGGCAAGCGCCATGGGGCCAGTCGGTCCATCCGCGAAAAGTGAAGCAAAAGCGAGCCTTGTCGAGCAGGTGCATCGCCGTCGTTGGCGCCGGGGCTACGCCTACTACCCCAGGCATCGCTGGTACGGCTATGGATATCGGCCGTATTACTATTCCTACTACGACGCGCCGTACGCCTACGACCCCTACTATTACGGCTACGAGTACCCGTACTATCGCCGTTACTACCGGCCGCGCGTGTACGGTTACGGATTCTACGGGCCGCGGTTCGGTTTCAGGATCGGCTTCTGATCGGTAGATCCGGTGGCGGCGCTCAGTCGCAAGCCACCGAAACCGTTATCCCGGCAGTGGGAATGAACTTCTTGCAGCCGAGCTCCTCTGGCGCCTTCGCCTCCTCGATCGGCTTCGGCGTGTCAGGAGTACCTGCTGTGGGCTCGGGCGTTGCAGTCGAGGCCTGCATGCTCGGCCGCGTATCGGTCCGCTCATCGATGGGATCAGCAGGAGCAGCCGACGGTTTCTTGGAGGCTGTATAAGTTTCGGCGACCGGCTCTTCCTTGGCGACGTCCTGAGGGGCAACGCCCGCAGGTGCTACGTCATCCTTGGGAGCAATGACCTCTTTAGCAACGACATTAGGAGCGACGGTCTTGGGAACCGCGATCTCACGCGCAGGAGCACGTTTCCGAGCAGGCCGTTCCTTTGCAATAGTCGCACGCTTCTTCTTGCGGACACTGGGATGAGGCGTGTTGACCACCTCAGGAGTGTACTCGCAGGAGATGCAGGCCGCGGCAGGCGACACGAAAAGCGGCTCCCAAATCAGGAGAGCCACGCAAAAAGCGAGAATGGTCCGGATCATGGACGTCTCCGGCGGTTGCACAGGGCACTTCCGCGAATAGGCCCCGTCACTAGCGAACATGAAACGCATTTTAGATCACTTGGGTTGCGCAAAACAGGCCTTTCTAGAACAGGAACCGTAAACCAGACCCTTCCGGACCGCTGTAACGCCGGTTACTGGCAATAACCGCGGCCCCGGCGCGGGATAAGATCCAGATGGAAGTGGTTGCGATGGGGGTCATTGGCCTCGGGGCCGAGCACCGTCCCGAACTCCCCACAGGCCCCGCCGTGAATAGCCCGTAGAAACAAGGCATCCTTGGTAGGCTTGGGCGGCTCCTCCGCCGGTTCTGCGCCGGTGGGAGCCTTCTCCGCCGAGAGCGAGGGCGGAGAAAATGAGGCCTTGGTGACCGAATTAACCTTCTTTCCCGATTTGTCCGTCTTTTCTCCAGCCGCGGGATCGGTGCCGTCGGCGGCGGCAACCTTCTCCGCCTTGACGTCGGCTGTCTTCGCGCGCGCCAGTTTGGCCTTGGCGTCGGCCTTGGCCTTCGCTTGCTGCGCCTTGATGTCCCGCGCGGTAAGCCCCCAGCCCTTGAGGACACGCACCGTGCGCCCGTTCGCGAGCCCGAAGGCACCGATGTCGATGGCGTTAGCCAGCGCGTGCTGACTGAGCTTGGCATTGGGCAGGTTGTAGATGTTGCGGCACGAATACCCGGACGCGCCGACGATGCGCACGACCTCCGACTTCATGCGCTCGCGCGCCTTTGGCTGCAGGGTTGTCTTGACCCATCGGTCGAGCGCCGCCACCAGCTGGCAATTAACGTCTACCGGCGGATCGAACACGACCTTGGGATCGGACCCGACGCTCTTCAGCCGGACAGGCGCCGGAAGCCCGCACGGCCCCTTCTTGATCGGCGCGAGCCACTCGACTTCGGCGGCCAGCCCCGAAAGGAGATGCATGCATTGCTCACGCCCACGCACGATCTCGTCCTCGGGCCATTCATCCTTGACCTCGGGCACGCCAGCTACGGCAGGCGACGGAGCTTCCGACGATGGAACAGCGGGCGACGCAACGGAAGCAGGGGCGGGCGCAGCCTGAGGCGCGCCAGAAGACCCCGACCCGGGGCCGAACGGCATATCCGGTCCGAGCGCAGGAAGCGCCACAAGCAGCAACAGGCCCGTCATCACGACGTGCGAGAGGGCAGCCGATAGCGCCGGGATGGGTTCTTCTCTTCGTAGCATGGCCTTTCCGCCGGCATTTCCGAAAAGATTATCGCCGCTAGAACCACGGCGAGGATACCCGCAAGGCTCTAACGTTCCCTTAGATCAGGCGAAAAAGTCTTAGATATGTCGCTTAGAAGACAGGCGATAATGCCGATTTCCGGACGAATCCGGTAACGGCGCCCCTTGCAACCGGGGATACCTCGGCTCCGGCGCACCGCCGGGCCGATGAGACCGCCGTCGCATCAAGGCCTGGAGCGTGATCTCGTTCAGCCGAGGAGCACGCCCCAGAAAGGATGGCTCAGCCCTCCGCGAGGCGGGTGAGCTGCTTTTTGCTGTAACGCTTCTTGGACGGCTTGCTTGCGTACTGCTTTTTCGATGCGCGACGTTCGGCGATGGCCTTCTTGGCGTTGCGCTTCTCGGCGAACTGCTGCTTCGCATTCCTCGAGAGCTTCTTGACGGCCACTTGCTTCTTCGAAACGCTCTTGGCGGCGTACGTCTTGGCTTTGTAGGTCTTCCGGCTCGCAACCTTCGACTTGACCTCCCCCGCTGCGATCAGTGCATCGATGCACCGCGTGGAGAGCCGAGGCCCGACCGCTCTCATGCATTTGCGGACGCCGGGACTCCCGACGGCATGCATGCTGCAATGAGCGAAGTAGTCGGCAGCACACGCCATCTTGACGGCATGGCTGACGGCTGACGCTTGAGACACTGAGAACGCAAGCACCACGATGGCAAGGATGGTGGCTTTCATTGAGGTGTCCTCCGTGACACCTCAACAGTTCTACTGATTCTCTAGATTTTGACGAAGAAGTTTGTGAATAACGTGCGGCTAATCCGCTAGCACAGCTTGACCGACACACGCACACGGCGCAGCCGGCGACACCTCGTCGACTCGGCTCAACGCCGCAGCGCCTTCGCGCGGATGGAGCGTGTGGTGAGCTGGCCAGCCCGAGACGCGGCCTCCTGAAGCTCGTGCCGGAACTCATCGCGCTTCTCGTGGATTGACGCGATCACGAGCCCGGCCGGCAACCCCAGACCGACCAGCGTCGCCTCGGAGAGCTGGAGGCTGGCTTCGATCGTTTCCGGCACCGCGTCGGTCACACCCTTGAGATAAAGATGGCGCGCGTGCTCGGCATCTCGGGCGCGCGCGACAAGGAGGATGTCGGGCCGGATCGCACGCACGGATTTCACGATGTCGTCGACGGCCACCGGCGACCGCGCCGTGATGATCACCGCCGCTGCCTCCTTGAGGCCGCAACTCCTGAGAAATCCTGGGCTGGTTACATCTCCGAAAAAGACTTCGCGGCCGCGGCGCCGGTGGTCGGTCACGATCACCGGATCGCTGTCGACGGCAATGAACGGAAACTTGTGCGTCTGGAGCAGGTCGGTCACCACCTCTCCGACACGCCCGTGACCGATGACGATGGCGTGCCCCGCAGCCGCCTTGGGGCCGATCGCGAGCTCGGGGTCGCGCGCCTTGGGTTTCTCGAACCTCGACGACAGACGTCGATCGATCTGCGCCAAGAGCGGAATGAGGGCCATGCTGACCGAGGTAACGGCGAGCGTGAAGCTTGACGTCTCCGCTCCGACGACGCCGACAGCCGAGGCCATACCGATGCCGACGAACGCAAACTCGCCTCCGGGACCGAGCAACAGCCCGGTCTCGATGGCGGCCGGCCAAGGTATCTGGAAGAGGCGAGCAAGCCCGACGAGCAAGGAGGATTTGAGCACGATGACGCCGACGACGGCGAGGACCAGAAGGACCGGTTCGCGGGCGATCTCGCGCAGATCGATGTTCATCCCCACCGTAAAGAAGAAGATGCCGAGCAAAAGCCCCTTGAAAGGCTCGATGGTGGTTTCGATAGCCTTGCGATACTCGGATTCCGCCAGGAGCAGACCGGCGACGAATGCTCCGAGCGACATCGGCAGCCCCGCCAAGCCCGCGGCCATCGCTGTACCGACGATGACGAACAGGATCGCCGCCACAAACAACTCGCTCATGCCGAACGAGGAGACGAGCCGAAAGAGAGGTCTGAGAAACAGGCGCCCGACGAGCACAATGAGCCCGATCGCCAGCACGGCCGTGCCGACGGCCAGTACGACGGCCGTCAAAGCCGGAGCATCACCTCCGCGCCCGAGCATGGAGATCGTGAGCAGGATCGGAACCACCGCCAGATCCTGCGCCAGAAGGACGGAAAAGCTCGCGCGCCCCGCCGTCGTGGTCAGGCGACGCTGACTTGCGAGCACCTCGATCACGATGGCCGTGGAGGACAAGGCGAGACACGCGCCGAGCACCACGGCAACAGCCGGCCCCTCCCCTGTCAGCGCGACGACAGCGCCGATAAGGGCCGTCGACAGCACGATTTGCAGCGAGCCGAGCCCGAACACCAAGCGTCGCATGGTTTGCAGGCGCTGATAGGAAAGCTCGAGCCCGATGACGAACAGGAGAAACACGACGCCGAGCTCTGCGATAGCGGACACGTTCTTGGCGTCCACCACCGTAACCCAATAAAGAAACGGAAATTCGCCCTTGAAGGAGCCGAGTCCGAGCGGCCCGAGCACCGCACCGGCACACAGATAGCCGAGCACGCTGCTGATCCCCCAGCGCTGCACCAGCGGCACGACGATGCCGGCCGTCCCGAGAACGACCAGCGCATCGCTATAGACTTCGACGTTGAACGCGGCTGCGGCCATATGCACCCTTCGAGTACAGAACCATGAAGGGTCGAGGGCCGACGCACAAGGCTGCTCTTTGATCAGCCGTCGACAGGATAAGAGGCAACGGCGGGTCCTACACCCGTCCGATCGTCACCGCCGGAACAGCCGAAGACCGGCTTCGTCGCCAGATTGGACACAATGCGTCGTGTGTCCGGCGCTCGAAGAGGGAAGACAAAGACATGCCGAAAGTAAAAATCGAGGTCTATGAGGACAACACCCCCTCCGTGACCATCTCCGTTCCCGCCTGGGTCGTGACGGGCGCCACAAGTTTGCTGCCCAAGGTCGCCGGCCAACGGCTCGGGGATCGCATCGAGCTCGACCACATCGCGGAGATGCTCAAGAACCCGCTGGCGAGGGGCCGGCTGATCGAGGTCGAGGATCACAACGCCGGCGACCGGATCATCATCTCCATCGAGGCCGATGACGCCGCATGAACCGGCGCGCTAGCTCTCGAGCCGGGCCACGTAGTCGCCGACCGACCCGCCGACCGCAAGGCTCGTCTCGCCCGCGCCGCGGCCCCGCTGCGCGGAATGCCACAACACCGAGCCATCCTCGAGCTTGAGCGCGAACACATGGCCCATGGAGCCGGCCAGCACGATGTCGTCCGCGATGTTGACGCTGACCGGCTGTCCGTCGCACGCCGACGCGCCGGACTTCTCGGCAAGCGCCTGCGTCCAGATCAGACGGCCCGTTGCGCCATCGAGCAGATGCACGTGACCGGCATGCCCCACGGCGACGACACTTTCGCCGGCGAGCGCCGGAGCAAGCGGCACCTTGATGTCAGCGACTCCCGTCATGGCCATGGTCCGTGTCCTCCTGGCTAACGAAGATCAGCACCAACCCGAACGACGCGGCGAACCGAAACGCCGCCTCCTGTCCGTTCCACGTTTGCGACTGCCACATCTGAAACCACTCGCCACCGATGACGAGGAAGCCGAAGAAGTAGAGCGCAAAGCCGGCTGACAGGCCGGCCAGGGCAAGCCCTTTGGCATCATTGAACAGCGGCGCCGGCTGAGAGCGTGTGATGAACAGGCGCCACGCGCCTACCGTGCACAAAAGACCGACCACGAGCTCCGAGACGATAATGAGCGCATAGGCCGCATGGTGAAGCCATCCGCTGGTGATCGCCCGCCAAAGAAGCGCGTTCCCAGGGAATGTCGTATCCATGGAGAGCACATGCTGAACGAAGGCGAAGTTCGTCCCATAGTCGGCGATATTGTCGACACCTACCAGCAGGCCAAAAAGACCGGCGAACAATGTGAGCGCCGCCTTGGACAACCGAACGATCATGCCACGACCTTGGATGCTCCGGTCGATCCGTTGTCGCACGGATCGGACGAACATGACAGCGCACCAAACGTTACCGGGTGGCTAACGTTTCGGTGATCGGCCGGGCTCGATGGCAGAGGAGGCGCAGCCTTGCCTGTTGCAACACCGTTAGGCCCTTAAAGGGCTTGATCCTTGCCCACGGCCATTTGCGCAGGCGGCTTGGTTGGCGCAACCGCGATAGCCTCCAGGGACCGGGCCACAAGCCGCCCAATACAGTCGTAGGCCCGATCGTTGAGATGGAACTGGTCCGGCGCCAGGAGCGTCGCGGCCGTGAACTGCGCGCTCGAGATCAGGTGCTGCATGATGCGGTAGCGCTGGACAATCGGCACCTTGAGGTCAGCCGCAACCTCGCGCATGGCGTCCAGGTAAAGCGGCCCGTCCTTGAGCTTCTTGAAGCTCGGGTAGTACTGCTGGTCGACGAGCACCACATCGGCCCCGAGCTTGCGCAACCGCTCGACGCCCGTGCGGAGCTGTTGCTTGTAGTCAGCGATCGGCACGCCTTTGATGGCGTCGTTGACACCGGTCTGCCAGAGAACGAGCTGCGGCTGAAATGGCGTTACATCCTTGTCGATGCGCGCCAGCATATGACGTGCAAGCTGCCCGCGGACACCGGCGTTGATCACGCGCACATCGCTCTTGGGCCACGCGGTGCGAAGCTCCTGCTCGAGCCGCGCAGGATAGGTGTGCGCGCGGCTCGTGGCCCCTGTGCCCCAGGTGCTCGACGAGCCGAGCGCCACAATCCGGATCGGCGCATTGCTGCGCACGGTCTCGAGGAGCTTCGGAAGGGGCTGCTGCAGGGCCAGGAGCTCGGCCGGAACCGTACAGTCGCCCGCCATCGCGGGTGCACCGGACGCGGCGCACACCGTCGAGACAGAGACAACGAACGCTAAGACGCGAGCGCCTCGGCGGAGGGAGCCGCCCGTTGCGGCACGCGAGACGCCCCTTTGCGGCGCGACATCTGCCATGCGGTCACACTCATGATCGCGATACCGGCAACATTTACGACCAGCATCATCATTTGGTTAGAGCCCAATTGTGCGAGCGCTATCCAACCAAAAAATGACAGGAGTGTGCCAAGCGAAAAGATTTCGAGGGAGTGTTTGCCGCACGTCTGCACAATATTTGCCCACGGACGCTTGAGCCACGATGCCTGGGCGGGCACGAGCGCGGCGACGACATAGGCCAGCGCCAGCACGTGCAGCAGGCGCCAGACCGAAAGATCATGCTTGCTCATAGGCTCGAGAAGGTCGCGCGGCAGAAGCCGGCCGTCGGGAAGCCACGAGATCGACACCCACGGTGCAGCCACGATAAACGCGAAAACAAGGTAGGCCCCAACCGGGATGAGGAGCGCCGACCGCGGCGGCAGCTGCACGCCACGCCGCACGAGCACCGCCGCTGCGGCCCCCGCAGTGAACAGGAGTTGCCACGCAAACGGGTTGAAGAACCATCCCAAGTCGCGATGATGCGTGGCGAGGTTCACCCCCCCGACGTTGGCGACGAGCCAGATGCCGAACGAGACAGCGAGCGCGAGCGGTACGCTGCGCCTGAGGAGGAACAGCGCAACGGGCAACCAGAACATGAGCACGACGTACATCGGCAGGATGTTCATCTGGTTGGGTTGGTAGAACAGCACCATCGCCGACCCGAGCGTACGAATGGGATCCTTGGCCAGCTCGGCCATCGCGATGTTGTTCACGTAAGCCGGGTTCTGGAACAGGCGCGCGGATGCATAGAGGAGGATCGCCGACGTGATGAAGATGCCGATGTGCCAGACATAGATCTCGCTCGCCCGCCGGCTTGCGCGCTGAAACGCGCCACGAAAATCGCCGCGCTCGCCCATCGACCAGTACGCGAGCCCCGCCGAGTACCCCGCCAGAAGCACGAACACCTCGCTGGCGTCCGAGAAGCCGAAGTTCTGCAGCGTGAACCGCGCCCAGGTGTTGTCGGGCACGTGATCGATGAAGATGATGATGAGGGCAAGGCCACGGAAAAAATCGATCCGTAGATCCCGCTCCTTGCGGTCGAGGCTGCTCATGCGATTGACGATCGCGCTGTTGACATGAATGCATCCTGAATGAGCGGCATCCGACCCATAAAACCCCGAACGCTGGCGTTTAGTTTCACCCGTATCCCGCTTGAGACAAAGCAGACGAATCGTCACCGTCCCAATCTTGACGGCACAAGCCGGCAATTTAGCGGCCCAGCCGTAGATGGACGGGAACGGACAGGAAGCTGGCTTAGGAGGAACTCGCAGGCGAAGGATGCCCGGACGGCGAAGAGCCCCCGGACCGGTACCGGAAGCACGCCGGCAGCCCCGCAGCCGAACGCGAGCGGCGGTCCATCCCAGGGTGAGGGGGGAGGGGCACAGAGGCAGGCGCACAGCGCGTCAAGCCTCCGCGCGACCCGGAGGAGCTGCCAGTGAGCGCGGCTAGACGACCTGCGTGATGCGCTGGCTATCGAGCCACTTGGCGATCACGCTCCGGTCGTGGAACTCGATCGCACCGCAGTTCTGGCAGACGATCATCAGCACGTTGAGCGTCGAGCTGGACGAGCAGTCGGCCGTGGCCCCGCGCTGGCAAGAGAGCGTGTGAACATCGAGATCGCACTTTGAGCGAAAGCGCCCGCAGACGGCGCAGCTCGTGAGATGCTTGCCGAACAGGAACTTGTCCACGTCGGCCTTGGTGATTTCGCGGCACTGCGTATCGGCCATCGCACCCACCCTTTGAGTTGTCGTTTCCCCTGGTCTTGTCCTTTTGTAAATAAAGATAATCCGCCCACGCCCTTGGAGCAAGGAGCGCAGCGTCGTTTTGCAATGCACCACAAGAAACGAAGATGTGCTTTGACTAAGCGCAACAGCCGCCTAGTTCTCACCGACGCGCTTGATCTGCGGCAGAGGCGTCTCGTCGGCTGTCTTGAGCGCCACATTGGAGCCCGCGCCGCCCTCGATGACGATCTCGGCCGACTTGATGCAGATCGGCATGCGGTTCGGCTTGAAGGTCTGCTTGATCTCGAACACGCCGTCGTTCTCGCGCACGGTGACGTTCGCCTGCCCCTGGGCCAGCTTCTCTACCTCGGCCTTGCCGCCGAGCTTGGCAAGATCCGTCTGCTTGAGCCGGTAGCTCACGGCACCCGCGCGCACCGTTTCCCGCACGAGGAAGTACTTGCTCCCAGCCTTGGGCTTCATGTTCGCCTTGAACAGGTCGACGATCTTGTCGGCGACGTGATCGTCGATCACCTCGCCCACCATGTCTTCGACCGTGATGTCGACCGTCATCGCCTTCTTGTAGTCGGCCGACGCCGACGCCGTGAGACCCGGCACCACCTTCTGCAGCAGGTCCATGGACATGCCCGCGTTCGCCTGCTGCGTATCGGTGAGGACGTAGTTCGAGATCGGCACCTCGCGCTTGACGGCCCCGAGCGCGGTCACTGCGGGGTCGCCCGTGAAATCCTTAACGCGGAAGTAGGTCCCGTCCTTCTCCAGGCGGTAGATCGAGCCTGCCGGATCGAACCCATTGGGCACGAGAGGGCACTGGTAGCCCTTGGGCACGCCCGGGACGAACTGGGCGGTGAGCGACTCGGCCGTCGGCTTGATCGACGCAGTGGTGAGCCCGGACATAAGGTCCGAGCAGCCCGCGACGAAAGCCGAGCACGAGAGCACCGCGATGCCGCGAAGGCATGTCCCCACAACTGCGCGAAAACCCGTCCCCATTGCGACCCCTGCTCCCGTCCCCACCGGGCTGATTGGTATCAGGGGCCGCTGAGGCTCACAATGAGGGGCAAGCGATCTATCACCAACGGTTGCAATTCCGCCCACAGGCAAATGTTTGGAAACGCCGGGCGTTCATCGCGCAGCCGGCCCAAGCCGGTTATCGCAATCGCGCCCGAAGCTTAGAGCCCCGGAGCGCAGGCAAATGAGAAAATCGCGGGCGGACGGCGCACGCAAAAATACCCCACCACATGGTCCTTGCTTTCGCCATAGACTGCCCGCATATAGCGCGGGCCGGTGCGCTCCGAGGTGGACGTACCCTCACGAAGACTGAATGAGAGAGCGTGCCACCGGCCGTTTTGCCTTATTCCTGATTGACTGAGATCCTGGACGTACGGCGTGCCGTCCGGGACTGGCTGATCTTTTGTGCACGCAAGAAGGAACATCTCTATGGATCGCATCACGGGCACCGTGAAGTTCTTCAACACCGCGAAGGGCTTCGGCTTCATCCAGCCCGAGGACGGATCGAAGGACGTCTTCATCCACATCTCTGCGCTCGAGCGCGCGGGCATCAACGGCATCTACGAGGGTGACAAGCTCTCGTTCGTGCTCGAGGACGACCGCAAGGGCCGCGGCAAGCAGGCCGGCCAGGTCCAGCTCGTCTCGTAAGAGATCAGCGACGGTCCGAATGGATCACGACGCCGCCGGCCCCCGCCGGCGGCGTTTTTCATTCTGGGGCCGCCTGCGCAAGCCAGACCGTGCGCCCACCACAACTCTGATCCTCGACAACATGATCCAGCACGGCGAAGCCGTTGGCCGCCAGCAGTGCTGTGTAGTCGGCTGGATCAAGGCTCGCGTGGTAAAGCACATCTCCCCGATAGGAGCCGATCGCCTCCCCCGCCGCAGGACCGCTCGTAAACATCAGCGCCGCGCCAGGCTGCGCATGCGCGCGAAAGACGGGAAACATCGCCCGTTGGTCTTCGGGCGCGAGGTGGAAGAAGCTGTCCCAGGCAATGATGCCGCCGAAGCAGGCGCCGAGGGTCATCCGGCGCATGTCGGAAACGATCCAGGTCTGATCCGGAAATCGCGAGGCGCAGAGCCCGATCAGCGACGGCGAGGAATCGACACCCGTGACCCGATGTCCGCACGCGATGAGATAGCGGGCGATCGGCTCGCCGGACCCACAGCCGACGTCGAGAACATTGCTCCCTGCGCCCACCACCGCACGAAACCGGTCGAGCCAGCTCCGCTCGAAGAGCGACTTTCCCCGGTCCGCGTCGAAATCAAGCGCGTGCCGCTCGTAAAGCGCGACGATATCCTTGGACGATGGATGCATATACCGGAGTGTCCCGGCATCGGCCAAGGAGCACAAGCGCCTTCACCTGCGACTCCGCAACCCGAGGGCCGTCCTTGACTTCGCACCCGCACCATGAGACAAGCCCCGCAACGCTCGGAGGAATCGAGCGTCTTCCGGCGCTCCAGCCGCGTGAAGGGACAAGTCTCGGGCACAAAATACGGCCCTATTCGTCCCCCTGTTGAGCGCCCTGAAAAATCCCCATCCGACAGCCCAGGCCACGCGGGGCGTCATCGAAGAGAAGCATTGCCTCGCCATAAAGCGGCGCGGGCTGCTTGCCGCTACGCGCGGCCTTAGAAGAAAGACTGTCCTTTGACATCATTTACCGACCTTCACCTCGCCGAGCCGATCCTCAAGGCCCTCGAGGGCGAAGGCTATAAAACACCCACCCCGATCCAGGCCCAGGCGATCCCGCCGGTCATGGAG
>CAZDUD010000066.1:0-19627 GCA_964508485.1 uncultured Hyphomicrobium sp. | reverse complement strand
GAGAAGCAGTCGCTTGAGGAGATAGGCAGCCATCGTTCGATCATATCCTCAATGCCGAAGGCATAGTCAAACCGAGCGCCCGAGGCGCGTCAAACGTTCCGCATCACCGCTGCGCCAGGGCCTTCGCTTTCGTCTCGTCGTACCACCACGTCTCGAGCGCGCCGCGCTCGTACTTGGGCTTCGTCTCCGGCCAGCCGAACTTGTCCCAGAATGCCAGGTTGTGGGCGCCCTTGTACCACTGCGGCACCCAGTAGTAGCCGGCGCGCAGCACGCGGTCGGCGGCCCGTGTCGCGGTCACGAGCTCCTCCCGCGACTTTGCCGCCACGATCTTGTCGATGAGCTGGTCGAGCACCGGGTCCGCGATGCCCGCGAGATTGAAGCTGCCGTTCGTCGTAGCTGCCTGCGAGCCCCAGTAGTTCTTGAGCTCGATGCCGGGCGTGAGCCGCAACGCATAGCGCTGCGTCGTGAGATCGAAATCGAAGTCCTTCATGCGCCGCTCGTACTGCGCCGCGTCCACCATGCGCATCGTCGCGTCGATGCCGATCGACTTCAGGATTTTGACATAGGGAGCAATGATGCGCTCGAAGCTCGGAGAATCCATCAGGATCTCGATCGAGAGCGGCTGCCCGGCCGCGTTCCGCACGCCCTGTGGCGTCTGCTGCCAGCCCGCATCCGCGAGCAGTTTCGCCGCCTGCCGGAGCTGCGCACGGTTGTTGCCACTGCCGTCCGTGATGGGCGGAGTCACCGGCTCGCCGAACACCGCCGCCGGCAGCTTGTCCCGGAACGGCTCGAGCAACGCGAACTCTTCCGGCGAGGGCGGCCCGACGGCCTTAAGGTCCGAGTTCTCGAAATAGCTCGCAGTCCGCGTGTAGAGCCCGAAGAACAGGTTCTTATTGCTCCACTCGAAGTCGAAGGCGAGTCCCAGCGCCTCTCGCACGCGCGGATCCTTGAACTTCTCGCGCCGTGTGTTGATGAAGAACCCCTGCGCGCCTGACGGACGCTCGTCGGGCAGCGTAAGCAGCTTGACGCGCCCGTCCTTCACCGGCTGCCGGTCGTAGCCGGTGGCCCAGTCCTTGGACGTGAACTCCTCGCGGAAATCAATGTTGCCCGCAAGCAGCCCCTCGAGCTCAAGCGTGCGGTCGCGATAGTACTCGTAGCGGACCTCATCGAAGTTATAGAGCCCGCGATTGACCGGCAGGTCTCGGCCCCAATAGTCGGGGCGCCGGCTGTAGGTGACGTAGGTCCCCGCTTTGTACGGCCCAACTTTGTACGGCCCCGACCCGAGCGGCGGCTCGAGCGTCGTCTTCTCGAAATCCTGTTTCGAATAATAGGCCTTGGACAGGATCGGAAGCGTCGCGACCGTGATCGGCAGGTCGCGCACGAGCGCGCCCTCGAACGTGTAGCGCACCGTATGCGGGTCGAGCGCCTCCGCAGACTTCACATCCCGGATCGGGATCGAGAACGCCGGATGTCCCTTGGCCTTGATGGTCTCGAACGAGAACACGACGTCATCCGCCGTCACAGGCGAGCCATCGGCGAATTTGGCTTCCGGCCGCATCTTGAACGTAACGGACAACTTGTCGGGCGCCACGTCCGCCGTTTCCGCAACTAACCCGTAGACGGCGTCCGGCTCGTCGTTGGCACGCACCATCAGCGTATCGAAGACCAGCTCCATCCCCTGAGCAGCATCGCCCTTGAGGATGAACATGTTGAAGCTGTCGAAGGTCGTTAGGCTCGCAGTTCCGATCTGCGAAGCCTTACCGCCCTTGGGCGCATCCGGATTGACGTAGTCGAAATGCTGAAAATCGGCAGGATATTTGAGATCGCCGAACACGGAGAGACCGTGGCGCGGCTCAGCCGAGGCAGGCGAGAGGAATGGAGCCGAAAGGCCAGCGGCCAGGAGAAGAGCGAAAGCGTGCGCCCGGATGAACCGGATAGTTCCAACTTTGCTCATATCGGCCCGCCACACCCCCATCGTCGTCATTTCCTGTGCGCGGCCAGCGCCTGCTCCTTGGCGGGATCGACCCACCAGATCTGCGTGAACGCGCTCGTCAGCGAGGGCAGCATCTCAGGCCGTCCGAAAACGTCCCATGTCGCGATCCATTCGTAGGGGTTATACCACTGCGGCACGATATAATGCCCCCACTGCAGCACCCGGTCTAGGGCGCGCGTATAGGCCACCACGCCTTCCCGGTCCGGAGCCAACACCAGCTTCTCAATGAGCGCGTCGATCACCGGGCTCTTGATGCCGATGGTGTTGCGGCTTCCGGGCTGATCCACCGCCGCGGAGCCCCAGAAGTCGCGCTGCTCATTGCCAGGCGACATCGACTGCGGGAAGCTGTCGATGATGATATCGAAATCGAAGTTCGTCTCGCGCTGCTCGTACTGCGCATCGTCGACCACGCGAATGGTGGCCTGCACGCCGATCTTCTGCAGGTTCGAGATGTAGTGGGCGACATGCCGCTGGAAGGCGTCAGATCCAAGCAGGAACTCCACCGCAAGCGGCTGCCCGGCGGCGTTCGTCAGCACCGAGTTGCCCGGCTTGATCTGCCATCCCGCCTCGTTGAGAAGCTTCATCGCCATGCCGAGGTTCTTCCGCATATCCTCGGGCGCTCCATAGACCGGGTTCTTCCACTCGGTCGTGAACACCTCCGGCGGCAGATCCTTCTCGAACGCCTTCAGGATCTCGAGCTCGCGGCCTTCCGGTAAACCCTTCGCGGCAAGCTCCGAGTTGTCGAAGTAGCTGGCCACGCGTGTGTACTGGCCGAACAGCACGGTTCTGTTGAGATCCTCGAAATTGAAGGCGTAGTTGAACGCCTGCCGCACACGTGGATCCTTGAACTTGTCGCGCCGCGTGTTGAACACGAAGCCCTGCATGCGCGCGACACCTTCGGTCGGGATCGCCTCCTTCTTCACCCAGCCCTTCTGGATGGCGTCAAAGTTGAACTGCGTCGACCAGGCGCTGGCCGTGTTCTCGCGCCAGAAATCGGCGCGCCCCGCCTTGAAGTCCTCGAACGCCGCTGTCCGCTCGCGGAAATACTGGAACCTGAGCTCGTCGAAGTTGTACTGACCGATCCGGACCGGCAGATCCTTCGCCCAGTAGTCCTTGACGCGCTCGAGCACGATGCGGTTGCCCGTATCCACCGTCTTGATCTTGTACGGCCCCGAGCCGAGCGGAATTTCGAGCGTGCTCTTCGCAAGATCACGAGGCTCGCCATTCTTGCCGACGGCCTCCCAGAAATGCTTGGGGAAGACCGTAAGCTGCCCCAGGATCTGCGGCAGCTCGCGATTCCCCGCAATGTCGAACGTGAACGTGACCTCGTGCTCGCCGGTCTTCTCGGCTTTGACCACGTTCTTGTAGTAGCGCCCGTACATCGGATGCGCCTTCTTGAGCGCATCGAAGCTGAAGATCACGTCCTCGGGCGTGATCGGCGTTCCGTCGTGAAAGCGTGCTTCAGGCCTCAGCCCGAACTTGGCCCACGAGTAATCCGCGGGATAGGAAATCCACTCGGCGATGAGCCCGTATTCGGTCGACTCTTCGTCGGGGCTGCCCGCCATCAGCGAGTCGTAGATCATGCCGACCGGTCCCGCCGGCACACCCTTGATCGAGTACGGGTTGAGCGAGTCGAACGTACCCTCGGTTGCGAACCGCACCGCGCCGCCCTTGGGAGCATCCGGGTTGACCCAACCGAAATGCTTGAAGTCAGGACCGTACTTGGGCTCGCCGATCAGCGACAAGGCATGATGGCGCGGCGGCTCTCCGGTCGCGGCGGGTGCCGCCGGGGCAGCACCGGCATCCTGCGCCAACGCAGAGGAGACCGAAACGGCGGCTATGGCGAGACCTGCAACAACCGAAAGAAAAGTCGAGCACCGTCGAGCCATCAAATCCGCTGCCATCGTCACCAAAATCCCGTGTCAGGAGATAGAGAGGCGATACGCCGGGGAAGCTCCATGCGCGCACCACCCGTAGAGACCAAGCCCTAGGCAATGGCTGGCCTCATGGAAAGGTCAGTTCCTAGCACGGCTTCGCGCCAATTCGGATTAAAGATCGGCAAGCTGCCGCGCAGCCGCTCGCAAACCAAGCCGCTGCCGGGAACCGACGGACAATGTGACCAAAATCGGGCGCATCCGGCCGGATCGGGACACATCCCTCAGGGAACGCGCGGCTGATTACGGAGCCGGTTTCGGCGCCTCCGGCTGTGCGGCAGACTGGGCCGCTTCCGGCAAAGGAGGCGGATTATCCGAGAGCGTACGGATGTAGGCGATGATCGAGGCCAGTTCGCCGGTGTCCGCGACGCCGGCGAAGATCATCTTCGTGCCGGGCACGAAATCCTTCGGCTTGTGGATGAACTGCGCCAGGTCAGAGTAGGTCCAGTCGCCGCCTTTGCTCTTCATGGCCTCCGAATAGCCGAAACCGGGGAACGAGCCGTGAGGCCGCCCGAGCACACCCCAGAGGTTCGGACCTGCCTTGGCGGCTGCACCCTTCTCGAACGAATGGCACGTTGCGCACTTCTTGAATGCAGCCGCGCCGTCTTCCGGGCTCGCGGTCGCAACCGTGGCAACCACCTGGGCCGGATCGAAAGCCGCCGGGGTCGCGGCACCGCCGCCCGGCGAGGGCGTGGCCGCCTCGGTCGCGGCCGGGAGCGTAAACCCGTTCGTGATTTCGCCGTGGTGCGGCTGGCGCACGGTGTCGATGAGCGTCTTGGGCGCGAAGATGAAGAGCAGGGCCGCCAACACACCGCCCGCGATTTTCGTGAATTCGAAGGAATCAATCATTCGCGCCACCTGCCGTCGCTTGCCGATAATAGTTAATACGACACCCTGACAATCTCATAACCGCGCGCCGGCTTCTTCGCAAAGCGAAGAAAGCGCATGGGCTGCGCCGGTCCACCCCAAACGCATCTACAAGACGCCAGCCACGCCTTGCAACCCTACGTTCCGGCAGTCTACAGCTTCACGGGCCAATCCTGACCCAGTGCAGAATAGGCCGCCGCCCCGGCCCTTCCATAGGGCCAAATGTCCGGGATGTGACGGCTCAGAGAAGACGAATGACGAGAACGCTGATCATCATCCCGGCCCGCATGGCGTCGACCCGCCTGCCGGACAAGCCCCTGGCGGACATCGAGGGGACGCCGATGATCGTGCGCGTCTGGCGTCAGGCCCACGCCGCCGCGATGGGACGCGTCGTGGTTGCTGCCGATTCGGAAGAGATCTGTTCCGCCGTCCGCGCCGCAGGCGGCGAGGCGCTGATGACGCGCCCCGACCATGCCTCGGGCTCCGACCGCATCTTCGAGGCGCTGAACCGCGTCGACCCCGATGCCGAGGCCGACGTGATCGTCAACGTGCAGGGCGACCTGCCGACGATCGACCCGGAGCTGATCCGCACTTGCGCGGCGGCACTGGACACCAAAGCGGTCCACATCGCGACGCTCGCCGCCGAGATCACCGATCCGGAGGAGCGCACCAACCCGAACGTCGTCAAGGTCGTCGGAACCCCACTCGCCGAGCCGAACCGCCTGCGCGCCCTCTACTTCACGCGCGCCACGGCACCCTACGGCGACGGCCCCCTTTACCATCACATCGGTCTCTACGCCTACCGCCGCACGGCCCTGGAGCGGTTCGTCTCGCTCGACCCGTCGTACCTCGAGAAACGCGAGCGCCTGGAGCAGCTCCGTGCGCTCGAGGACGGCATGCGCATCGACGTGGCCGTCGTTGACACTGTTCCCCTCGGTGTCGATACTCCCGCCGATCTGGAACGGGCCAGGCAGCTCGTCAGAAAGGCGCCCCGCGCATGACCTTCTCCTTTTTCGCCCCTCATCCGCACACCCAATTCCGGGCGTGATCGCGAGCAGCCCCGCGCCGTTTCCCTTGTCCGAGCCAGCATCCCATGACCACGAAGCCTTCTGCCGCACGCATCGCCTATCAGGGTGAGCCCGGCGCCAACTCACACCTCGCCTGCGCGGAGGCCTACCCGGATTTCGAGCCGGTCGCCTATCCGACCTTCGAGGATGCATTGGCGGCGGTGAAATCCGGCGACGTGCTCTATGCCATGATCCCGATCGAGAACTCGGTGGCGGGACGCGTGGCCGACATCCACCACCTGCTGCCGAACGCGAACCTCTACATCGTCGGCGAGCATTTCCTGCGCGTCCGCCATCAGCTCATGGCCCTGAAGGGCGCGACCCTCGGCACCATCAAGCGGGTGATGAGCCACACCCAGGCGCTCGGCCAATGCCGCAAGACGCTGAGATCGCTGGGGCTCACGCCAGTGCCCGAGGCCGATACGGCGGGCTCCGCGCGCCTCGTCTCGGAGCAGAACGACCCGTCGCTGGCCGCCATCGCCTCGAAGCTTGCAGCAGAGATCTATGGGCTCGAAATCCTGCGCTCCGACATCGAGGACGAGGCCCACAACACCACGCGCTTCCTCATTCTCTCGAAGGACCCGGACGACGCCGAGCCCGAGGACGGCCCGGTCATCACGACGTTCCTGTTCCGGGTGCGCAACGTTCCGGCCGCGCTCTACAAGGCGCTCGGCGGTTTCGCGACCAACGGCGTCAACATGACGAAGCTCGAGAGCTACCAGCTCGAGGGCACCTTCAACGCCACCATGTTCCACGCCGACATCGAGGGCCACCCGGCCGAGCGCCTCGTCCAGCTCGCGTTGGAGGAGCTGTCATTCTTCTCGAGCGAGGTGCGCCTGCTCGGCACCTATCCCGCGAGCCCCTATCGCATCGAAGCTGCGCGCGCGGCCGCTGCACCCATCGGAAACGGCAAATAGATCCGAGTTGGCCCATGAGACTTGCCGGCAAGATCGCCATCGTAACGGGAGCCGGCTCGGGCTTTGGGCGCGGCATCGCGGAGGCCTTCGCCGAAGAGGGCGCCAAGCTCGTCGTCGCCGATATCGATGAGACGCGCGCCGCAAGCGTCGCCAAGGAGATCGGCACGCGTGCCGTGGCCGTCACCGCCGACGTATCGAAAAGCGCCGACGTCGCGGCGATGGTACAGGCCGCTACGAGCCACTTCGGCGGCCTGGACATCGTCGTCAACAACGCCGGCATCACGCACAAGAACCAATCGCTGATGACGGTCTCCGAGGAGGAGTTCGACCGCATCTACGCCGTCAACGTGAAGTCGATCTACCTCACGACGCTGGCGGCCGTGCCGGAGCTGGAAAAGCGCGGCGGCGGCTCGATCATCAACACGGCCTCCACGGCGGGCGTTCGTCCACGGCCGGGCCTCACCTGGTACAACGGCTCGAAAGGCGCCGTGATCGCGCTGACCAAATCCATGGCGGCGGAGCTTGCCCCGCGCAACATCCGCGTCAACGCCATCAACCCCGTCATCGGCGAGACCGGGCTTTTAGAAGAGTTCATGGGTGTGCCGGACACCACGGACAACCGCGCCAAATTCATCGCCGGGATCCCGCTTGGCCGCATGTCGAAGCCCACCGACATTGCCAACGCCGCCGTATTCCTGGCCGATCCCGCCTCGAGCTTCATCACCGGCATCGCCATCGAAGTCGACGGCGGCCGGTGCATCTGAATGTGAGCAACCCACCCAACCACACCATGGCCGCCCTTGAGGCGGCCATCCAGGAGCTGCTTGCTCAAACGTTCGCATGTCTGCCCTGGATGGCCGGGTCGAAGCCCGGCCATGGAGCGAAGGGGACATCCCGATCGGAGAGCCCTAAATCCTGAGCGCACCGCCGCGGATCTGGTAGAGCGTCAGAGCCGTCGCCACAGCGAGGTTGAGGCTGTCGAGCTTCCCCGCCATCGGGATCTTCACGAGCCGCGAGCACGCACGCGTCAGGCTCTCCGAAAGGCCCGGCCCCTCGCTTCCCATGACGAGCAGCACCGGTCCCTTGTAAGCCGCGCGCCGGAAGTCCTCGCGGGCGTCGAGATGCGTGCCGACCACGTCCCCGCGCCAGTCCGCCCGCCACGTCAGAAAATCCTCGCGTGAAACCCGCACCAGCGGCACGGCAAACACCGATCCCATGGTGGCGCGCACCGCTTCGCGCGAATAGGGATCGCAGGAGTTACCGATCAGGATGACGCCCCTGGCGCCCACGGCATCGACCGTGCGAAGAATGGTGCCGAGGTTGCCAGGGTCGCGCACCTCTTCCAGCGCGAGCCAGCAGTCGTCCGCCGCGACTTTCTTCGGCAGCTCTGCCCAGCGCTGACGAAACACGCCGAGCATGGCCTGCGGATTATCCTTCGAGGAGAGCTTGCCGAGCACCGTCTCCGAAACCTCGAGAACGTCGGCCCCCGCCGAAAGCGCCCACCCGACCAGCGACCGCGCCACCGGACTGCCGGCCGACCCGGCCTGATAGACGAGGCTTGCAGGCTTGAAGCCCGCATCCCGCGCCGTGACCATGATCGACGCTCCCTCCACAACGAAAAGCCCGGTCGCTTTGCGTTCCTTGCGCATCTCGAGCGCGCGGATGGCCTTGATCCGGTCGTTGGTGAGACTGGTGATGACGCGCGGCTGAGCTTCGCTCATGACGTCCACCGCACAAACAGCGACGTCGGCACGGCGGCGCCCCCACCTTCGGCGGAAAGCGCAAGCTCTCCGGCCGAGAGACGCCCGCCGCGCTCTGAAAGCACGTCAGCAGCAAGCTGCTCGAACGCGAGCGCAGACGCGCGGATCGCATAGACCGTGAGCACGAGCGCAGACGTCTCCGCCGCCAGAAGCTGCGCTACGTTTTTCATGAGCATCGGCAGCCCCTGGAACAGATCCCAAACCTCGCCGTCCGGGCCGCGTCCGAACTTCGGCGGATCGATCAGGATCGCATGGTAGGTCTTGCCCCGCCGGACTTCGCGCGCGACGAACTTGGCTGCATCGTCGAGAATCCAGCGGATTGGCGCCTCCGAAAGTCCCGATGCGGCCTGGTTCTCCTTTGCCCACTGGATCGCCTTCTTCGAGGCATCCACATGCGTCACCTCGGCACCGGCCCGCGCGGCGAGAAGCGACGCCGCGCCCGTATACGCGAACAGGTTGAGCACGCGCGGACGCTCGCCCGAAACCTTGCCGATTTCGCCGAGCATCCAGTCCCAGTGCGGCTGTTGCTCCGGGAAAAGGCCCACGTGCCAGAGGCCCTGCAGCCGACAGGTGACGGTCACGTCGCCGACCTTGACGGGCCAGCGCTCCGGCACGGCTTTGTCGAAACGCCACTTGCCCTTTTCCTCGTCGTCCGCGGACGCCGAGAACACGGCATGCGCCCGTGCCCACGCATCGGGCTTGAGCTTGCGGCTCCAAAGCGCCTGCGGCTCGGGCCGGTCGACGATGACCGCACCGAACCGCTCGAGCTTGCGGCCCTCGCCGCTGTCCAGCAGCGCATAGTCCGACGGCCCCGGCGTCCGGATGATGTCGAGATGCCCGGTGCGTTCAAGAGCACGCACCCGCCGCTCGGCCGTATGTCCGTCCCTTTGGCTCACGTTGGGGGCATCCTGCGTTCGGGCGAATTGGCAACCGGCGGGCTCAGAGCGCGTTGCCCTGCGCCCGTTCGATGATGTCGAGAATGACCTCACCGGACGCATCGAGCGGCACCCGCATGAAATCGGCTGGCTGCTTCAATGCCACGTCGAGATAGCGATGGAAATCGTCACGGTCGATCTCGATGGTGCCGAACTGGCGCAGGTGGTCCGTGACGAATTGCGTGTCGAGGAGCGTGAACCCGCCGCCGATCAGTCGCCCCGTCAGATGCACGAGCGCAATCTTCGAGGCATCGCGCACATAGGAGAACATGCTCTCGCCGAAGAACACGCCCCCGAGCGCCACGCCGTAGAGCCCGCCGACCAGCCTGTCGCCGTCCCAGACCTCAACCGTATGGCAATGGCCGAGCCGGAACAGATCCCGATAGAGGGAACGGATGCGCCCGTTGATCCAAGTCGACCGGCGGCCGGCCCGCTCCGCCGCGCACCCCTCGATGACCCCCTCGTAGTCAGTGTCGATAGAGACCCGCAGGGTACCCTGCCGAACTGTCCGCGCAAGCCGCTTAGGCACGTGGACTGAACTGAGAGGAAGGATTCCGCGGTGCTGCGGCTCGATCCAATAGAGCGCCGGATCGTCGGCGCTTTCAGCCATGGGGAAGATGCCGCAACTGTAGGCCTTGAGAAGGACCTGCGGCGTGATTTCGATCATGATGTCGTCGCGCGACGCCATCAACGAAACGCTCCTATCTCAGAGCCAGCACGTCCGACACCCCGATCTCGGACACGAATCCTATTTGTAACCCATTTGCGCTCTCCAGTGGAACCTCAGCTTTTGCCGAGGTACTTCTCGAGCCAATGGATGTCGTAGAGCCCGTTGGCGATGTCGGGCTGCCGGACCAGCTCGTTGAACAGCGGGATGGTCGTTTCGATTCCGTCGATCACGAACTCCGAGAGCGCGCGCCGGAGGCGCATCAGGCACTCGTTCCTGTTCTTGCCGTGCACGATCAGCTTGCCGATGAGGCTGTCGTAGAAGGGCGGAATGCGGTAGCCCTGGTAGACGCCGCTGTCGACGCGCACGCCGAGCCCGCCCGGCGGGTGCCAATAGGTGATCTGGCCCGGCGAGGGGCGGAAGGTGCGCGGGTTCTCGGCGTTGATGCGGCACTCGATGGCATGCCCCGAGAACGTGACGTCCTCCTGCTTGAAGCCGAGATTCCCGCCCGACGCCACGCGGATCTGCTCGAGCACGAGATCGATGTCGGTGACCGCTTCCGTGACGGGATGCTCGACCTGGAGCCGCGTATTCATCTCGATGAAGTAGAACTCGCCGTCCTCGAACAGGAACTCGACCGTGCCCGCACCGCGGTATTTGATCTTCTTCATCGCATTCGCGACGATCTCGCCGATCTTCTTGCGGGACTCGGCGTTGAGTGCCGGGGACGGGCTCTCCTCGAGGATCTTCTGGTGGCGCCGCTGCAGCGAGCAATCGCGCTCGCCGAGATGCACGGCATTGCCCTTGCCGTCGCCGAACACCTGGATCTCGATATGGCGGGGCTTCTGAAGATACTTCTCGATATAGACGGAGTCGTTGCCGAACGCAGCCTTGGCCTCCGCGCGCGCCGTCGAGAACGCGAGCCCGAGATCGGCTGCCGAATGCGCCACTTTCATTCCGCGTCCGCCGCCGCCCGCGGTCGCCTTGATGAGCACGGGGAAGCCCATATCCTTGGCGACCTTCAACGCCTGGGCTTCGGTTGCCACTTCGCCGTCCGATCCCGGCACCACCGGAATGCCGAGTTGCTTGGCCGTCTCCTTGGCCGTGATCTTGTCGCCCATGATCCGGATGTGCTCGGAGGTCGGGCCGATGAACGTGATCGAATGCTCTTCGAGGATCTCGGCGAAGCGTGCGTTCTCCGAGAGGAACCCATATCCCGGATGCACGGCGTCCGCCCCCGTGATCTCGCAGGCTGCAAGAAGACGCGGAATGTTGAGGTAGCTGTCGCTTGCCGGCGGCGAGCCGATGCACACGCTTTCGTCGGCGAGCCGGACGTGCATGGCGTCCGCATCCGCCGTCGAGTGCACGGCAACGGTCGCGATGCCGAGCTCCTTGCACGCGCGCTGGATGCGCAGCGCGATCTCACCCCGGTTGGCTATCAGAACCTTGTCGAACATTTTTGTTTGAGGCAGTAAGGCAGCAAGGCAGTGAGGCAGTAGGGAAATCCGACACCACTACTGCCTACTGCCTACTGCCTACTGCCCATCTCCCTTATTCGATGATCACAAGAGGCTCGCCGAACTCCACCGGCTGGCCGTTCTCGATCAGGACAGCCGTAACGGTCCCGGCGCGCGGGGCGGGGATCTGGTTCATGGTCTTCATCGCCTCGATGATGAGCAGGGTATCGCCCTGCTGAACCCGGGTGCCCACCTCGACGAACGGCGGCGCCTTGGGATCCGGCGAGCGATACGCCGTTCCGACCATCGGCGATTTGACGGCACCCGGATGCTTGGCGGGATCCGCCACGCCGGGCGCTGCGGCAGCGCCAGGCCCCGATGGCGCCGACGCCGGCGGCGCGGTTGCAGGAACGTAGGAAGCGGCCGGCACGGCTGCCGCAACCGTCACCGAGCGCGCCACGCGAATCTTGAGGCCGCTTTTCTCGATCTCGATCTCCGACAGCCCCGTGTCGTTAAGGAGCTGCGCAAGCTCCCGGATGAGCTTCTTCTCCTCACTCGGCTTCTCGGCCTCGTCTTTCGCCGTCATGCGCGCTAGCCCTTTCCCTTTCGGCTTCTTGTCGCTGTCTTTGGATTTTCGTTTCACGGGCTCACGCTACCAGCTTCGCCATTGCGTCGAGAGCGAGCTCGTAGCCCTGGACCCCGAGACCGCAGATAACGCCCTTCGCACCGAGTGACACGTAGGAATGATGACGGAAGCTCTCGCGGCGGAAGATGTTCGAGAGATGCACCTCGATCACCGGCAACTCGGCGGCCGAGAGCGCATCCAGGATTCCGACCGAGGTGTGCGTGAGCGATCCGGCGTTGAGGATGATACCGGACGCAGCCCCGCGCGCCTCCTGGATCCAGCCGATCAGCTCGCCCTCGTGGTTGGTCTGGCGGAAATCGATCGTAAGCCCAAGCGTCTTGGCCCGCGCTTCCGCCCGCTTGCGCACATCCTCGAGCGTGTCCCGGCCATAAATCTCGGGCTCGCGCGTGCCGAGCATATTGAGGTTCGGGCCGTTGAGGACGAAAACCGGTTTGGCCATGTCTGCGATCAGGCTGAGGATGTCGGGATTTGAACCCGGGTCTCCAGGCACTCGACCGGGAGCGCTAAGGCGCCTCCGGAACCGGGAGCCCCGTAAAGTTCCTGAGCAGCTTTACCGCAGCCGCGAACGGACGCCAAGCCAAAGGTTGCCGAGAGCGTTTACCGTCTTTCCCTCGGTGAGCGGACGGCCGGGCTCAATTGAAAAACCCGGCCAATCCAAGACTCAGCAATAGTTGCAGCCGGACTTCCGGAGCTCCGCGACATGCCCCTCGAGCACGTCGAACAGGTTTTCGGGCGCGCCTCCGATGGCCAGATCCCCGACCAGGAAGTGCGGGGTTCCGTTGATCCCGAGCTTGTTGGCAAGCTCCTTCACCCGGTCGATCTCGGCCTTGACCTCGGGTCCGGCCATGTCGACCTTGAGCTTCGCCATGTCGAGGCCGTGCGCCTCGGCGACCTTGAGCGCCAGCGCCTCGTTGACGAGGCCCTTGGTCTGGATCAGGTCGCGGTGTACCTCCCAGTACTTGCCCTGCATGCGGGCAGCGAGGGCGACGCGAGCCGCCTGCTCGGATTCGTCGCGCAGGATCGGAAACTCCTTGAAGACGACGCGGACGTTCTTGTCCTGCTCGATGAGCTTGGCAACCTCGCCGAAGCCGCGCTTGCAGTAGCCGCAATTGTAATCGAAGAACTCGACCACCGTGATGTCGCCGTTCGGATTGCCGGCCACCGGCGCGTTGGGCGCACGGTAGATTTCCTTGGCGTGCTCGGCGACCATCTTCTTGGTCCGCTCGGCCTCGTCCTTGGCCATCTTGATCTCGAGCGCGCTCTGCACCTCGAGAAAGATCTCCGGATTCTGGACCAGGTAATCCTTCACGATGCCTTCGATCGCGCGCCGCTGCTCGGGCGAGAACGCGGTGCTGTTGGCCCCGATCAGGGCTTGAGGCTGGTCGTCGCGCTCCTCCCCGCCGGTGAAGACGAACCACAATCCGGCGAGAAGCAGGAGCGGCGCGGCCACGAGAGCGGCAAGGCTCACCCGCGACGGCGGCGGACTCGGCTTGTTGAGATCGGGGTTTGTCATAGAGACTCCATTTGCGTCGGCTCATGCGCAATGCGGCCGGGCCACATCACGTTTGCGGCTTGTAGTTGATGATATCGTCGGCTTTGACCCAGTCGGGCGAGCCGGGCTTGAGACCCACCTGCGCGCGTTTGGCAAACTCCTGAGCTTGTTTCAAGGCGCCGAAGTAAAACAGTCCCTGCGCGCGCGCCAGCTCCGATTGCGGGAACAAGCCCTTGTCGTAGTAGGCCTGCCCGAGCGTATTGTAGGCCGTGGCGTTGTCAGGCTCGCGCGCCACCGCCTTGCGCAGCAAGTTGATGGCTTCATCGGAATATTGCGGCTCCTTGGTTTGCAGGAGCGCCTGGGCGAGCTGCACGCTGACCAGCGGCGCGTCGCCCTTGTGGAGTTGCAGCGCCTTCCGAAGCGGCGCGATGGCCTCCTTGGCCCGCCCGGTCTTCTGCAGGAAATCGCCCTTGATCTCCCAGAAGTAAGGGCTGTTCGGCCGATCCCGTATGAGCGCGTTGACGCCTGCAAGCCCCTGCTCGAAGCCGCCCGCGCCTTGCCGGAACGAGGCAATCGTCCGGGCGTACCGGGCCGGGAAGCTCGTGTCGGAGGGCGGATAACGGTTGAACACGATGGACGGCGCTTCCATGTAGCCCGACAGCTTGGCACGCATCATGTCGTGGCGGAGCTGCAGCTCCGCCGGGTCCTTGGCGCTGTAATAGGGGCTCGTCTCGACGAGCTGCCTCAGCCGCGCGAGACGGTCTGTGGCAACCGGATGGGTCCGCGCGAACGCATCCTTGTGCGCATCCGAGAAAAGCTCCTGCCCGGCGAAGCGTTCGAAGGTCGTAAGCATGCCAAGGCCGGACTGCTGCGTCGCATTGAGATACTGGAGGCCGGCCTGATCCGCCGCCGACTCCTGCGAGCGCCGCTCGGCCGTGAGCCCCCGCATGATGAGCTCGTTTCCGCCCATCATCACGCCCTGGCCCGCACTTCCGACCTCCGAGCTCCCCGACGCCGCGCCGCCGATCATGGCGCCGATGCCGAGAAGCTGAATGAGGAGCGCGCGGGTCTGATCCTTGGCGATGCGCGAGCGAAGCGCCGCCATGTGCCCGCCGGCGATATGGCCCGCTTCGTGGGCGATCACGCCGATCACCTCGTTGGGCGTGTTCGCCTGCACGAGCGTGCCGGTGTGCATGAACACGTTGCGCCCGTCGACGACGAATGCGTTGAACGCCTCATTGTTCACGATCCGCACCGTGACGCGGCCCGTGCCGAGACCGGCCGCGCGAAAGATGCTCTGCGAATAGTCGTTGAGCAGAAGCTCGATCTCGGTGTCGCGGATGAGCGGCAGGCCCTGCGCGCGTGCGGTCGGCGCGGGAAGAAGCCCGATCAGAACGCCGGCAACCACGCCGGAGGCAAGGGTCACGCGAAAAACAGATCTGAGGTGCGACAGGGTCATGCTCTTCGGATCGCTCGATGACGGGTTGAGGGGCACTGAGCACACGATATACGGGCGTAGATGGGCATAGAGATCCGGTCTGCGCAAGGCCGGCGACGCCCGCGCTGGTAAGATCCGGCGCGGCCTCCTATAAGCCAGCGATTGAACTGCCGACACACGGGCGAAACGCGCCCCATGGGCGGGTTTCAATGCGGCCAAAGGAAGGCCGTGCAGTCGCGCGTGACGACCCCTAAAGGGAGACCCGATGGCAAAGGACGAGGCCGGCGGCCCCGAGACCACAAACGTTCGTAAGATTCGCGTTCCCTCGGCGCGAAGCGACATCTCGAGCTTCATTGTGATGGATGTCATGCGCGACGCGGCCGTGCTCGAGGCGCACGGCCGGTCCGTCATTCACATGGAGGTCGGCCAGCCGGGCACACCGGCGCCCGCGGCCGCCCTCGCCGCCGTTGAGAGCGCCCTTCCGTCCGAAACGCTCGGCTACACCGCCGCGCTCGGCATCGATGCACTCCGCGCGCGCATCGCCGGAAGCTACCGCGATCGCTACGGCGTCGAGGTTGCAGAGGAGCGCGTCGTCATCTGCACCGGCTCATCGGCCGCCTTCATCCTCGCCTTCCTGGCTCTGTTCGACACCGGAGCCTGCGTGGCGCTGCCGTCACCGGGCTATCCCTGCTACCGCCACATCCTGTCGGCCCTCGGCTGCCAATCGCCCCTGATCGAGACAGGCCCGGAGACACGATGGATGCCGACACGCGACGCCGTCGCTGCGCTCCACCGCGACGTCGGCCTCGCTGGCCTCTTGATTGCGAGCCCGGCCAACCCGACCGGAACCATGATCGAGCCTGGGCGGCTCGCCGAGCTTGTCCGGTTCTGCGACGAGCAGGGCATCTGGTTCGTCTCCGACGAGATCTACCACGGCCTGACCTACGGCGCCCCTGCAACGACGGCGCTCAGCGTCTCGCACGACGCCATCGTCATCAACAGCTTCTCGAAATATTTCGCGATGACCGGCTGGCGCATCGGCTGGCTGGTCGTGCCGCCGTCGCTCGTCCGCGTCGTCGAGCGCCTGCAGCAGAACCTCTTCATCTCCGCACCCGCGGTCTCCCAGATCGCTGCCCTCGGCGCGTTCGAAGGCGTGGACGAGTTGGAGCGCAACCGCGAGACTTACTCCAGAAACCGCGCACTGCTGCTGAAGGCGCTCCCCGAGGCCGGTCTCACGGCGTTGGCCCCTGCCGACGGCGCCTTTTACCTCTATGCCGACGTTTCCGCGTTCACGGACGATGCCCGTGCCTTCGCGTCCGCCATGCTCAATGAGATCGGCGTCGCCGTAACCCCCGGCCTCGATTTCGACGAGCGCCGCGGTAACCGCTACCTCCGCTTCTCCTATGCCGGAACGGAAGCGGACATGGCTGAAGCCGCGCACCGGCTCAAAGGCTGGGCGCGGCTATCCAAGAGGTGAGAATGGAATGCGAGGAAGGGAGCGCGGGCGCGTCTCCTTCCTCGCCATTAGAGAGGCTAGCCGCGGCGACGGCCGCCACCCGCGCCGAGCGACACGAAGCGCGGACCGATGTCCACGTGAATGTGGCTCATGCGGGCATACGTCATCGTACCGCCGCTGGTGTGGTTGGCGCGAAGCCAGTTGACGATCGCCTGCTTGCGGCCACCGGCGTCGAAGTCCACGGCAAGGCCGAAGCCATGCTTGGAGGGCTTGCCGCTGCCGGCGATACGGGCACCGGGACGGCAGGTCGAGATCACCTTCACCGGACCGAACTGCGACTCGATGCGCGCGAGAAGCGCGGCCGCAGCCGGCTGGAGGCACCCGCGCGAGGCGGTGGCGCCACCGCCGCCCGAGCGGCTCGCGGTCACGGCGCGACCGGCGAGGCGGGCCTTGCGACCGACGGCGGCGGTCTTGGAGCCGCGGTTCTTCGCCTTGCTGTACTTCTTTTTCCCGTACTGCTTCGAGCCGTACCGCTTCTTCGTGTAGGCCTTCGACGAGCTCTGCTTCTGGGCGCGCTTCACCGTCTTGCGCCCGTCGTTCTCGTAAAGCGAGCTGATCGGACCGCCATCGACACGCGCCTCGGCAGGCATTGCGAGGCCCGCAGCAGCGGCCATGGCCAGAACGGCCGCGAAAATCGACTTACTCATGGATAACTCCCTTGATGTCCCACCGATTTCCGGACCCAATGAAAAAGAGCCAAGACGAGCAGGCTCGACGGTCCGGAAACTTCAAGTCGTGCGCGGCTGCCTTCGGTCGGAAAGACCAAGGTCATTCGCGTGACACCATGCCGGGATCGCGGCGTGATCCAGCCGAAAGCTGAATGTGCATGTCGCCGCCCCCGATCATCGACATGACGGGCGCGCACTCATCAGCCGGGTATGGTCAAAATGAGACCGGCACTGCGACCTCGCGCAGCCCTGCCCAGCCTGAGGACTACGTAGAACTCCTGATATCTCTCGAAAAATTTGGACAGCAAAAACGAAGCGAGAAAAATTGTCGCGGTCGCCGAAGGTTGGACGTGAACAGTGGAGATCAAATGCGAAGAGGGCCGGCTGAAGACCGGCCCTCTCGCTATGACGTGAACAAACCTAGCAGTCAGCCGCCGAGACGGCGCTGCCACCAGCCGCGACGCGCCGGCCCTTCGCTGGCGGCATCGCTGCTGCCGGTCTGATCCGGCGAAACCACCACACGCTCGAGCTTGGGCTCCGCGGACGAAGCTTGGCGCGCGCGCACCCGGGCCAACACCGTATCTTCCGGCACCGAGGAAGCCGGCTGCTCGCTCTGCGGCGCCGCGACAATCGCGTCCGGGACCTTGGCGACCGCGGGAGCGGTAGGCTCCTTCTCCGAGCGCCGCGACCGCGCGCGGCTCTCCTCATCGCGCGGCTCGGCGGCGCGCCGGCGCGGCTCGCGCGCCGCAGGCTGCTCTGCGGGTTCCGGCGCCTCGGCGTTCACCGAGACGACGTCCGGCGCAATGTCGTCGTGCACGGGGCTGTCAGTCTCTTCCGCGAGATCGTCCGGGCCGCCCGTAGCGGCAGCGCCTTCCTCGTGGTTGCGCCCGCGATCGCGTCCCCGGCGGCCGCCACGACGGCCACGGCGCCGGCGCCGGCCGCCATTGCCGCCCTCCTCGTGACCGTTGCGTTCGCGCGACCGGCCTTCGCCGCCGCGGGCCTCCTGATCCGCATCGCCGTCGTGTGCATGCGCATCGTCATCGCCGAAGCCATCCCCGGCTTCATGCCCGCCACCGGCCTCGACCGGCGGCGCGTCATGGTCATCGGCGTAATCGTCGTCGTAAGGCTGGGCCTCGTCGCTGCGGCGGCTGTCACCCTGCTGCTCGCGGCCCTCGCCGCCGCGCCGTCCGCGGCGGCGCCTGCGCCGCCGTCCTCCGCCACCGCCTTCGCGGCCCTCGTCCCTGCCACGCGGCTCCGCACCGCGCGCCGTGACCTCCTCGTCAGCGCCCTCGGCCTCGTCCGCCTCGCCTTCCGTGGGTTCGCCGGTGAAGCCCCAATCCATGTTGACGGCAGCCCGGTCCGGACGGCGCGTCGCGACAGGCGCGGCATGGCCCTTCTCGACCAGGAAGTTCGCGCCCTGCAGCTTGTCGCTCGCCTGCACGGTGACGAAGATGCCGTGGCGCGATTCCATCTCGTTGATGAAGTGGCGCTTGTTGTTGAGGATATAGAGCGCGACCTGCGACGTCGTCGTCGCGACGAGCGACGTGCGCGCCCCCGCCATCAGCGCATCCTCGAGTGCACGCAGCACGGCAAGCGCCACGCTCTCGGTCGAGCGGATGATGCCCGTGCCCTGGCAATGCGGGCACTGCGAGGTCGAACCCTCGAGCACACCCGAGCGCAACCGCTGCCGGCTCATTTCCATGAGACCGAAGTGGCTGATGCGGCCGAGCTGGATTCGGGCCCGGTCGAAGCGCAGCGCATCCTTGAGCCGCCGCTCGACGGCCCGGTTGTTGCGCTTCTCCTCCATGTCGATGAAGTCGATGACGATGAGACCCGCGAGGTCGCGCAGCTTGAGCTGGCGTGCGATCTCGTCGGCCGCCTCGAGGTTGGTGTTGAGCGCCGTCTCCTCGATCGAGAATTCGCGCGTCGCCTTGCCCGAGTTGACGTCGATGGCGACCAGCGCCTCCGCCTGGTTGATGACCAGATAACCGCCCGACTTGAGCGTGACGTACGGGCTGAACATGGCATTGAGCTGCCGCTCGATGCCGTACTTCGTGAACAGCGGCTCGGGGTCCTGGTGCAGGATGACGTTCTTCGCATGGCTCGGCATGAGCATGCGCATGAAGTCCTTGGCATCCTTGTGCGCGTGCTCGCCGGCGACGACGATCTCTTCCACGTCCTTGTTGTAGAGATCGCGGATCGAGCGCTTGATGAGGTTGCCTTCCTCGTAGACGAGGCTCGGCGCCGTGGATTCGAGGGTGAGATCGCGC
>CAZDUD010000065.1:0-20169 GCA_964508485.1 uncultured Hyphomicrobium sp. | reverse complement strand
GGTGCTCGGCCAGCCGGCGGAAACCGTGTGGTTCAGACCGCCGATTCACGCTCCTGGCTTTTCTCTCGCTGCCGATTCACGCCGCGCCTGATAGGCGGCGCGGCGATCGGAGCTGATAAGGCCCGGAGCGATCGGAGTCCGGGCGATCACTCGGCAGGGCTTGCCGTGAAGTTGCCGATGATCGCCTTGTGGTGCTTGGCCTCCATGACGAGCTGCCAGCCGAGAAAGACCACGAAGAAGCCAAGGATGCCGATGGCGAACGGGACCTCCATTCCTGCGAACGGATAGACGACCGTGACCTCGGGAAGCTTGGCGAGAGAGGTGATACCGGTGTTCATGATAGAACTCCTTCGGTTGCAAGTGAACGGTTAGACCTTCGAACGGCCTTCCTTGAGCTGGAGCTTCTCGAAAGCAGCCTCAGCACCAGAAAGATTCGGGTAGGTGGTGGACGTGGCCTCGCCGTCGAGGCCCGTGATCTCCACCTTGGGATCGACGCGCAGGAGGCCGAACATCTTGAGGATGCCGCTCAGCACGTAGCCCGGGATAAAGCCGAAACCGATCGCGAAGATGAGCGAGCAGATGGTGTTGCCCATCGGGGTGACGATCGGGAGGCCTTCCGCGTTGGTGCCGAACCAGCCTGCGCCCTCCGAGAGGGCAACCAGCGTGCCGGCGGACGGATAGATGGCCGGATAGCCCCAGAGCGCGAAGCCGGCGACGATGCCGCCGAACACGCCGCAGTAGCCGTGCACTGCGACGGCGCCGACTGCGTCGTCGAGCTTGAACTTTTTCTCGACCCAGTTGTGCAAGTAGTAGGCCATCACCGTGCCGACGACGGCGATCGCGAACGCAAGCACCGGATGGTAGAGGTCGTTGCCGGCGCTGGCGCTAATGAGGCCGGTGAGGCCGCCCGAGAAGGTCCAGAAGGCGTTGCCGCCCGAGACCATGTAGGCCGTCATCATGCCCGCGAAGAGGGCGAGCAGGAAGTTCATCGTGACGCCCGACAGCGTGATCGGGAAGCCGTAGATGTTGGTCGCCGTCCAGTAGGCCGGCTGGCCTTCGGCGGCGATGTTGGCCAGCGGAATATGGCAGGCAGCATAGAAGCCGAAGAAGCCGACATAGATCATGAAGAGACCGATGGTGACCATCCACGGGTTGTGGGCCGGGATTTCACGCGGCTCGCCATCGGGGCCGAACTTGCCGATGCGCGGTCCGAGGTTCATCAGGATGCCGAGCGTCGCGAAGCCCGAAACGCAGTGGAGCACCGCCGAGCAGTATTGATCGTGGAAGCCCAAGTACTGCGTCATCCAGCCGTTGCCGGACCAGCCCCATGCGGCCGGGAACACCCAGGCAATGGCGCCGACGTAGACGGCGATGATGAGGAAGCCGATGGTCTTGGCGCGCTCGATGATGGAGCCCGAGACGATCGAAGCGGCCGTCATGCCGAAGAGGGCGAAGGCAGCCCAGAAGACGCCTGAGATGCGATCGGAGAGGTTGGGTGCAAGCTTCTCTGACCAGGGCTCGAAGCCGGTCGCGAAGCTGACGGTCGTGGTGGCTACGGGCCAGCCTTGCAAGCTGATGTAGATCCACATGCCGAACAGGAAGAAGGCGAGGCCGACGACCGGGATCGCCATCGCGTTCTTGAGAAGTGTGTGCTGGACGTTCTTGGTTCGCGCGACACCGACCTCATACATACAGAAGCCGATGTGGATGAAGAACATCAACACGATAGTTAAGAAAAAGTAGAACTCCGTGAAAACTGTCAACATGCCTGTTGCTTGATCGGCCATGTAGATCTCCCCTGCTACTCGCTGCGCAGCTATAGCCCCCGCAAGCCCCATGCCACGCCGGATCGAGTGGCTGCCCGCGACTTAGGCTGGTTTCCCTACAGGCAACTCTTGTGCCAGAGGTGAAACTTACCCATCAGTAAGATTGGTGAATGCGCGCAAACCCCGGTACTGCCTGGGTTTCCAGGGGGGCGGTGGCGGCAAGTGATAATGGTCTGACGCTTTTCCTTGCTGGCGCTTTTGTTGCTCAATCCGTGAGCGCTGGGCTCAGCGAGCGGGCAAATCCAATGCAGGTCGCCTGCGTCGGCTGGAGGCGCGGGGAACTCACCACAGATGGATTTGTCGAGTTTCTTGCTGGGAAACTATTGTGCAAGAAATGAAAGCCGTCTTAGGGTGAGGTCGGTTGGTTCGAGTGGGGCCCGGCGGATGAGTGGCTACCGGGTGAACGTCCTTTGGGAAATACGAGAAAAGGAAGCGCGGATCATGCAGGTCTTGGTTCTCCAGCATCTTGCCGTTGAGCACCCGGGTGTGTTCCGCGACTTTCTGCGAGAAGACGGGGTCGCCTGGCACACGGTGGAGCTTGATCAGGGCGAGCCCATTCCGGATCTCGAGCCTTACGACGTCATGCTGGTGATGGGCGGTCCGCAGGACACTTGGCAGGAGGATCAGTTTCCCTGGCTCAAGGCGGAAAAGGCGGCCATCCGTCGGTTCGTCGCCGAGATGGGACGGCCCTATCTCGGCCTATGTCTCGGTCATCAGCTTCTCGCGGATGCGCTTGGCGGGCAGGTCGGTCCGGGCGCGCGTCCCGAGGTCGGGGCGCTCACCATCTCGCAGACGGAGGCCGGCCGCGCCGATCCGCTGTTTGCCGGTGTGCCCGACCCTATCGAGGTGCTGCAATGGCATGGTGCCGAGGTGAAAGCGCTACCCCCGGGCGCGGTGCACCTCGCGCGGTCGGACGTGTGCGAGATCCAGGCGTTCCGATACGGGCCGCGTGCCTATGGGCTGCAGTGCCATGTGGAAGCGACGCGGGATACGGTGGCGGACTGGGCGGCCATTCCGGAATATGAGCGGGCGCTCGAAGCGACGCTCGGCGCGGGCAGCGTCGCGCGTCTTGCGGCGGAGGTTGCGGGCCGGCTGCCGACGTACACATCCGTGGCACGCACGCTCTACACGAACTTCAAGACGCTGATCTGAAGGCTGGGACCCGACGCCGATGGATAAGCTTGAAGCGATGAACGTGCTGACAAAGGTCGTGGCCACCGGGAGTTTTGCCGAGGCTGCGCGGAAGCTCGGCGTCACGCGGTCGGCGATCAGCAAGGCCATCACGCAACTCGAGCAGGAGCTCGGCGCGCGCCTTCTCGACCGGACGACGCGGCGCGTCACGCCAACGGAGGCGGGGCTCGCCTATTACGAGCGCTGTCTTGGCATTCTTGCGCAGATCGCGGAGACGGAAGCGCAGATCTCGCGGCTCCACGACGAGCCCAAGGGTGTGCTCAAGGTCAATGCGCCGATGTCGTTCGGGACGCTCTATCTGGGCTCTGCCATCGCGGACTTCATGGATCGCTACCGCGATCTCAAGGTCGAGCTCACGCTGACCGACCGCATGATCGATCCGCTCGAGGAAGGCGTCGACGTCACGGTGCGCATCGGCGCGCTCGTCGACTCGAGCCTGATTGCGCGGCGTATTGCGGCGGCGCGCGTGGTGCTTGTCGCGAGCCCTGACTACATCGCGCGCCATGGGGCGCCCAAGGTGCCTGCCGATCTCGTCAGTCACAAATGCTTGCACTACGGACATTCGACGACGGTGCCGCGCTGGCATCTTACTGAAAACGGCGTGCCGATCTCGGTTCCGGTCGCGGCGTGCCTCAGCTCGAACAATGGCGACACGCTGCGGGATGCGGCGCTCAAGGGCATCGGCGTTGCGCGGTTGCCGAGCTTCATCGTTGGCGCGGACGTTACCGCCGGGCGGCTCAAGGTCGTGCTCGCCGACTATCCGCCGCAGGATCTCTCCATCCATGCGCTCTACGCGCCGAACCGGTTCCTCGCCGCCAAGTCGCGCGTGTTCATCGACTTCCTCGTCGAGCGGTTTTCACGGCCGTCGTGGGAGAGGTTCGACGCCGTTAAGGTGGTCGCTAAGTCGTCCTGAGCCGCGCTATTCCGCGTCACGGTGTCGGGAGCTGAGGCGGTGCGCCCGGAGCCGCCGGGCTCGCGCTTTCCGATGTCTCGATATCCTCGAGAAGGTCGGCTTTCTTCTTCAGCATCGTGTCGACCTTGGAAGGCAGGACCTCGAACTCCCAGCCTCCCGCGCGCGCGCGGATGTCGTCGACGGCTTTTTTGGCGTCGCCTTCGCCCGAGGGGTCGATGGCGATCCATGCGCCGTCCTTGTCGCGGCGGACCTTCAGCGCGATCTTGAGGCCGCCGTCGGTCTCGAAGCTCACGGTCCCGGCTTGGCCGCCCGTGGACGCCTTGCGCACATGCTCGAAGTCGAGGAACGAGGCGGCCTCGATGATGTTATCGACCATGTTGACGTACTTGACCTTCTTGCCGTCGGGGATGGCGTCGAGCTCGTGGCTGCCGCCTGCGTTGCGCTTGACCTTGTAGGGCGCCTCGCCCTGAATCTCGACCGTCAGCTCCTTGATCTTCTCGGTTTGAGTCTCGAAGACCCGCTGGCTGGTCCAGTCCTTGAGCGCCACACCGCCGACAATGCTGGTGCTCGCAAGCCAGCTCTGCTCGTCGCTGGGACGGCGGACGTAGGTGCCGCCCTTGCTTTGGCCTGTGGATCCTGCGCCGGGGCGCTGCTTGCCGGCGACGATCTCGGCCAGGATGTTGCCGCTCCGGTCCTCGAGCTTGATCAGGCGCGCGTTCGAGCTCTTCTGTGCCGGGTCATCGACCTCGAGGAGGGCATAGCGTCCGGAGACGCGCGTCTTGGGCTCGAGCAGCTCGGCGTCCGTCAGCGCGAGCAGCAGGGCATGGATTTTCTCTGTGCTCGCCGGGTAGCCGTCCTGGTTCTTCAGCTGCCATTGGTCTCCCGACTTCTCGATGGTCAGAGACTGTCCGCCCTGCTCGATCGCGATGCGCTCGACGTTACCTGCATTCGACGCGAGGCTCGGGAAAAGCTTGCCGGTGCCGAGGGTCTCTCCTGTCCACGGTTTGCGAACGGAGTAGACGGCCACGGCCGCGATCAACGAGAGGGCGGCCACGGTGGCGAGGGCTGCAAACTGCTTGGGCGTCATCGCTCTTCTCTCTTCAGTCTGGAACTCGGCGGGTCACGATCTCGGTGCCGTGCGACGGGACCGCCAAATCGTCCATGCTATTCCGCCGATCGCGATCAGGAGCGGGACGAGGGCGATGTTGGCGAACTTCAGCCAGCCGTCGAGGCTGTCGATGCTCTGGCTCAGCGCGAGCTTCACCTGGCGCAACTCGCGGCGGGTTTCGAGCATCTGGTTCTTGAAGCCTTCGATCGCCTCGCGCTCCTTGTCGGAGACGATGACGTTGCCGCCGGCTGCAGCGCTCGTGGTCTGCAGCTTCTCCAGCTCCTGCTCGACGGACTTGAGCTTGGCCGTCAGGGCCTCCTCCTTCTCGCGGAACTTGCGCTCGGCGTCACGCCGCAGGTCCTCGACGAGGGTGAAGGTGCGCTCCTTGATGCCGCGGCCGCGCAGCGCGATGAGGGCATCGCTGCCTGAGAGGTTCTCGAGTGCGCCCAGGATGAAGGCGCCGTTGCTCGCGGACGGCATGACGAATGCCTGACCGAACATCTCGCGGCTATCGACCCAGAAGCGGTCTGCCAGGAGATCGGTGTCCGCCACGACGATGGCGTTGATGCGTCCCTCCGCGACATGACCGGGGCCGGGCTTCTGCTCGGCGGGCTTGTCTGACGGCTTGGCGTCCTGCTTCGCCGCGTCGACGGGTGTACCGTCCGGCTTCGCGGGCTCCTCCTTCTTCTCCTCCTTCTTCTCCACGGGCTTCGGCGCGCCGTTCGGGAACGCCGTCCTGGTCTCGCCTGCAACGCGGGCGGCGAGCATCAGCGGCTTGCCTCCGGGTACATAGCTGCGCAGCAAGGCGACCGGATCGCCGCCCATGCCGACCTTCGACGAGTCGATCTCCATGGCCTCGGGCGAGGTGGTGAGAATGGACGTGACCTTGGTCGAGGCGCCGCTTGCCGGCGTGAGGAAGCCCGCGGAGGCGAGGTTCAAGTTCTCGATCCCGCCCGAGAGGACGTCACGCTGATCGATGTTGCTCTTGTCGAGTCCGAGCCAGGCCACGTACTCGGTCACCATGCCGTCGTCGCCACGGCCGAACTGCACGCGGCGCGCATGACGGATATCGCCTGCGACCTTCTTGGGATCGAACTCCACGCCCCAGGATTTGAGGAGCTTCGCCAGCTCGGCGCGTCCTTCGCCCTGCTTCTGCATCAGCTCCAACTGGGCGGCTTCCGCCGCGGGATCGATCAGGACGAGGAGCTTGCCTCCCTTCAGCGCATACTGGTCGATGGCGTAGGCGGCCTCGGAGGTGAGCTGCGTCGGCTGGGCGACGAGCAGCACGTCGATGCGAGCCGGGATCTCCTTCACCGACTGATCGACGGTCTCGACGTCGAAGAACTCGCGGATCTGGCTCATGATGATCCAAGGCTGTGTCGGCTGCTGGCTCATCGGGTTCTGGCCGCCGTCGAGAGGCAGCGAGGACATGAGGCCGACGATGCGCTTCTTCGGATTGGAGAGGGCGTGAATGAGCTTCGTGATGTCGTACTCGACGAAGTTCTCACGGCTCGGCGCGAAGAAGCCGATCACTTGCTGGTTGTCGGTCGAGTTGTTCGCGACGAGGCCGAAGTAGGCCATTTCGCCCTCGGCATTGAGGCGCTGCCCGCTTAAGCCCGCCGCAACGGCCTGATCCTCTGCGTCGGAGAACGGCGCCGGATCCAGGATCTCAAGCTCGAGCTTGCCGCCAGAGATGCGCTGGAAGTCTTCGAGCAGCGTGCGCAGGCGGTCGAAATAGCGCGCGTAGGTGGGTGCGATCTCACCGAGCTTGCTCGAGAAATAGAGACGCGCCTTGATCGGCTCGTCCATGGCCTGGAGCACGGTCACGGAGCCGGGCGAGATCGAGTAGAGCTTGTCCTGCGTGAGGTCGGCCTTCCAGCTTCCGAGCGTCTGGGAGGCGATGAGGTTGAGGGACAGCAACGTGACGGCGGCAAGCGCAAGGCCGCCCCAGGCGAGCCGTGCGGGCGAGAGATGCGACGCGTAGGCGACGAGCCCCGAGAAGGCGGCGGCGAGGCGGGTGCGCACGGAGGAGATGACGTCTGACATGGTGCGGACCTCAGGCGGATTTCTTCTGGCCGACGGCGATCGCATTGGCGAACAGCGCGAAGGAGATGATGGAGACGAAGAAGACGATCGAGTCGAGGCTCAGCACGCCGCGGGTGATCTCCTCGTAATGGGTCAGGAAGCTCATCGAGGCGACGGCATCGGCGACGATGCGGGGCGTCCAGGTGCGCAACGCGTTCTGCACCAGCTCCATGCCGCTGGTCACGAGCAGGAAGCAGACAGTCGCCGAGAGAATGAAGGCGATGACCTGGTTCTTGGTGAGCGCCGAGATGAAGGCGCCGATGGCGAGGAAAGCGCCGGCCACGAGGAAGCTGCCGAGGTAGCTCGTCAAAATGACGCCGTTGTCGGGATCGCCGAGGATGTTGACCGTGATCCAGATCGGGAACGTCAAGACGAGGGCGAGGCCGATGAATGCCCAGGCGGCGGCGAACTTGCCGAGGATGGCCTCGGCGGGCGAGACCGGGAGCGTCATCAGCAACTCGATGGTGCCGCTCTTGCGCTCCTCGGCCCAGAGGCGCATGGCGATGGCGGGTACGAGCAGCAGGTAGAGCCAGGGATGATAGGCGAAGAAGGAATCGAGGTTCGCCTGGCCGCGCTGGAAAAAGCCACCGATGTAGAAGGCGAAGGCGCCGGTGGCGGCAACGAAGATGGTGAGGAACACGGCGGCCAGCGGCGTTGCGAAGTAGGCTGCGAACTCACGCTTGGCGATGATGTAGGCGGTCTTGAGCGTCTCGCGCATGGGGGTGATGTCCTCAAGCCTGGGCCGACATTGTGATCTCGCGGAAGACGTCGTCGAGCCTGGCGTGCTCGACATAGATCTCCTCGACGGAAAGGCTCTCGCGGCGCAGGACGTCGCCGATCACCTTCATGGGTAGCCCCGTGGTTTTCGGCAGGGCGCGCAGGCGGATGTGGCCGTTGGCCTTCTCCGCGGTCTCGACGCCTGCGATCTCGGACATGGCGGAAAGCGCTTTCGCGACACGCGCGGCATCGGCTTCGAGGACCTTGATGGCGACGGCTCCGTGGTTGCGGGCGCGGCGCAGGAGGTCCTCGGCGGTGCCGTCGGCGACGATGCGTCCGCGGTTGATGATGACAGCGCGTGTGCAGACGGCTTCGACCTCCTCCAGGATGTGGGTCGAGACGATGATGGCTTTGTGGGGCGCCATCTCGCGGATCAGCTCGCGCACATGATGCTTCTGGTTGGGGTCGAGGCCGTCGGTCGGCTCGTCCATGATCAGCACGGGCGGATCGTGCAGGATGGCCTGCGCCAGGCCGACGCGGCGCTTGAAGCCTTTGGATAGCGTTTCGATGCGTTGGTCGACGACGGCGCCAAGGCCGGCGCGCGAGATGGCCGCGGACACGCGGGCCTTGAGGTCGCCGGCGCTATAGCCCCGGACCTCGGCGATGAAAGACAGGAACGCGTTAGGCGTCATGTCGCCATAGGCCGGTGCGCCTTCGGGCAAATAGCCGAGCTTTGCCTTTGCTTCCTTGGGATGCTCGTTGACGTCGGCGCCGCAGATCGCGGCCGATCCTGCGTCGGGCTCGAGGAAGCCCGTGATCATTTTCATGGTGGTGGATTTGCCGGCGCCGTTGGGGCCTAGGAAGCCCAGCACCTCACCCTTTTCGACGGCGAGCGAGATTCCGTCGACGGCCGTGATGGCACCGAATGTCTTGCGCAGTGTCCTCGCCTCTATGAGCGGCGCCATCGTGCAAAGCCTCCCCTTCGTACCGCCACTGCGTGAGCGGCCGTCACATGCGGTTCGTATCCGATCCCGCCGACGCATGGACCGACTTTTGGGGCGGCCAGCCTTCACGCGAAGGCTTGGCCCGCACGCGGACCTTGGCGGCGGCGAGCGCGAAAATAGTTCGATGACGGGCTGATTCAAGGGGGGAAGTTACTGAAAACGCTTATCTTAAGAAAAGTTCATATTCGTAAGGTCGATCCCCTCCGCAAACGGGGAGCGCCGTCATAAACGGCCGTGAGCGGGAGTTTGCTGGCGTTTACACGCGCGCTCCATAAATACGGGATGAGTGCGCGTCCGTGCTTGTTCCTCGGTCATAAATTTGTCATGTGTTGCGGGGCGTTGACGGTACGCCCCTTCATTTCTCAGTCCGGATGATCGCGTGATGGACGCTTTTTCTTCGGCAGGTTCCGTGCACGAGCTTCCTCGCCCGCTGGATGTCATCCCCGCCTGGAGCTGGGCACCCGGCCGCGCCGATGCGTGGTGGACGACGGCACTTCCGATCGCGATCCTGATCGTCGTCGTGGCGATCCACTATGCGGCGCCGGAGTTCTACCTGGCGCACGTGCTGCCCGAGGGGTACGGGTTCCTCGAACTCTCGCAATTCTTCTTGGCGGGCGCGGCTGCCGTGCTGTGCATTCAGGCGCTCGGCTACGAGGTTGTGAAGGGCAGCCGGCTGCTCTGGGTCCTTGTGCTGATTTTTGCGCTGGCCGCGTTCTACATCGCCGGCGAGGAGCACAGCTGGGGCCAGCATTTCTTCAACTGGAACACACCGTCCTACTGGTCGGACATCAACCGGCAGCAGGAGACGAATCTCCACAACACATCTGCGTGGTTCAACCAGCGGCCGAAGCTTCTGTTCGACAACGCGATGTTCGTGGGCGGGCTGCTTATCCCGTTCATCCAGCAATGGACGGGTTATTTCCGCTGGCCCCTGCTCGCGCTGCTCACGCCGTCGCTCGTCATTGCGCCGGCTGCCCTTATCGCACTCGCGTTCAAGGTGGTCGACGATCTCGGCAAGGATTTCCTCGGCAGGGGAATCTATGCGCGGCCGAGCGAGGTGGTGGAGACGTTCCAGTACCTCTACATGCTCTATTACGTCATCATGCTCCGGCGGCGCCTTCGGGCGCTCGATGAGGCCGGTGTGAAGCAAGTTGGGCTTCAATCCTAAGGCGTCCCCGCCTAGACTGATTGGGGAGGCGCGATGTTGGGGGGCGCTTGCCGCTGCCGCAGCCTTACTCGCGCCAAGGAGCCCCGATGTCTTTTGATTTCTCGTCCCTGATCTGGGTTGTCATCATTGTCATGGCTTTGCAGCCGCTGCTCATGGGGCGGTGGTTTGCAATGCGGCGCGAGCAGGCCATCCGTGCCATCGAGAAAGTGCACGGGACGCGGGTCATCACGATGATCCATCGCCAGGAGCGGCGCAGCCTGTTCGGATTCTCCGTATCCCGGCACATCGATCTCGAGGATGCGCAGACGATCATTGCGGCGATCAAAGAGACGCCCGATACGGTTCCCATCGACCTCATCCTCCACACGCCGGGCGGCCTGGTGCTTGCCGCCATGCAGATTGCGCGGGCGGTCGAGGCGCATCCGGCAAAGGTCACCGTCTACGTTCCCGTCTACGCCATGTCGGGCGGCACGCTTGTGGCACTTGCCGCCGACGAGATCGTGCTTGGCGAGTTCTCGGTGCTTGGCCCCATCGATCCGCAGATTCTCGGGCTACCGGCCGCGAGCATCGTGAAGGCGCGCGATTCGAAGCCGGTGTCGGACGTCATGGACCTCACGCTCGTGCTGGCGGATGTCAGCGAGAAGGCGCTTCAGCAGGTGAAGCGGGGTGCTGTCGAGATCCTGACGCCGCGCCTCGATCAGGCGTCGGCCGAGGCCATCGCTGACAAGCTCGCGGGCGGACATTGGACGCACGACTACGCTTTGACCGCGAGCGAAGCCAAATCGCTCGGGCTTCCGGTGAAGGTCGGCATGCCGACCGACGTGCTGGAGCTCATGAAGCTCTATCCGCAACCCGTGCAGCAGTCCGGCGTCGAGTTTCTGCCGATCGAGCTGCCGCGCCGTCCGCGCGTGTGAGAGCTTGCTGGTGCCGTCATGAGCACGTCTCCTCGAGCGGCCGTCGAAGCGTTCAACAGAGCATGGATCAAAGGCGACGTTGATGCCGCGTTGACGGTGGTCGGGGACGACTGCGTGTATGCCCTCTACATCTCAGACGAGCTTCTGCCGCATGGCGGGGAGACGGTCGGGAAGGAGCGCATCGGCGCGGTGCTGCGGCAGGTGAGGGTGGATTTCACGTATATCCTCTTCCGCCCCCACAACTTCGTCGTCGATGGCGATATGTGCCGGTTCAACGTCGAGTTCATGTACCGGCACAACGCGAGCGGGGAGACGCTGTCCGGGACATTCCGCATGCTGATGCGAGTGCGCGACGGCTTGATCGTGCGCGCGGACGAATATCATGACCGCGCCAGAGTCGAGGCATTCCTACGTTTGGTGTCAAAGCCGCCGTCGTAGGCGTCTGTACTCAACGGACAGCGGAGCTCCTGCTTCCGCTTCGTCCGGCCACGGTGCGGCTTGCGGTGCGCCGGTTGCGGAGTGCGACCCACTTGCGGCAGCTCGCGCGTTGCGTCGAGCACCGCGGTGCGGACGGCTCAGCCTGCAGGCTGGCCTGCTGGCCCTTTGTCTGGGCCACCTCGAGATGATCGGGGATCAGGATGCGATCCTGCTCGCACAGCTCGATCCGCTCGCTGGCGCGCTCGAAGGGTGAGTTGTCGCGCACGCGATATCTCCTGCCGCAGACCGAGATGTTGGGCGGCAGCCGCGTGCGCTCAAACGAGTCATGGCCGAGCTTTAAGTCGTTCCAGAACTCCGTCCACTTGCCCGCCGGATGGGCCGCAAGGTTTGCATCCGTCATGCGGAACGGGAAGACGTGAAGCTGGACGCTCTCGGTACCGCTCCGCAACGCGGCCGAGACGAGATCGAAAAGCTCGGTGTTGACGGCATCCGTCATGGCGAAGCAGCCAATGGAATCGCAGCCTCCGTGGACGAGGATGTTCGAGCCGCTGCGCCCGTTCACGCGGTCGAATGCGTTCGGGTAGCCGATGTTGAGGGAGCGGCGCCAGCGTCCTCCGTGATGAAGCTCCCGCTCCGTGAGCGTGTAGAAGCCTTCGGGCGTCTGCCGGTCGCCTTCACGGAGCTTGGGCCCGAGCGCACCCGACCAGTAGCAGACGGGGTAGGTCGCGAAGCGGACGTAGCTGTTGCGCTTCTTGATCCATACCTCAAGCTCGGATTCGGCCTTGAAGATACGAATCAGCATCGGGGCGCCGAGCGTCAGCCCGGCCGCAGCGAGGCGGGTCATCGGCTGGTTCGTGTCGGGGGTGCCCGGAAGCGGCAGGGTAAGACGGCCCGCTTTGGCCGCGCGCCAGCGGGCCAGGCGTTCGGCCGCGGCGTTGTCAGATGCGGGAGAGCCGGCAGACGCGGCGCACGGGAGAGCCGCCACGAGCGCGACGGCCAATCCCAAGCTCAGAGCAATCTGTCCCCCCAGTCTCGACAACGGGTGCCCTCCCGTTCGGCGCGATCACCAGAAGCTGAAGAATGACGGACCGCGTGGCCGGCGCCGGCGGTCGTTATAGTAGTAGCGGTCGTTGTAATAGTAGTCGTCGTAATAGTAGGGATCATAGCGATAGTCGGGCTTCGGGCGCGGCCGTTTCTTGATGCCGCCCTGCGGCTCGCCGCTGATCAGCACGACGAAATCCGTTGCCTTGCCGGTTTCCTTGCTCAGTTCCTCGTCGGAGATGATGAGCGAAGATCCCGGCCATACGTACTCCGAGGCCCGTGCGACGACCTCGGGCGGCAGGGTCACGCGGTCAAGCGCCGCCGTAGCCGGACCCAGCTCGGTGGGGGGAGGGGGCTTGTCCGTGGCGGTGCGCTTCCTGCGGCTCGTGAGCGGCTCGTCCTCGACGGTGCCGGTGGGACGCGGGCGCAGGGAGACGACGCTCCAGCGCACGTCGGTGCCGTCGTCCTTGTAGTCCATGGCCGTGAAGATGTGCGTCCCGATTGACTTCTCGGGCTCGGCGATCGTTATCGGCACGTCGAGCACGGGCTCGTGGCCCTGGCGTACGTATACCCGCTGCGCCTTCAGGCTGACGAAGACAGAAACGGGGAGCGTTTTGCGTTTTGCTTCTTGCGCGACGGCGACGGCGGCTTTCTTTACGGCGTTGGCTGCTTCGAAGGCCTCGGTTGCGCGCTGAAGCTCGGTTCCGGCCGCGTCGTCCGCCGTCTTGGCGGCTGCCAGCTTCTCATCGGCCTTCGTGATGGCGGTCGCCGCTTTCGCGGCCTCGGCCTCCGCAGATTTGCGCCGCTTATCGGTCTTCGCGTCGGCAACGCGACGCGTGGCAGACGCGGCCCAATCGTCGGCTTTCTTCTTGGCGGCCTCGGCGCGCTTCAGGGCCTTGGCCGTCTTGGCGCGGTCGGCCGTTTTCGCCTTCTTCGCTTTCGTCAGCTCATCAAGCTCGGGTGCTGCGGCTTCGGCCTCGGTGGCTTTCGCGGCGGCGGTGGACTTCAACTGGTCGAGCAACGCTTTGCGCTCAGGCCAGTTACGCAGATCGGGCTCGAATGCTCGGTTGGCCGCATCCTCATCGGGATCGTAGGCGATCTGCGTGGTCACGGGACGGCTTAGGCCCGCTGCCTTCGGCTTCCACAAGGCCGGGTGGGCAATCCCGGACGGCGCCACGTCTTCGCCGGCAACGATAACGCGCGTGCCGATCTTGGACAGCCCGAAGATCTCGTTTGCGAAGTTGTACGGCAGGCGCACGCAGCCGTGGGAGGCCGGGTATCCAGGCAACGCGCCGGCATGGAGCGCGATGCCGGACCAGGTCAGACGCTGCATGAACGGCATTTCCGCGTCGTCGTAGAGGTTCGAGTAGTGGTCGCGGTTCTTCTGCAGGATGCTGTAGATGCCGACCGGGGTCTCGTAGTCCGTCTGTCCGCTCGAGACGCGCGCGCGGGTTGCGTTGCCTTGGGCGTCGTACACCGAGATATGCTGGGCGCGCAGGGAGACGACTGCCAACGCCGCAGGCCCGGCGAGTGCCGTTGTCTGCTCGGTTCGCTCATCGGTGCCGCTCTGGGCATATGCCGGGATGCCGGAGGCCATCGCTGCCGACAGGAGGACGGCCGCAAGAACAAGTGCTGCGGCACGTCTCGTGGGAGATCCGGGGATCATGGTGTGTTGCGACCCGTATTGCAGGACATATCCCCCTTGGCGATCCGTCTGGATATTAACGCATTTTCGTGCCGGAGTGTTCCTCCGATGTGTGCAGGCCGCGATTTTGCGCCCGCGTGGTTATCGGTAAGCAAAAGAGCGCGGGATCATGGCGGCGTAACGGCAAGGCGTGCTCTCGGAACCCTCGGACGTGGCGGCACGTTTTCTCCTGAAACCACAAGTTTACAGAGGAGGAAGCCATGGCCGCGAATGACAGCAGACCGGAGGAGCTCAGGACCCGGGCGGAAGACAGGCGCTGGGGCGCGACCGGCCTTTTCATCGTCGGGCTCGTCATCGCGCTGGCCCTGATCGTCACGCTGTTCGGGCCGCTGAATAACCGGGAGGCAAGCAACGTGCCGGCCTCTCCGCCCGCGGCCTCGCCCGAGAACCCGCCTCAGCCGGCACAATAGCTTTCACATTCAGCGCGCAACTCAGCCAAGCCAGGAGATAGCGTCATGCGGGAGCTCATACAGCGCGAGTTCATGGTGTTTCTCGCCGAGGGCGAGGAGGGGATCGGCTCGGTACACGACGTCACCGCGGACGATCTCAGCGTCTACGTCGAGAACTTCGGCGAGTTCCTGGTTCCGCTCAAAGCCGTCAAGTCGGTGCACGACCAGAAGGTCATTCTCGACCGCGGCCAGGTGAGCGAGAAGCTCCTGCGCGCCGTCCGGCACGCGCACGACAGCGAGGATCCGCGGCTCGCCGGATAGGCATGCCGGGCAATCCGCTTACATGCGTTCGCCCGGCAGTCGACCGGCTTGGTTCCAAGGGCCGGCGGCGGGGGCTTTTTGCGTTTGTAGGGCCTGGAAGGCTGGCGGGTGCCCCGCGCGCCCCTGCTCCAAGACCCGTTCCTCGCCGCTATGCCCGCGCCCTGGCCAAGCGCGGCCTTGTTGGGCGGGCTCATCCTGCGAGCTTGAAGGGGATGCGCGGCCGAGGCGCGGTATTGATGGTAGCGGGAGGCGGACTTGAACCGCCGACCTAAGGATTATGAGACCTTCGCTCTAACCACCTGAGCTATCCCGCCGAAGACCCTGGTCTATAGGAATCGGCGGGCCCGGCGTCAAGCGCCGCCCGCGCTGTCCCGCATTTTCCGATTGTGCAGGGGCCTTCCGCCCGTTGGTCCCCGTTTACTCGGCGGCGATGGGCTTCTGGTCCTCTTCCGCGTGCTTCTTGAAGCGCATCATCGTGAAGATGCCCCACGGGCGGAGCGCCTTGCGCTCGGTCAGCGTGAGGTTGTCGCACACCATGACGCGGGACTGATCGAAGACGGAGCGCCAGCCGATGATCTCGGCGAAGGGTGCCATGCGCCGCTCGACCCAGCCGCGCACGCCTTCGGTCTGGCTGAAGTGGTTGACGATCAGCACCTCGCCGCCGGGCTTGGTGACGCGCGCCAGCTCGCGCATGACGCGCTCGGGCTCCGGCACGACGGTCATGACGAACATGGCTGTCACGATGTCGAAGGAGTTGTCCGGGAACTGCAGGTCGCCAGCATCCATCTCGTGCAGGCCGGTCACATGGTCCAGGCCATCCTTGGCGACGCGATCGCGCGCCTTGTCCAGCATGTCGGGCGAGAGGTCGATGCCGACGACCTCGAGGTGACGGCCGTAGTCGGCCAGCGCGAGGCCCGTGCCGACGCCGACCTCGAGCACGCGGCCGCTCTCGATGCTGGCGTTGATCACCTCGACGGCATGCTTGCGGCCCTCGGTCGAAACACGGCCGAAGGTGTGGTCGTAGATCGGCGCCCAGCGGCGGTAGGCGGTCTTGACCACGTCCTCCTCGATACGGCCGATGCCAACGATGCGGCCATTCGCGCGCTCGAGGTCCTCGACACGCAAGCGAGGCTTCATCTGGGTCTTGATCTTCTGCACGCGTTTGTCTCCCACCGAAGTCTTACGGGACGTCGAAGCCTGTCTGTCAAAGCAGGTCTTTCCGGTCCACCACCCTTGCTTCCGCGCCGTCACGCGGGTGACTCCAACCAGTTCATTCTATCGGCCTTCATGGACTGCGCAATCCATCCGCCGCCCAGCACCCGCGCCTCGGTCGTTCCGTCGGCGTAGAGCACGCAAGCCTGGCCGGCTGCGGCGCCATGCTCCCCGTCGCGCAACATGACGGTCACGGTTCCCTCGGAATCGACGGAAACTGTTGCCGGTTGTGGAGCTTGAGACGATCTGATCCGCGCGTAAACCTCGATCCCCCCGTTGCGTACGGCGTCCTCGAGGCTGCCATCTCCGAGCCAATTGACGTTCCTAAGAACAAGGGCACGGGTGTGCAAGAAGGCACGTGGTCCCACCACCACCTCGTTGCGCTTGGCGTTGAGGGAGAGGACATACAGCGGCTCAGCGGAGGCAATCTTCAGGCCGCGGCGCTGGCCGATGGTGTAGTTGACGATCCCGTCGTGGCGGCCGAGGCGGCGTCCGTCGATGTGGACGATATCGCCGGCCTGGAGCGCGCCGGGCTTCAGGCGTTCGATGACGTCGCTGTAGCGGCCCTGCGGAACGAAGCAGATGTCCTGGCTGTCGGCCTTGTCAGCGACGAGCAGCCCGAGGTCCTGCGCCAAGGCGCGCACGTCAGGCTTCAGCATGTCTCCGAGCGGGAACCACAGGTGGGCGAGCTGCTCGCGCGTGGTTGCGAACAGGAAGTAGCTCTGGTCACGGTCCGCATCGCGAGCACGGAACAGGTTGGGCCCGTGTGCTCCGTTGCGGCGCTGGATGTAGTGTCCGGTCGCGAGGAGATCCGCGCCGAGCTCGCGCGCCGTGCCCAGCAGATCGTGGAACTTGATCGTCTGGTTGCAGGTGACGCAGGGAATGGGCGTCTCGCCCGCGACGTAGCTTTCCGCGAACGACTTCATCACGGCGTCCGAGAACCGCTTCTCGTAGTCGAGGACGTAGTGGGGAATGTCGAGCTTCTGGGCGACGCGACGGGCGTCCTCGACGTCCTGGCCGGCGCAGCAGGCGCCCTTCCGGCCAACGGCGTGGCCGTGGTCGTAGAGCTGCAGCGTGATGCCGATCACGTCGTGGCCCGAACGCGCAAGCAGACCGGCGACCACCGAGGAGTCGACCCCGCCGGACATGGCGACGACGACGCGCTTCCTCTTGCCGTCTCCAATCGGGGTCTCAAGCGATGGCGATGCCACGGTCCCAGTCTCGTTTGCGAAAGATGGCCTGAACAAACAAGCATTGTGCGGCGCAGCAAGCTGCGCCGCATCTATCTATCAATATGATAAGGGGCAGATCCTCCCCTGTGCAAGCCGGGCAAGCCAGGGAGAGTTGCTCCGGCCCGTCCGTTTCGTGCCAATCCGCCACGGCCGTCAACCATATCGAATTAGGATGCGTGATTTCGCACAGTATTTTATAGTACGTTTACTCAATGGCTTAGGCCATGTTTAAGAGAAATCGGATAGCTTTACGGCTGGTCAGTAGCAGTATTGAGTATCATGACCGAACATCAAATGAGAGCGCGTGTGCGCTACGTTATCGGCCCCGATGGGAGTCCGCTGACGGTTGCCGATCTCCCGCCCCGGGATACGAAGCGCTGGGTCATCCGCCGCAAGGCGGAGGTCGTGGCGGCCGTGCGCGGAGGTCTTATCAGCATCGAGGAGGCTTGCGAGCGTTACAAGCTGACCGTGGACGAGTTCCTGTCCTGGCAGCGTTCGATCGACAAGCATGGCCTCCCTGGGCTGCGGGCAACGCGGATCCAGGACTACCGGAGCTGAGCGACAAACGACGGTAGCCAGCCTTGATGCGCGCCCGGCACTTGCCGGCGCGTGAGGGGCTTGGTGTGTGGGGAAAGCCGTAGAGCGGGTGCAACCCGGCACTACGGTTTTTTGTTTTTGGCGGCCTTCTTCGTCGCGCTGGTCTCGATACGCTCCTCGGCCGACCAGCCCGCGGTGACGGGATCCTCGCACCCCGCCTCGTCGGCGGACCAGCGGTTAACATCCGACTTCAGGCGCGTGGCAAGCGGCTCCGGAATTCGGACGTTCTCGATCTCGATCCGTGTCTTGTTCTCGGACGGCGCAAAGACAATCCGATAGGCACGCAGCGCGCGCGGGTCATCGGCGGCGGTTTCGCGCGTCATGATCTTGATTTCCGAGGCGCCGCCCTTCGAGGCGGGCTCTGCCTCGGCGTGGTAGATATAGCCTGCTTTCAAAGGTCCGGCGGCGCCGAACCAGCAGGACAGGACGCCCCGCGCGACCCGCGTGTAAACCTCAGTCGGTGTGGCTGCAACCAGGTCCAGCGGAAGAGGTGCACCTTGCAAGGCGGCCGTCGCACTTGGGATGCCTGCCTCGGCTGCGGTGGCTTCTTTCGGCGCTGGAATCGTGACGTCGGGAAGTGTTGCGGAGCACCCGGCGGCCGAGGCGGCGACGGTCAGCGCTGCAAGGATCGATAGGTAAGGCTTCCGGCGCATCGTTGCGTTCGGCGCGCGCCCGTGGATGCCTTGCGGCGTGGGCGTGCGCGGCTCCCTGGCGGCGTCGCTCTGGGGGCGGATGGCCGCTCCCTGGTTCGAGCGATTGGCACGGGAAAGGGGCGAACGCAAGTCGTCCGGCCCGGCGTGCACAAGCGGATGCGCGCGGGGCCGTAAGCCCCGTCAGCCGAAGGGCCGATCAGCGGAGCGCAAAACCGGTCGGGCGTTCGTTGCGGCGGCGGGTGCGGGTGATTTCGCGCGGCTGGTCCGTGGCTGCGCGGTCCAACTCCTGCCTCGCCTGATCGACGTCCTGCTGTGCCGCCTCAAGCTTGGCGCGCAGCTCTCCGATCGATGCGCGGAGGTTGTCGCGGCGCAGGGCCGCGGACTTGGCGAACGTCGAATAGGCGAAGTGCTTGGCGTCCTTGACGCCGGTGCGGTCTTCCTCGGCCTGAATCTGACGGTCCAGGTCGGAGGCGATGGTCTCGAACTCCCGGATCATGTGCTCGAGATCGGCGACTTTGCGGGCCTTCTCGTCCAGCTCGAAGCGCTTCAGTCTGAGGGCTGTTTCCCGTGCCTTCATCGTCCGTTACCCCTACTCAAAATCACCTGGACCCGAGCACTCAAAAAGCGTGCCATCCCGGTTTCCGGGAGGCCCGGACTCGTGTTCCGGCCCAGCCCTCCTGGCCGAACGGCGGCCAGGGCGCCACTGCAGGTCCCGCAGCTTATAAGTTTACCCTGCCACACTCATGTTAAGTTGCGGTAAAGCAACGCTTTGGCTATGTTTGCTAAGTTTTTACGTTGCCTAACCGTTGTAGTTGTTTTCCGGGCCTAGGGCTAGCGGGCGAATTCTGGTACCTCTTGATTCGTGCTTCGGGCGTTTCCCATGGCGCGGACCTTTCAGGGGGCCAAGCAGCGCGCAGGATCCGAGGCTGCGTGGGAACAAGGTTCGTACATTGCGGGGTTAGGCAACGCTCCAGCGTTTCGGAGCGAGGCGAGAAGAGTTGTCTCGCCCGGGTTGAACCGAGTCACGTGTCCGTTTGGCGTGTTCCGAAACGGAAATTAGGGTTTGTTAACCTGTGATCGTTACTTTTGTAATGAGAGTTCGGGCTCGGTTATCCAGCCGGCGGTAGCGTTCTATTAACAATGGGCGGCGCGCCTTGTGATGGGGCAAGGAAGAGGGAATTAGCATGCGGGTCCTTCTGATTGAGGACGATAGCGCTACAGCGCAAAGTATCGAGCTTATGCTCCAGTCCGAGGGTTTTAACGTTTACACAACGGACCTCGGCGAAGAGGGCGTGGATCTCGGCAAGCTCTACGACTACGACATCATTCTTCTCGACCTCAACCTACCCGACATGAGCGGCTACGAGGTCTTGAAGATGCTCCGCGTCGCGAAGGTCCAGACGCCGATCCTCATCCTGTCTGGCCTCGCCCAGATCGAGGACAAGGTTCGCGGCCTCGGGTTCGGTGCGGACGACTACATGACGAAGCCGTTCCACAAGGACGAGCTCGTCGCACGCATTCACGCCATCGTGCGTCGCTCGAAAGGGCACGCACAGTCGGTCATCGAGACAGGAGACCTCAGGGTCAACCTCGATACCAAGACGGTCGAGGTCAACGGACAGCGCGTCCACCTCACCGGCAAGGAGTACCAGATG